>NZ_QICX01000002.1:0-346688 GCF_003201365.1 Chryseobacterium sp. CBTAP 102
GTCGCTCCGTATTTGCGAGTGCAAAAGTAAAACTTTATTTTTTAATGACCAAATGTTTCTGAAGAAAATTTTAAAGTTTTTTAAGTAACCTTAACTCTTCTCAAACCCTCAATCTCTATACTCCTGCGCTCCCTATAATTGGGACTGCAAAGATACTAACTATTTTTAAACTGACAACTTTTTTCTCAAAAAATTGTAAAGTTTTTTTTCGCCCGTCTCTTTTGGAAGTAATATCGTTTCTGCCCACCTAAAGGCTCTTCTGCGCTACTGATTATCTCTCGTTTTCAGTGGGGCAAAGATAATAACTTATTACAAAGCAAAACAAGTTTAGTTAACATAAATTTTACCGTTTATTAATATTTAAACCTAAACATCTGGATAGCAGGGTGAAAAATTTTAAACATTTGTTTGGAAGATCAGGTGGGTGGGTTGGAGGGTGGGAGCGTTGGAGAGGGTGAGAGGGGATGATTCCGGATGCAAGATGCGGGGTTTTGGGGCCGAATGATCAAAATATGGTCTGTAGAATTATGAGAATAGCTTTTTTAAATTAATAACCTATATATAGGTTTTGGCTAAACCTGAATTAAGGGGTTCTTTTTTGCTAAACGGGATTCCTTCGACGAAGCTCAGGATTTTAGCCCACTCCTATTGAATAGGTATAAGGAACCACAGATGACACAGATGGACACAGATAAGATGTTTGCTTTTATATTATATATAGAGTAATAGGATTTAGCTCCTATACCCATAATTAATTAAAATGCTTAGCCTCAGCTCTGCAGGACACGGCTAATACTAACTGCTAAAAAAGTCTTAGATATTATCCTGACCACTTACTTCCTTTAAGGGCTCTCGTAAAGATGTTGGGATTCATGCAAAAATGACACAATGGGAATAGGGATTCTTACTCATTACTCCGAAACCCACAACATTCATCATCCATCATTTATAACTCCTCCCCTAGCCCTGATAGAAATGGTTACCCCGCAGCTTGCGTGCGAGAGTCGGTGGGTTTGGGCGTGGGAAAGCCATGGCGCGAGGAGTAGAAATGGATAGCAGGATGAAGCTCCCAAAAAAAAGTTGGAGAGTAAGAGAGTGAAAGGGTTGAAGATAAAAGAGGGTAAGACGCCTGGTGATGGAAGAATAAAAAAAGAAATAGGAAATAGTGAGAGTGTTTCTGGGAGTAAAAAAACATTCCGTAAGAGTCCTGTATATAAGGGACTCCTACGGAATGGGATAAAACAAAGTTATATTTTTTAGTTCAGAACGTATGATGTTCCGTCTCTTCCGTCTTTTAATTCGATACCTTCTGCAAGCAATTTGTCTCTGATCTGATCTGAAAGCTCAAAGTTTTTGGATTTTCTTGCCTGATTTCTCAGTTCGATCAAAACTTTTAGGGTCTGATCAAGCTTTTCATTGTTATTCTCTTCCACGGTTTGTAATCCCAGAACGTCAAAGATAAATGCATTGAGTGTAGTTTTCAAATCTTCAAGATCTGCAGTTGAGATTGTTTCTTTACCATCATTTAAAGCAAAGATGTATTTCACTGCTTCAAACAGGTGGGCAATCAGTATTGGTGAATTGAAATCGTCTGTTAAAGCTTCATAGGCTTTATTTTTCCACTCTTTCAGGCTGAAACCGGATTGTTTTGAATCATCTGGAGTAATAGAATTCAATACTTTCACTGCTTCCATTAATCTGATGAATCCTTTTTCACTGGCCATCATGGCATCGTTTGAAATATCCAGAACGCTTCTGTAGTGCGCCTGCAGGAAGCAGAAACGTACAATTGAAGGGTGGAAAGGTTTTTCAAAGAAGTCATTATCTCCGGTAACCAACTGCATTGGAAGGATATAGTTCCCTGTAGATTTGCTCATACGCTGAGAATTCATCGTCAGCATATTGGCGTGCATCCAGTAATTTACCGGTGCGGCATCGTTGCAAGCTTTCCCTTGTGCAATTTCACATTCGTGGTGAGGGAATTTAAGGTCCATTCCTCCTCCATGGATATCGAATGTTTCACCCAAATATTTTGTACTCATTGCAGTACATTCCAGATGCCATCCCGGGAAACCTTCTCCCCAAGGGGAATTCCATCTCATGATGTGAGCAGGGGATGCTTTTTTCCATAATGCAAAATCCTGTGGGTTTTTCTTTTCACCCTGTCCGTCAAGGTCTCTGGTATTGGCGAAAAGCTCTTCTATATTACGTTTTGAAAGTTCACCATAGTTCAGTCCTCTTTTGTTGTATTCTAATACATCAAAGTATACTGAGCCGTTGCTTTCGTAAGCAAAGCCTCTTTCAATCAGTTTTTGCGTTAATTCTATCTGCTCTACAATATGTCCTGTTGCTGTAGGTTCGATGTTGGGTGGCAGCAGATTGAACATATCCAGTACTTTGTGGAAGTCTACAGTGTACTTCTGTACAATTTCCATAGGTTCCAGCTTTTCAAGTCTGGTCTGCTTTACGAATCTGTCGTTATCTACATTTCCATCATCGGTAAGGTGTCCAGCATCGGTAATATTTCTTACATATCTTACTTTATACCCCAAATGAGTCAGGGTACGGTAGATAAAATCGAAGGAAAGGAAGGTTCTTACATTTCCTAAATGCACATTGCTGTACACGGTAGGTCCGCAGACATACATCCCGATATTTCCTTCTAAGATGGGTTTAAATATTTCTTTTTCCGCTGTAAGGGAGTTATATATTTTTAATTGCATTTATTTTTAAGTTAAAAGATTTAATAGTTTTAAAGATTCAAAAAGTAGTTAAAAAATAATTCTGTCACAACAAATAATTGTTGCAATGAAGATTTTATCGGAAACTTTTTTAAATTTTATCATAATTAAATCGCTTTTAAATGATGCTGTAAATGGTCTACATAATCATTAATAATAAATTCCAACGTATACACCCTGGGTTCTGTTTTGGTAGTATCACAGGTTCTCTGTAATGCTTCATCCGGAATATTTTCCACGATGTGAACAATCTGATAGTTCAAAGACTTCCACAGGTCAATAAGATCTGAAACAGGAACATTCTGATAGTTCTGAGCTTTTACCCAAAAATTCTGGTCGTATACAATATTTTCGTTCTCTTTATATTGTGTCACAACAAATCTACGGATATTTGTAAAAGCGCTGTCACAAAGATGACCAATAATTTCTTTTTTGGACCATTTTTGCTGAGAATCTTTATATGACCACTCTTCTTCCGAGATGTTTTGAAATCTCTGAAGCTCGGCATCGATAATATTTCTAAGAATCCGGTAGTTCATGATTTAATAATCAAGCTTTGCGTGGCTTCCTACGTAATGTAAGAATTCCTGTCTTGTAATAGGGTTGGTTCTGAAAATACCACTTAGTTCCGCAGTAATTGTAGAACTTGCTGTATCTTTTATTCCTCTACAGTTGACGCAAAGGTGTTTGGCATCAATGATACAGGCTACATCTTTTGTTCCCAAAGCTTCTTTCAAGGCATCAACAATCTGCATGGTCAATCTTTCCTGAACCTGTGGTCTTTTTGCATAATAATCCACAATTCTGTTAATTTTTGAAAGACCTATTACTTCTCCATTGGAAATATAAGCAACATGCGCTCTTCCTATGATAGGTAAAAAGTGGTGTTCGCAGAAAGAGTATACCGTGATATCTTTTTCCACCAACATCTGGCGGTACTTGTATTTATTTGAGAAAGTGGAAATTCCTGGCTTATTTTCCGGAAGAAGTCCTCCGAAAATCTCATTCACATACATCTTGGCAACACGTCTTGGAGAGTCTTTCAGAGAATCATCTGTCATATCCATGCCCAGCGTTTCCATGATCTCGCCGAAAAGCTCAGTAATTTTTTCAATTTTTTCCTGTGGCGATTTATCAAAAGCATCTTTTCTTATAGGCGTATGTTCTTTTCCCGTGAAAATATCATCGTCGTTATCAGTAAAATCAACCATTTTTATTTAATTTGCAGCAAAAATACGGATAATATCTTTTTCTCTATTTCAAATGAGATGAAAAACATTATCCTTTATAGCCATTTCTGATTAAAAAGTCTATGATTATTGTCGAACAAGTACAAAACCAACTCCAAAAAAGGGAATTTCTGGAATTCCCTGCCCGCCTCTATCAACACGACAAAAATTATATACGTCCTTTGAATAAAAATATTGAAGAGATTTTTGACCCTGAAAAAAACAAATTCTTTAAAAACGGAGAATGTGAGAGATTTTTGTTTAAAAAAAATAACAAAACAGTTGGGAAAGTTGCTGTTTTTGTGAATGGATGTTATGAGCAAAAGCAGCCTACGGGAGGAATTGGTTTTTTTGACTGTATTAATGATCAGGAAACAGCCAATTTTATTTTTGACTATTGTAAAAACCGGCTTCAGGAAAAAGGAATGGAGGCAATGGACGGCCCTATCAATTTTGGGGAACGGGATAAATTCTGGGGACTTTTAACTGAAGGTTTTATAGAGCCTTTGTTTGGAATGAATTACAACTTCCCTTATTACAAGGATCTTTTTGAAAATTATGGATTTCAGATTTATTTTGAGCAGCTTTGTTTTACCAGACCTGTTTTTGCAGAAGTTTCAAGGATCTTTACCATTGCGCATGAAAAGAACAGAAGAAATCCTGCCATTTCTGCTCAGCCTATAAAAAAGAATAATCTGCCGAAATTTGCAAAGGACTTTACAGAAGTTTATAATAAAGCGTGGGCTTCCCATGGGGAAGGGAAGCATTTGGAAGAGGCAAAAGTTCTGAAAATGTTCAAGACGATGAAACCTATCATCAATGAACATATTTCATGGTTTGTTTATGAAAATGAGAAACCGATTGCAATGTGGATCAATATCCCTGACGTTAACCAATGGTCTAAATATCTGAATGGAAAGTTAGGAATTTTTGAAAAGCTCAAATTTTTGTTTCTAAAGCGTTTTAAAAAGAATGAAAAAATGGTGGGTCTCGTTTTCGGTGTGGTCCCTGAATGGCAGAAGAAAGGGATTGACGGGTATATGATCTGGGAAGGAACACAGCATTTAAGAAAGCATACGGATTTTACGATTACGGAGCTGCAGTGGATTGGCGACTTTAATCCAAAAATGATTAAAATTGCAGAGGCTCTTGATACTACTGTTACCCGAAAACTGGCTACTTACCGGTATTTGTTTGACAGGAATAAGGAATTTGAGAGACATGAAATATTATAATTAAATACTTTAATGAAATTTAATTATTTTAAGAATAATAGTCGTATTTTTGAAAATAACTTTTGAAAACTTTAAACAAAACTAACAAAATGAGAAAAGTAATTATAAGCACCTTACTGGTTGCTTCATGCATTGTATATGCACAAGACTTTACACCTAACAACTACTCGTCCAACTACTCAAGTACAATATCTGTAAATAGCCTTGGAGGGGATCACGCAGTATTCGGAGTACGATCAGAAAACTTTGGGAGAGCATTAAAGTATGATGAAATAGCAGGTTCTCCTTATTACAATGCAGAATTCCATCTTGCTAAAGTAGCTGAAAACTTTGAAAAGGTATCTGTAAGATACAATAGCTATAAGGATGAAGTAGAATTTCAGAAAGAAGGCAAACCATTAGTACTGCCTAAAGAAGAGCAGTTTTCGAGAATTGAAATTTTATCGCCCAAAAGCACGATGGTATTATTAAAAACTAATGACGACCTGAGTGGATATTTTTTCGAATTAGTTAATGGTAAAATCCCGCTTTATAAAAAAGTAAAGGTTAAATTTCAAGATGCTATTCCTGCAGCCAATTCATATGCAACTGATAAAGCAGCTTTTTTTAAAACATTAGATCCTGTTTATTATATCAAAACAGAGTCAGGGTATATTAAAAAACCAAAAAAAGTAAAAGATATCGCAGAGGCCTTTCCAGCAAAAAAGGATGCAATTGAAAATTTTGTAAAATCTAATGATATTAAAATCAATAAAGAAGAAGACCTCATCAAACTGGTTAAGTTCTTAAATCAATAAAAAAATAAACCCCTGTGAAATTCACAGGGGTTCCTTCATTTTGGTACTTTTATTAGAATAGCTCACCGGCTACTTTTTTAATATTATCACTTTTCCCCATTGAATAGAAGTGCAGAACAGGAACTCCAAAATCCAGCAATTCTTTGCATTGAGCAATGGCCCACTCTACTCCGATCTGCTTTACAGCTTCATTATTCTTCGCATTTTCTACCTCATTGATCAGTTCTTCGGGAAGATCTATTTTGAATACCTGAGGTAAGATTTTCAGGTGTTTCTTGGTCGCAATAGGTTTGATTCCCGGAATAATCGGAACTGTAATCCCTATTTCTCTTGCTTTCTGAACGAATTCAATATACTTTTTATTGTCAAAAAACATTTGGGTTACGATATAATCTGCTCCGGCATCTACTTTTTGTTTGAGCCACTTCAGGTCGTAATTCATGGAAGGGGCTTCCATATGCTTTTCGGGATATCCGGCAACCCCGATGCAGAATTTGTTCAATTCATCACATACCTGTTCTTCGTTATGAAGGTATTTCCCTCTTCCGAGATCATTAATCTGCTCCACAAGATCCATCGCACTGGCATGACCTCCCTGAGTCGGTTCGAAATACTGATGTCCTTTCATGGCATCTCCCCTTAAAGCCATTACATTGTCTATCCCAAGGTACATACAATCTACCAGCAGATATTCTGTTTCTTCTTTTGTAAAACCTCCGCAAAGAAGATGTGGAACTGTGTCCACATTATATTTATGCTGGATTGCAGCACAAATTCCCAGTGTTCCGGGGCGCATTCTTGTAATACGGCGTTCCATCAGGCCATTTCCTTTATCTATATAAATATATTCTTCCCTTGAAGTGGTAACATCAATGAAAGGTGGTTTAAATTCCATCAAAGGATCTATATTGGTATAGAGATCTTCAATCCCGATTCCCTTCTGTGGCGGAACAACTTCTAAGGAGAATAAAGTTTTTCCATTTGCATTTTTAATGTGTTCTGTTATCTTCATGTCAATATTAATCTGCTAAATTGGGTGATAACCATTTTTTCGCTTCCTGAATGCTACAATCTCTTCTTTCTGCATAATCTTCAAGCTGGTCTTCTGTAATTTTTCCTAATCCGAAATATTTGGCATGCGGGCTTCCGAAATAATATCCGGAAACGGATGCTGTTGGGAACATGGCAAGGCTTTCTGTAAGGAAAACGCCTGTATTTTCTTCTACTTTTAATAGATCCCAGATGGTTTTCTTTTCCAAATGATCAGGGCAAGCCGGATAACCTGGGGCGGGACGGATTCCTTTATATTTTTCGGCAATAAGCTCTTCGTTGCTTAAGTTTTCCTGATTGGCGTATCCCCAATATTCTGTTCGTACTTTTTTATGCAAAAATTCTGCATAGGCTTCTGCAAAACGGTCTGCCAGAGCTTTCACCATGATGGCATTGTAATCATCATTGGCTTTTTCATATTCTTCTGCCAATTCATCAGTTCCGAAACCTGTGGTCACACAAAATGCTCCTACATAATCGGTTTTACCTGAACTTTGAGGAGCGATGAAATCACTTAGCGCCAGATAATCTTTGCCTTTTGATCTCTGAGCCTGCTGTCTTAAGGTTAAAAACTTGGCCAGTTCATTATTATTTTCATCAAAAATCAGGATATCATCAGATACATTGGAATTGGCTTTAAAGATTCCGAAGATGGCTTTTGCTGTTAAAAGTTTCTCATCAAGAATTCTCTTCAGAATTACCTGAGCATCTTTGAACAGTTCTTTTGCCTGAACTCCTACAACCTCATCTTCTAAGATATTCGGGTATTTCCCATGAAGATCCCAGCTTCTGAAGAACGGAGACCAGTCGATAAAAGGAAGAAGTTCTCTCAGATCCTGATTTTCTATTACCTTTATTCCAAGATTATTTGGTGTGAAAATTTCTTCATTTTCCCAGTCAATTTTAAAATTATTTTTTCTTGCTTCTTCAATGGAAACATAATCTTTATCTACCTGCCTGTTCAGGAACTTTTCTCTGAAATCGGAATAGTCATTCTTTAAATCTGAAACATATTCTTTATTCCTGTCGCCCAACAATGAACTTACTACGTTTACAGCTCGGGAAGCATCATTTACGTGAACGACAGCGTTTTTATATTTTAAATCGATTTTCACTGCGGTATGTGCTTTTGAAGTTGTTGCACCACCTATCAGCAAAGGAAAATCTAAATTTTGTCTTTCTAATTCTGAAGCGATGTATACCATTTCATCCAAGCTTGGTGTAATCAGTCCGCTTAATCCAATAACATCTACTTTTTCTGCAATAGCGGTCTGGATAATCTTTTCAGCGGGAACCATCACACCGAGGTCTACGATTTCATAGTTGTTGCAACCCAAAACAACACTCACAATATTTTTACCGATATCATGAACGTCTCCTTTTACTGTTGCCATTAATATTTTTCCATTGGCAGGTTTCGAGCCGTCTTTTTCTGCTTCAATGTAAGGTTGTAAATAGGCCACTGCTTTTTTCATTACTCTCGCAGATTTCACTACCTGAGGTAAGAACATTTTCCCGCTTCCGAATAAATCTCCTACGACTCCCATTCCGGTCATCAGATTAATTTCGATCACATGAAGCGGTTTTGCAGCCAATTGTCTTGCTTCTTCTACATCTTCTTCGATAAAACGATCAATCCCTTTTACCAAAGCGTGGGTAATTCTTTCCTGTAATGGATTGTTTCGCCATTCCAGATCTTCTGTTTTTTCTTTTTTAACGGATTTGTGTTTTTCTGAATAATCGAGAAGTCTTTCTGTAGCATCTTCTCGTTTATCCAGAATGACATCTTCTACCAGCTCCAGCAATTCTTTATTGATTTCATCATACACTTCCAGCATCGCAGGATTTACAATACCAATGTTCATTCCTGCCTGAATGGCGTGATAAAGGAATACCGAGTGCATGGCTTCTCTTACGGTATCATTTCCACGGAAAGAGAAGGAGACGTTGCTCACTCCTCCACTTACGGATGCATAAGGAAGATTTTGTCTTACCCAGCGTGTCGCTTCAATAAAGTCGATGGCATTTCTTCTGTGCTCATCCATTCCTGTTGCTACCGGAAAGATATTTAAGTCGAAAATGATATCTTCTGCCGGAAAACCAATCTGGTTCACCAAAATATCATAGGAACGTTTTGAAATTTCAATTCTTCGTTCAAAACTGTCAGCCTGCCCTACCTCATCAAATGCCATAACAATGACTGCTGCTCCATATCTTTTAATAGCTTTGGCATGTTTTATAAATTCTTCCTCGCCTTCTTTTAAGCTGATAGAATTCACGACACATTTTCCCTGAGCTACCTGAAGACCAGCTTCCAGGATTTCCCATTTGGAAGAGTCTACCATGATTGGGATTCTTGCGATATCCGGTTCGGAGGCAATTAAGTTCAGGAATTTGATCATGGAAGCTTTTCCATCAATCAAACCATCATCAAAATTGACATCCAGAATCTGGGCACCTCCTTCTACCTGATGGCGGGCAATATCTAATGCTTCAGAGAATTTCTCCTCTTTAATGAGTCTTAAAAATTTTTTGGAACCGGCAACATTGGTCCTTTCACCAACGTTGATAAAATTACTTTCCGGGGTTATGATAAGAGGCTCAAGGCCTGATAATCTTAAATACTTCATTTTATTCTTCTAAAATATAGTAGGCGTTATTGGCATTCTGCCTCAATAAATCCCTGTGCTTGCTTAAAAGCTGCAGTCACTGAAAATTTCCCGTATGCTAAATAATATTCTTTAGCAAATTCCCAGCTTTCCTTGGTGAATACTGATCTACCAGGTCAGCAATCGCTTTGATGTGCTCCGGAGTTGTTCCGCAGCATCCTCCGATAATGTTGATCAGTCCTTTTTCCACATATTCTTTGATCTGCCTTGCCATATCTTCGGGAGTTTCATCATATTTTCCGAAGGCATTCGGTAAACCGGCATTCGGGTATGCTGAGACATAGAATTCTGAATTATGAGCCAGTGTTTCAAGATAAGGAGTCAGCTGATCTGCTCCCAACGCGCAGTTGAAACCTACACTTAATAAATTCAGGTGGGAAACCGAAATCAGGAAAGCTTCTGCCGTCTGCCCACTTAATGTTCTTCCGGATGCATCCGTAATCGTTCCTGAAACCATGATTGGAATTTTTATTCCTCTTTCGTCCTGTAATTCATCAATCGCAAATAAGGCAGCTTTTGCATTCAGGGTATCAAAGATGGTTTCTACCAGAAGGATATCTGAACCTCCGTCCAGCAAAGCTTCACACTGCTGTTTGTATGCCACTCTCAGTTCTTCAAAAGTGATGGCTCTGTATCCTGGATCATTAACGTCAGGGCTTAAACTAGCTGTTCTGTTTGTTGGTCCTATAGATCCGGCTACGAATCTCGGTTTGTCCGGATTTTTCGCGGTATACTCATCACAGGCTTTTCTGGCAATTTTTGCTGACTCATAGTTCAGTTCATATACCAGTTCTTCCATATGATAATCTGCCATTGCAATGGTAGTTCCTGAAAAGGTATTGGTTTCAATGATGTCTGCTCCTGCTTCCAGGTATTTTTTGTGAACTTCTTCAATCGCCTGAGGCTGCGTCAGAGAAAGCAGGTCATTATTTCCTTTTACAGGATGTTCCCAGTCTTTAAAACGCTCCCCGCGATAGTCTTCTTCTTCAAATTTGTATCTCTGAAGCATGGTTCCCATGGCACCGTCAAGAATCAAAATTCTTTCGGATAGCGCTTTATATAATCGTTCTGAATTTTTCATTTTCTATCAATTTGTAATAGTTTATAAATCCGCTGACCAGTTTTTTGCATAAGAGGATTTGTTTATTGATGATTTCAAAATCTTCTTTAGAAATATAATGCCGGTCTGAAGCAAAATGGAATTGAGTTTCCAGTTTACAGAGAGATTTTCCAGCAATATGCAGAAACTGTAAAGTATCTTCAGAAGCCTCTCTTCTACTTCCTTCCGTTATATTCAACGAAACTGAAGTTGCCATTCTTCTTATTGGAACCGTTAAAGCCAATAGCTCTTTTCTAGGAAAATTTGCAGTAAGGGCATAAGTTAAATGCACCAACTTTCTTCCTTCTCTCCAAATTGCTAATTCTGTGTAATCTCTATTCATTGAGTTCTTATAAACTGTTAACAATTAACTAATCTAAAGCCTGCTTCAAATCTGCAATGACATCCTCCACATTTTCCAGCCCTACTGAGCAACGAACCAACCCTGCAGTAATCCCTACTTCATTTCTTTCTTCGTCAGAAAGCTTGGAGTGCGTAGTGGATGCCGGATGCGTAACGATCGTTCTTGTATCACCTAAGTTGGCAGACAGCGAACACATTTGTATCTTATCTAAAAAGTTTCTTCCGCCTTCTATTCCTCCTTTTATTTCAAATGCTACAATGTTTCCTCCCAGCTTCATCTGCTTTTTGGCTACTTCATAATTTGGATGGGATTTCAGGAATGGATATTTTACTAATTCCACATTAGGATGGCTTTCTAAAAATTCGGCCACCTTCAAAGCATTTTCACAGTGTTTTTCTACACGGATTGCCAATGTTTCTAAACTTTTGGATAATACCCACGCATTAAAAGGAGATAATGCAGGTCCTGTATTTCTTGCGAAAAGATAAATTTCTCTGATCAGGTCTTCTTTTCCTACAGCTATTCCTCCTAAAACTCTTCCCTGCCCGTCAATCAGTTTCGTAGCTGAGTGTACCACAATATCTGCACCGTATTTGATTGGTTGCTGAAGATAAGGTGTTGCAAAACAGTTATCTACAATAAAAATAAGATTATGCTTTTTAGCGATCTGTCCGAAAAACTCAAGATCCAGAATTTCAATAGCCGGATTGGTAGGTGTTTCAAGATATAAGATCTTTGTATTGGGCTTAATGTATTGTTCAACATTTTCCGCATCTCCAGCTTTGAAATAAGAGGTTTCAATATTCCATTTCGGGAAATACTTGGTAAACAAAGTATGCGTAGACCCGAATACAGACTGACAGCTTACAATATGATCTCCGGCATTCAGCAATGCGGCAAATGTAGAATAGATGGCAGCCATCCCCGTTGCAAAGGCATATCCTGCTTCTGCGCCTTCCATTTTAGCAATTTTATCTGTAAACTCTGTTACGTTGGGATTAGAGAAACGGCTGTATAGGTTTTTAGGTTTTTCTTCAGCAAAGCTGGCTCTCATATCTTCCGCATCCTGAAATATAAAACTGGAAGTAAGATATAATGGTGTAGAATGCTCATCAAACTGAGATCTTTCCGTCTGGGTTCTTATTGCTGATGTTTCAAAATTTTCCATATAGTTTTAATTAATTTACCAATATAGCAGTCTGACAATGTACCAATTAAAATCTTCGCTTTGCTCAGAATAACGACACCAATTATTGGTAAACTGATACATTATTAGATTGTTACATTAAATATTATTTTGTTTCACTTACTCTTAAAATATCCCCGAATACACCTCTTGCCGTTACCTGTGCTCCGGCTCCGGCTCCCATGATAACAATTGGATTTTCTCCGTAACTTTCTGTATAAATTTCAAAGATTGAATCTGAACCTTTTAACTGACCTAAAGCGGAAGTTGCAGGAACTGAAATCAGTTTCACATCCAACTCGCCTTTATCTGTCTGCAGATCACCGTGCAGATCACCTACATATCTCAATACGTGTCCAGGTTCCTGATTTTCTTTTATCTTCTGGTATTCATCATCCAGTTCTTCCAGTCTTGAAAGGAATTCTGATTTTGAAACCTCCAATAAGCTTTCCGGAACCAGATTTTGGATATTGATATCTCCGAATTCATTGATTAAGTCTAATTCTCTCGCAAGAATCAATAGTTTTCTGGCTACATCATTTCCTGATAAGTCTTCTCTTGGATCCGGTTCTGTGTATCCTTTTTCAAGAGCTTCGTTGATGATGGTTGAAAATTTATCATCTCTTAAAGAAAAATTATTAAAAACATAGCTCAATGTTCCTGAGAATACGCCTTTAATTCTTGTAATATTCTCTCCTGAAAGGTGTAATAATTTGATGGTGTCAATTAACGGAAGACCTGCACCAACATTGGTTTCATACAGATAACGTCTGTTGTTTTTGCTCAACGTATATCTTAGTTTTCTGTATTCCTCAATGGGAAGCGTATTAAAAATTTTGTTGGAAGAAACGAGATCAAATCCGTTTTCTGCCAAAGCATGATAGTTTTTAACAAAATCTTTGCTGGCTGTGTTATCTACAACGATCAGGTTTTCCAGTTGATTTTCGTTCGAGAAATTAATCAGTTCTTCTACGTTCGATGGATGTTCTGCGGTTAAAACCTCATCTTTCCAATTGGCATCAAATCCTTTTTTGTTGAAGGCAATTTTCTTAGAGTTGGCTACTGCGACTACTTTAAGATCAATTTTTTTACGTTTTTTAATTTCTTCTGCTGATTCAAGCACTTGTTCTATCAGGGTTTTTCCTACGTTTCCGTGACCAATGATAGCCAGATGAACTGTCTTTGGCTTTTTGAAAATTTCAGATTCTATGATATTTTTTGTTTTTTCATCCTGTGAAGAAGTCACTACGATATTGACTCTGTTTTCTCCTGCCACCTGATTTAAAAGCAATGGGAAAACATTGTTTCTTGCCAGTTCTGCAAAGACCTTATTAAAATCTTCTGCTACAAAACCAATCACAGAAACATTATTGATACTATAGATCTGGGAAACTTTTCCTGATTTTCTTTCTTCTTCAAATTCATCAATAAGACAGGCTACTGCTTTTTCTGCATCATTGGCGTGAACCAGAATAGAAATTCCGTTTTCTACGGCCTGCTGAGAAATTACACCTACACTGATGCGCGCTAAAGTAAGCGCTTTAAAAATACGTCCGTCAATCCCGATTTCTCCCAGGAAATCTTCTCCTTCAAATTTGACGATTGATCTGTTCTTCAAAAATTTTATTTCGTTAGCATTTTTCATTACTTCTGTAAAATGTTTTTAATGATATTATTTAATTGTTTATATTCCATTAGGAAGGCATCATGCCCGTGTATAGATTGGATCTCGTGATAAGAAACATCCTTATTTTTCTCTATTAAGTTTTCAAAACACATCCGGATTTCAGAAGCCGGGAAGAATAAGTCTGTATCTACGGAGATCATGTGCATTCGTGCCTGTATGTTCTCCAGTGCTTCTTCAGCAACGTTTATATTCATTAAGAGATGATTCATCAGCTTGTATGCTTTTAAACTAAACCTTTCGTTCAGTGCATTACCATGATAAACCAACCAGTCTTCTGATTCCAGGCGTTGTTTTTCCTGATTATATTGGTTTTGAAATCTGTCATTGAGTGACTGTGGAGTTCTGTAACACAGCATGGCATGAATTCTCGCTTTCTGTAATGGTTCTTCTTTATCATTCAATAAAAATTTCTGAACCAGACACTGCGCATGAAGCCAGTCGTGTGTTCTGTAATCACAGGCTATGGGAATAAATATTTCTGCGAGATCCGGCTGCTTGGCAAGCATTTCCCAGGCAATCCCTCCTCCCAGAGAGCCTCCGATAATGGCATATAAATTTTTGATATGTAAAGCTTCAAGTCCTTTCAGAAATATTGCGGCGATATCTGAAGGGGTGAAGTCTTCATAGTCTTCAATTAAAAAATCGTCATATCCGTTTCCGGGTATATTGAAACACAGAACAGTGTATTGATCAGTATCAACAATCTGGTTTTCTCCTACCAGCTGTTTCCACCAGCCTTTATCTCCGGATACATTTGAGTTTCCGGTAAGGGCGTGGTTGATTAAAATGACAGGGGCTGTAAACAGATCTTTCCCAAAAAGCTGATAGCTTAACGGGATATGGTATTCCTTTTGGGAATTTGTTTGATACGAAAGATTAATATAGTTTAGTTCTGTTTTCAATTCTATTAAATTTTAATACAATTGAAAATGCCACAGGAAATGGCTGAAAAGAACTTCAGTAAGTTATCTGTCCAAAATACTTTGGTAGAACGTAGCACCTTCTTTGCTTGCACAAAGGGTTGCTAAGGTTTCATAGGGTCTAATCCCTCAACCTTTCTTGATAACATTTTCAATATTTGAATGAACGAATGATGCAAAGGTAGTTCTTTTCTTTTAATTTCAAAAAAAAATTATTTTAATATTTAAAAAAGCCCTTAAACACAAGCATTTCAAGACTATATTAATAATTATTCAGATGAAAAAAATTGGAATTACTTGTCAAAAAAACTAACTTCGTGTGGAAAAATGATGAGATATGACCGCCGAAAAAGATAGATTACAAGATATCAAATGGAAAAACTGGGGACCTTATGTAAGTAACCGGCAGTGGGGAAATGTACGCGAAGATTATAGCCCGAACGGGAATGCCTGGAACTTTACCAATCATAATAATGCCGAAAGCTATGCCTACCGCTGGGGTGAAGAAGGCATTGCCGGTATTTCTGACGTAAAGCAGCTTTTGTGTTTTGCTCTTTCGTTCTGGAACAAGAAGGACAAAATGGTAAAAGAACGGTTCTTCGGATTGAGCAATCCTCAGGGGAACCATGGGGAAGACATCAAAGAAATCTTTTATTATCTGGATAATACGCCTACTCACAGCTATATGAAAATGGTGTATAAATATCCAATTAATGAATTTCCTTACGATGAGCTTGTTGCAGAAAACGGAAGACGCAGCAAAAAGCAACCGGAATATGAGATTTTCGATACCGGAATTTTCGATAATGATGAATATTTTGATATTTTCATTGAATACTGTAAAGCCGATCACAATGATATTCTTGCCAGAATAACAGTATGCAACCGAAGTCAGCATGAAGCTCCTATTCTGGTAGCTCCGACTGTATGGTTCAGAAACAACTGGAAATGGGGATACAATACGTATAAGGGAGAAATCAATGCATCTCCCGACGGAAGTATTAACATTGGACATGACAGCATTTCGATCAAGAAATTCTATTCCAGGAATTTAAACGCAGAAAGTGTATTTTGTGATAATGAAACCAATACGTCTAAACTTTACGGAGCTCCTGCTCCTGAAAATATGTATTTCAAAGACGGAATCAATAATTTCATTACTGATAAAACGAATACAGTAAATCCCGAAAAGCGGGGAACAAAAGCCTCTTTTCTGATTGATGAGCTTATCGGAGCCGGAGAATCAAAAGTTTTTGAATTCAGATTATGCCCTGAAGAGACCGATGAGCCTTTTGAAAACTTTGATGCCATTTTCAATACGCGGCAGGCTGAAGCTGAGGAATTTTATAAAGAAATTCAGAATGACACCGTAAACGAAGATGAAAGAAATGTACAGCGACAGGCTTTTGCCGGACTTCTCTGGAATAAACAGTTCTATCATTATAATATAGGAAAATGGCTGAAAGGTGATCCCAACTTTGAAGCACCAAGAAATTTCAACGAATATGTAAGAAATACAGAATGGAATCATCTCCATAATAAGGATATTATTTCTATGCCTGATAAATGGGAATATCCATGGTATGCAACATGGGATCTGGCATTTCACTGTGTTCCTTTTTCCATCATTGATGCTGAATTTGCCAAGGGACAGCTTTTGCTGCTTACAAAAGAATGGTACATGCATCCCAACGGACAGCTTCCTGCCTATGAATGGAATATGAGTGATGTGAACCCTCCTGTACATGCATGGTCATGCTTCCGGGTTTTTAAAATTGATGAAAAAAATAACGGAAAGCCGGATTTATTATTTTTAGAAAAAGTCTTCCAGAAATTGCTGCTTAATTTCACATGGTGGGTGAACCGGAAGGATAAAAAAGGGAAAAATATTTTTGGTGGCGGTTTCCTTGGTCTCGATAATATCGGAGCTTTTGACCGGAATATGGAACTAAAGGATGGCCAGCATCTGGAACAGGCAGACGGAACAAGCTGGATGGCGATGTATGCACTGAATATGATGCGTATTGCGATGGAACTTGCCCAATATTACAAGGTGTACGAAGATATGGCGATCAAATTTTTTGAACATTATCTTTATATCGCTGAAGCGATGGAAAATCTGGGTGAAGGCACAAAAGGTCTCTGGAATGAAGAAGACGGATTTTTCTATGATGTACTACAGCTCGGAAACGGAGACAGTGTTTCTTTAAAACTAAGAAGTATTGTAGGTTTAATCCCTATGTTTGCCGTTGAAATTGTAGATCATCATTTATTGGAAAAGATGCCGAATTTCAGGACCAGAATGGAATGGATCTTAAAAAATAAGCCGGAACTCACCAAGCTGGTTTCCCACTGGGACGAAGAAGGACAGGGAAGAAAACACCTGATGAGTATACTCCGCAAAAACAGACTGACAAAGGTATTGACCAGAATGCTTGATGAAAATGAGTTCCTGAGTTCTTACGGAATCCGTGCCATGTCTAAGGTATACGAAGAAAATCCGTTTGTATTCTCAGTACATGGAAAGGAAAACATGGTCTACTACACGCCGGCAGAAAGTGACAGCCGCATGTTTGGCGGAAACAGCAACTGGCGCGGACCCATTTGGTTTCCTATCAACTTTCTGATTGTAGAAAGTCTGCAACGTTTTCATTATTATTATGGAAACAGCCTGAAAGTAGAACTTCCAACAGGCAGCGGCGACAAGAGAAACCTTGATGAAGTGGCTCAAAATATCAGCAAAAGACTTTGTTCTATATTTTTAAAGGATGAACATGGGCAAAGGGCTTTCAATGGAGGGAATCCGAAATTCAATTATGATGAACATTTCAGAGATTATATTACCTTCTTTGAGTATTTCCATGGAGATAACGGCCGTGGCGTAGGGGCTTCCCACCAAACAGGATGGACCGCCACTGTAGCGAAACTGATAAAACCAAGACTCACCTTTTAATAAGCAATGAGTAATTGGTAATGAGTAATAAAAAAGAGGCTGTCTCAAAAGTGTCATTCTGAACGAAATGAAATGTAGCGAAGAATCTCATATGTTTGGTTATCAATGATATTCTTCCTTCGTCAGAATGACAAAAGCCAGATTGTTTGACTTTTGAGACAGCCTCTTTGCTCTTTTATGTAAGAGATTAAATTTTTTCTCCGTTCAGATACACTTCGTATCCGATTTCTACATTCGGTTCCAACGTTTTGGATACGGAACAGTATTTTTCAAAAGAAAGTTCCGCAGCCTTTTGTGCTTTTTTAGGATCAATTTCTCCTTCCAGAAGAAATTTAACGGTAATTGATTTAAAAGGTTTTGCATCCTCTACCTGTACTCTTTCTCCTTCTACCTCTGCCTGAAAACTTTTGATCTCCTGACGCTGCTTCTTTAAAATAGAAACTACATCAATTCCGCTGCATCCTGCCACAGCCATGAGTACACTTTCCATCGGGGAAACTCCTTTGGCTCCCGGCTGGGAAGTATTATCCAAAAGAATGGAGTTTCCCTGAGCGTTGGTACATTCAAATAAAAAGTCGTCGTTTATTCTGTTAAGTGTAATTTTCATTATTTATTGCTTATTGCTTCTACAAAGTTATAAAATTCCTCTCGCTTTTATCTCCAGATATTTATTGATAACATCGATATTCAAATTTTCAGGAAGGGTATATACTGTATAGATTCCATATTTGCGGAGTTCCTGGATGATCAGTTTCTTTTCAAACTCAAATTTTTCAGCAATGATTTCGTCGTAGATTTCCTGCGTACTTTCAGGATTTTTGTTGATCAGCGTCTGCAGTTCTGAATTTTTGAAGAATATCACTACCAGCAAGTGATTTTTAGCAATTCCGCGAAGATACTTCAGCTGCCGGTTCAGCCCGTCCAGGGTTTCAAAATTGGTAAAAAGCAGAATCAAGCTTCTTTGATTGATGGAATATTTTACGTCCTGATACAAACGGTTAAAATCACTTTCGAAGAAATCTGTTTTGATATTATAAAGAGCTTCAGAGATTTTCTTCAACTGTCCGGATTTATTATCAGCAGCAATTTTATTCTCCGCTTTTTTAGAAAATGTCATCATTCCGGCCCGGTCTCCTTTTCTTAAAATAATATGTGATAATGCCATCGTTGCATTGATGGAATAATCCAGTAAGCTTAATCCGTTGAAAGGCATTTTCATGGTTCGTCCTTTATCAATCAGCATAAAAATACGTTGTGATTTTTCATCCTGAAACTGGTTAACCATTAGACGATTCGTTTTGGAAGTGGCTTTCCAGTTGATCGTTCTGATATCATCTCCTGGTACATATTCTTTGATCTGTTCAAATTCCATGGTATGTCCCAGTTTTCTCACTCTCTTGATTCCGCCTAACAAAAATTCACTCTGAATGGCCATCAGCTCGTATTTTCTGAGATGAATAAAAGATGGATAAGAAGGAAGCATGGCATCTTTCTGGAAAATAAATCTTTTGGAGACGAATCCCAATGGTGAAGATGCATACACATTCAAACCTCCGAAATGATATTCTCCTCTTTCCTTGGGTTCTAATGAATATTGAAAAAATGTATTGGCTCCGGACGCAATCTGCTTCTCAATCAAGAAATCTCTTTTCTGAAACTGGAACGGAATTTCATCAATAATTTTAGTGGTTATGGTAAAGCTGTAATTGTTTTTAATATCAATTTTCACAAAGTTCTCATCTCCGTTAGAAAGCTTTTCCGGCAGAATTCTTTGAACCTGTAAGGCATTTTTTTGATTAATAATCAACAGAAAATCTACCATTGCGGCCAGAAAACATAGCAGAAGTACGATATGGGCAGCCCACATCAGTACCGGAAAGAAAAATGCAAGGACATACAGAATCCCCACTCCGATGAGTGCAAAAAAGAAACGTGTATTAATGTATAAGTTTTTCATGGGTTGGGTTGCAGGTTGCAGATGAAAGGGTTTAGAAATTATAATCCAAACTCTTCTCTCTACTAACCTATCTCGGTATTTCTATTCCTTCTAAAATCTGGCGGATAATTTCATCTGCGGTAAGACCTTCCATCTCTCTTTCCGGAGATACGATTACTCTGTGCCTTAAAACAGCGTAGCTTGCTTCTTTAATATCTTCAGGAGTTACAAAATCTCTTCCTCGTAATGCCGCAAATGCCTTTGATGCCGTAAGAAGTGCTAATGAAGCTCTTGGGGAAGCCCCTAAATATAAGAATTGGTTTTCTCTTGTATTGATGATAATTTTCGCAATATATTCCATCAATTGGGCTTCCACAATGATTTCTTTTACCAGATGCTGATAGTTTTTCAATTGTTCAGCTGTAATAACGCGGTTGATTCCTTCTGTTTTATCTTCTTTTTTACTTTCGTGCTGATTTTTAATGATCGCGATTTCCTGTTCAAGATTAGGATATCCTACATTGATTTTGAATAGAAAACGGTCCAGCTGCGCTTCCGGAAGTCTATACGTTCCTTCATGTTCGATCGGATTTTGAGTAGCGATCACCAGGAAAGGCTCTTCCAGAGTATAACGTGTTCCATCCATTGTGATCTGTCTTTCTTCCATAACTTCAAATAATGCAGACTGTGTTTTTGCCGGCGATCTGTTGATTTCATCAATCAGGATGAAATTGGAGAAGACAGGTCCTTTTTTAAATTCAAATTCTGAGTTTTTCACATTGAATACGGATGTTCCCAAAATATCAGAAGGCATAAGATCCGGTGTAAACTGGATTCTGCTGAAACCCACGTCTATGGTTTTGGCTAATAATTTTGCAGTGATTGTTTTCGCTACTCCCGGAACTCCTTCAATAAGAACGTGGCCGTTGGAAAGTAATGCGGCCAAAAGATGTTCAATCATCTTCTCCTGTCCTACGATCACTTTTCCGATCTCAGATTTTACTTTCTCCAGACTTGCACGAAGTTCTATCATATCGATTCTCGACTGAAACTGCTCTTCCTGTTTATTAAGATTGATAGCGCTTTGGTTTTCTATATTGGGGTTATCAAAGTTTTCCATAATAATTTTAATTTGTCTGTTTAACAATGCTTATCTACAATTAAATTTATACTAACGAGCTTAGATTTTAGCATTGAAAACTTTTATATGGTTAGGTTATTCTATTGTTATATTATTTAAGTATTTCATCAAGGAGCTTATTGATCCTTGTAAGATCTTCTTTCATTACGCTGGCGTAAGGATCCTGAGCTTTTTTGATAAGTGCCATAGCTTCATTGATCATTTCCATGGTTTTCCCGGTTTTCAAATGTAATTTTTTTGCAAATTCTTCATCTAAATGCTGGGTATCTATTAACAGATCCATTCTCACTTTGTTCAGAAAGTACTGAGCTTTCTTGGCCATCATATCATGAAAATCGCCTTCCTGAAGATACAGATTTCCAATGCTTTTCACAAAATCAAGGGAAGTATTTCTCAATGGTTCCGTTACAGGGACTATTCTTTGTTTTCTTTTTGCATTAAAGAAGATAAAAAGAATCAAGCCTCCTAAAAATATCCACCAAGCATATTTTAAAGCCGGATTTGACAATATAAATCTCATAAAAAACCGTGATTCAGAGCTTTTGTTTGAGACAAACCATAGGGTTTCCCTATCCTGAAGATATGAAAACACGTCCTGAGCGTATTTTACATTTCCGGGTTTCAGAAGATAATAATTCGTCAGAAAAAGTGGTTCCGCATGCGCATAGATGTATCCCCTACCAAACTTCACCTTAATAAAGTTCGCCTGATCTGTATTCTTTCTTTCTACCGTTTTTCCCAGTACTTCCACTCTGGGTTTAATGAATGAAAACCCTCTACCCGATGGGAATTTATCCAGCTTAATGAAATCATTCTGAAATTTTTTATCGGTAAGTTTCAATACATTTTCTTCTTCAAAAGAGATTTCAGAATCATAATATCCAATGCTGTCTGAAATTTCTTTAGGCATACGCGTCACCATCAGAAATGCGTCTGAGCCTTCAGATACCTGAGTCAGAATTTTATTCCAGGACTCTCTGTCAATATTATTTTCAATAACTACAATATTGTGAGGGGACTTTTTATGCTGGCTGTAGTATTCGTAGGGGATCTGCTCAATTTTTTTCAGATTATTTTTAAAAAGATCTTTAGCTTCATTATTAAAAACAAACAATCCAAAGGGAGACTTTTCATTGATATCAAAATTCTTCCGCCAGTCTGTTGTTTCTTTTTTGTTAACTTCAAGCAATGCCAGAACAATCATCACAATGACGAAAATTACAGCATATGTTTTGAAAGTTTTATTCATGGTTATTATTGTTATGGTTTAAATGCCTGATACTGATTTTTAAATTTCTGGTAGCTTTCTTCTTCAATATTGAACTCTCCGTACCAGACATAATCAAAAATATAAGACAGATTAGAGAAGTCATTTTTCAGATGAGGAGCTTTTAGCTCTGCGGCATAGTCCTTATTTGTTTTTTCAGGATTCCAATTAATCAGTTTCTTGTCACTCAGCTTTTTTAAGATAAACAGGAATTGGTAACGAACTGCAGAACGGTAATCTCCTGCAAGTTCAAATTTTGCGATACTTTCAGGAAAATTAATTTCGTGGATATTTTCATGAAGCTCCTGCACATTAAGCTCCAGTTTTTTATTCTTTTTACCAAAAATAAAATTTCCGTCTTTGCCCATGATATATCTGATGATGAAATAAAGCAGAAACCCAACAAGAATAATGGCAAAGAGACGAATAAGAACAGTCGTAAGTTCCGCCGACTTATTGAGTGCTGTATCTCCAAAGATTCCCTGTATAATCTGATTAATCTTCCGCATCAGTTTTTGAAAGAAAGATTCTCTCGGTTTTGAAACGGAGTAATCAAATTCATTTCCTTTATATCTGGACGGAATGTTTTCTTTGAATGTTTTGGGGTACACCTCATTCTCCGATACCGGATATTTCATCAGTACAGAATCTGCACGAAGCATATTCCTGTAATGTCCGGTTGTATATAATGAATCTGCCAGATCATCAGAAACCGGAGCATCATCCTGAGCCTGAACCAGCCCAAGAGAGAAAAAAAACAGTATGAAAAAAAGAATTTTATTCATTGATTCCAATCGTATCTATTTCTGCCAATTCTACTTTCTGGTGAAGATCTGTTCTGCTGTCATAATACATTAATCCCGCATTCACATACATCAGATTAGATAGAAAAAATGAAAGCAACATGGAAACTCCGTAGAATACAAAAAAAATGATTCCGGCAGTTCCGGTAAAAGGATTCTGTTCAAAATTTCCGTCCGGTGTAGAGGTAAGAAGCGATCCGTAAAAAAACATCATCGGGATAAATGTGAATATAGATGTTGCCATGTAAATGATAATAAACATTACAAAGGCAGATCCCCAATATTTCCAGAACGGAGATTTTTCACTTCCATGCGGGTAAGAAAACTGAGAACGCAAAGAATAACTCAGACTTCCCCAGAAGCCTCTGTCCGAATTAAAATAATCATACATCAGAAAGGTAGTAAAATTAAATATTGTTGGATAAAGCAACAGGATGAGAAACAACCCGATAATAATAAAAATCAGGATATAAGAAAAACCTACCACGAATAAAATTGCCGGAGTAACAATAAAGATCATTCCCAGACACAGCTTTACAATTCTACCGGCATTGTTTTTAAAGTCGCCAAGAATTTCATCTGTCTTTATTTTTTCTGCTCCCTGTGCAATTCTTTTTAAGTAAAAAACTGGATACAGATAATTGACAATCATCAGAATCATAAAAAGCAGGAAAGTCAGTAATCCTACTGTAATCAGCATTCCGGAATTTTCTGCAAAATACTGTTCAAAATAATAGGTTTCTCCTCCAAGATTGGATCCGAATATCTGTGAAAAGAGCTCTTTATACCCGAAAATCACCACAGTTACCATTAAAATCAAAAGCAAACCATTGATCAGGATATAATTTTTAAAATAATTCTTCCCGTATAATTTGAAAAAATTGAAACTGTCACTGATGAAAGTTCCAAAATCTCTTTTTTTATAAAATTGCATCATGAATGTGTTTATTAGTTTTTTTATAGACAACTGACGGATATACAAAATAGTAGAATCCGACAATTACCAGTGAGCCTAAAATAATGATCAAATTTAAAAACAAAGGCATCTTCAAAGCATGCCTTGTAACGTAACCTTCTATAATCCCTGCACAAATGGTGAAAGGAACCGTACTCAAAAATATTTTAAATGAATCTTTAAATCCTTTTTTAAAAGAATTAAATCTCGAAAACGTTCTCGGAAATAAGATAGAAGCTCCCAGGATCAATCCGCACATGGCTTCCACCACCATGGCAAAAATTTCAAAGACTCCATGAAGCCATATTCCTCTTGCACTCTCTTTCAATGCACCATAATCATAGAAAAAATATTGAAAAGCCCCCAGCATCACACTGTTGGAAAGCAAAGCGAATAATGTTCCCACTCCTCCGGCAATGCCGTAAATGTACAACTTCGCTCCTACCTGAATATTATTAAAAATAATCCCGATCGTACTTCCCCAGGTACTTCCGCTCTGATAAACCCCTACAGCGTTATTGTTTTTAATGTTTTCAACAGTTTCATTAACATATCCTTCACCCAGGATAATATTCACAAAGCTTTTATCATAAACAGCAGAAAGTACTCCTATTGAGGTAAATAAAATGAAAAAGAGAAACGCATACATCAGATATCTCCGGTACTGATACATCAGCAGCGGAACTTCCGTTTTGAAAAAATATACCAGCCTGTTCTCCTCCACCCTTTTTGTTTTATAGATCTTCTGAAAAATCTGGGCAGATAAATGATTCAGATAAACGGTAGTATTGCTTTTGGGATAATAAGTCTGGGCAAAAGAAAGATCGTTGATCAGGTTTATATACAGTGAAGACAGGTCATCAGGATTTTTTTTTATTTTCCCTTGAATAACCTGTTCGATTCCCAACCATTTTTCTTTATTTTGTTTAATGAAATAAACTTCTCTCATAATTGTTAAGGCTAAAATAATAAAAAATATGTCTCAAATTGCGATAAATACCTCACAAAATGTAAATATTAATTTTAATATTGCTGGTGTAGGAGAAAGGATGCTTGCCTTTATTATTGATCTTCTGATCAGGATTGCCTACGTGGTAATTATCCTGTATCTGTTCTTCAATATTTTTGATTTGGGATATCTTTTAGAGGGTCTTGACAGCTGGTCAATACAGGCTGTATATCTTGTCCTTACCTTTCCTGTTTATATTTATCCCCTTGTAATGGAAAGCTTGATGGAAGGTCAGACTCCTGGTAAAAAGCTCATGAAAATCAAAGTAGTGAAGATTGACGGTTACCAGGCAAGCTTCGCTGATTATATGATCCGGTGGGTCTTCAGAATTGTAGATGTTTCATTTGCCGGAGTAGTAGGACTTATTTCTATGATTGTTTCTAAAAATAATCAGCGTTTGGGTGACATAGCTTCCGGAACAGCTGTTATTTCTCTAAAGAACAACATCAATATTTCTCATACAATCCTGGAGAATATCCATGAAAATTATATTCCTTCTTTCCCTCAGGTGATTGCTTTGAGTGATAACGACATGAGAATCATCAAAGATAATTATACCAAAGCTCTAAAAGTAGACGACCGCCAGATCATCAGTAAACTGTCTGAAAAAATCAAAAGCATTCTGAAACTGGAAATAGATCCCACTAAAATGACGGAAAGACAGTTCATCAATGTTATTATCAAAGATTACAACTATTATACAGGAAAAGACAATTAGTAGAGTTGATCGTCAATTTTGCTTCGCAAGTGAACGGTTAATTTAAAAATGTTGAAAAATTAACAGCAAAGCCTATTCTCTATTGCTTATTGCTTATTGCTTATTGCTTACGCAAAGCTCGGTGCAATTTTTGTATATTTATCATTAAAGTCCTGAATCATGAAATTTGAAAACAATAAATCCGGAAACGGCGGAGTTCTTACTCTAAACAATGAAACAAAAGAAGTAGGGAGACTTACCTATACAATTTTCCCTGAAGATCATAAATTCATTATTTCTTTTGTATTGGTACACCCTGAATTCGAAGGGAGAGGAATGGGAAAATTTTTAGTGGAAGAAGCCATCAAATTTGCCAGAGAAAACAATTGGAAAGTATATCCGCACTGTTCCTATGCAAGATCTGTGATGATGAGAATGAGTGATGTGGACGATATATTTTTAAAGAATTAAAACTTCGTTGAGCAGGATATCTTCAATATCATCCGGATAATCTACTTTTAGATGATGATCGGAAGCTACCCACTCCATAATTTCCTGAAGACTTAAAACCTTGGAATTGGGTATTCCCATTTTGTCAAGAGCACATGCATTGCATTCCTGTTCATATTGATTGTGGATAGGAATTACGAAAAGTTTTTTATCCATAAACAATGCTTCTGCCGGACTTTCAAAACCTGCGTTGCACAAAACCCCTTCACAGCCTTCAAAGTATTTCAAATACTGAGTTTCATCAATAGGAAATACTTCCACGTTTTTCACCCTTACCTGTACTTTGCTGTATTTTGAAAATACTTTCCACTCCACAGGAATTTTTCTTAAAACCTTAATAATATTCTCATCTGCAAAACTGGGAAGATAAACAAGATAATATCCCTGTTTATAAGGATTCAGATTTCTGATCTTTCTTCTGATTACAGGTTTTTTGATCTGTGGATGATAATTTTCAAAATGGAATCCTATTTTTCTTTCGCTGGGAACATAATATTTAAGAATCATTTCCCCCAGAAAATCTTTTTCCTTTGGTTTGGGGGTTTCAGGAAAACTCATGGAAGCCTGGTGGCTGAGTTCTATCATTGGCAGCTTTTTCAGCTTGGAAGCCCAACCTGTCAGAGGTTCATAATCATTAATAATTAAATCATACTGTGACAGTTCCAGCTCCCTGATTGTTTTAGCTGCTTCAAAGAATTTATTTTCGGTAAATGTTTTTCGGTAAGATAAGCCTCCTGTCTTATTATAGAGAAGAGAAATACCTTTGTATTGAAAATTAATATCAAAATCAGCCTTCAATTGCGATTGATGACCACTGATCAGGGTATCCACAGATGCATGTTTTTTGAGAAGAGGAATGATTTCCTGTGCTCGGGCGACATGCCCGTTTCCAGTACCCTGGAATGCATACAAAATCTTCATTTAGGAAAAGTTGGTTACAATCTTTAAAAGAGCTGAATTATCCATCTCCTGGATTTCTTCTGCTTCATCATCTTTCAGTAAATGTTTATGCTCATCGTAATAAAAAATACTCCATTGTTTATCATGATACTCCAAAGCAGAAAGATTTTCTATCCAGTCACCGGAATTCAAATAAGTACAGGATCCTTTTTTATTAACTACCTCACGAATCTGAGGCTGGTGGATATGCCCGCACACCACATAATCATATTGGTTGTCAATAGCCAGCTCAGAAGCCGTCAATTCAAAATCTCCGATATATTTTACCGCTTTTTTCACATTGTTTTTTATCTTCTTTGAAAATGAGTATTTCTCTTTACCCATTTTTTCTAAGAACCAATTTACAACATTATTGATAATAATCAGAAGGTCATAACCTTTTCCGCCGAGTTTGGCGATCCATTTTGAGTGCTGGACGGATGCATCGAAAACATCCCCGTGAAAAATCCAGGTTTTTTTCTGATCGATATTCAGACAGATTTTATTACAGACTTTAAGTTTTCCCAGTTCAAAATCTGTGAACTTACGGAACATTTCGTCATGATTGCCTGTAATATAATAGACATCTGTGTTCTTGGTAGCTAATGAAAGAATCTTTCTGATTACTTTCAAATGAGGTTTAGGGAAGTAAGACTTTTTAAATTGCCAGATATCAATAATATCACCGTTTAAAACTAAAGTTTTAGGCTGGATAGAATTGAGGTATCTCAACAGTTCTTTAGCCTTACATCCATAAGTTCCCAAATGAACATCCGATATAACAACTAATTCAACGTTTCTTTTCATAGTTTTGTACAAAGAAACTAATTGAAAATTAACTGTATATGAATGCTATATTATTTTTTATAAAGAGTTCATCAGCTCTTCAGTAATTTCCATATTGTGATAAACGTTCTGCACATCATCATCCTCTTCGAAACGCTCAAGCATTTTCATATTCGCTTTGAACTGTTCTGCGTTTACTTCTTTTGTATTATTTGGAATTCTTTGAAGTTCTGCACTTTTTGCTTCAATTCCCAGCGAATCCAATTTGTGAGATAAAGAACCAAAATCTTCAAAAGCTGTGGTAATCATTACTTCTTCTTCATCTTTTTCTACATCTTCTGCTCCTCCGTCAATCATTTCCATTTCGAAATCATCCCAATCCATTTTGATCTGAGCCAAATCTATTGTAAAAATTCCTTTTCTGTCGAAAATAAATGCTAATTCACCATTTTTACCAAGGTTACCGTCAAACTTGTTGAAAATAGCCCTTACGTTGGCTACAGTTCTTGTTGTATTGTTTGTAGTACATTCTACAAAAAATGCAACACCACCTTGTCCATAACCTTCATAAGTGATTTCTTCATAGTTTTCTGCATCTGCACCACTCGCTTTCTTAATGGCTCTTTCAACATTATCCTTAGGCATATTAGCCCCTTTTGCGTTCTGGATACATCTTCTCAACGCGGGATTGGATTCCGGATCTGTTCCACCTGCTTTTACAGCCAGTGCAATATCTTTTCCTATTTTAGAGAATGTCTTGGCCATTTTATCCCATCTGGCCATTTTAGAAGCTTTTCTATATTCAAATGCTCTTCCCATTTTAATTTTTAAATTTCCAACAAAATTACTCAAAAGTCAACAAAAAAAAAATACCTCCAATCAAATTGGAGGTATTCATTATTTAGAAAAATTAATTATTTTTTCTTTTTAGCCGGAGCTTTCTTAGCACCTTTCTTAACCGCTTTTTTAGCTGGTTTAGCTACAGTTAAGTCATTTTTCTTGTAAGTATCCCACTCAGCACCTGAGATAGCTCTTACGATAACTTTTCTGTCTTTTTGTCTTTCAGCATCAGATGCAGTTGCAGGAACAGTAGCTTCCTGAGAACCAATACCGATAGATTTCAATGTTGCAGGGTTTACTCCTCTAGCTTCTAAAGCACTTACTACAGCAGCAGCTCTTTCTCTTGAAAGTTTCAAGTTGTAAGCAGCAGCACCTTTAGCATCTGTCATACCTACTACAACAAAGTTTTCAGCCGGAGCATCTTTGATGATCTTAGCAGCACTGTCTAATTTTTCGTTAGACTGAGGTCTGATTGTAGCTTTGTTGAAATCAAATAAGATATCTTTCAATGCTTCAGTAGCAACGATAGCTGTAGGATCTTTTGGTTTAGGACATCCGTTGTATTCTGGAAGACCTGGAACAGTAGGACAAGCATCATCTTTATCTAAGATACCGTCATTATCTGTATCTGGCCAAGGACAACCGTTGTTTTCTTTTGGACCTGCTACAGTAGGACAAGCATCATCTTTATCGATTACACCGTCACCGTCAGTATCTGGCCAAGGGCATCCGTTGTTTTCAACCGGACCAGCCACTTCTGGACATTGATCGTCTTTATCTGGAACTCCGTCACCGTCAGTATCAGGACATCCTTGGAATTCTGGTAAACCTGGAGTATCTGGACAAAGGTCATCTTTATCTAGGATACCATCCTTATCTCTGTCTCTGTTTCCGAATCTGAATAAGATAGAAGCAGAAGCCTGCCAGAAGTTAGCCACTGTAGAGTGGTCACCTGGAGTTGATACATAATCACCCTGAACACCAAGACCGAAGTTTTTAGTTACCCAGAAGTTAGCACCAGCACCTGTAGCCACAGTAAAGTGGTTAGCTTTACCGTTTTCGTTACCATCCTTACCGTTAACAACGTTTTCAATCGGGTTACCGTTAGCATCAACAGATGTTCTAGGGAAAGTAAGAGCTGTATAGTCATGTCTTAAGTAGTTAGCACCAACTCTTAAATATGGATCAAACCAAGATTCTTCGTTCCATAAAAGACCTGCAGCGTGAGCCTGGAAACCAAGACCTGTCATTAGGAAAAATTCTTTCCCCATGTTGAATCTTTTGTTTTCAACATTTCCAACAGAAGTTTGCCAGTCAATTACTAAACCTTTACCAATATTTCTAGCAACAGTTAGCTTAGATAGTGGAGGTGTAATAGAAAAGTTGTTCACATTGAACATACTTTTTGTCAAATTGTTAGCAGAGAACGTATTACTGAAGTTACTTCTTGCTGCTACGTGGTTTTCAGCATGAGCACCAACTCCGATTAACCACGGATTGTTGGTAGTCTGTGCGAAAACAGTAGAGGCAACAGTAAGCGCCAATGCTGAAATTCCTAATTTTAGATTTTTCATAGAATTAAATGATTAAATAATTGATAATGCAAAATAAATATAATTTTTCTTTATACACAAAGTTTTTCAAATGATTTTTAACTTTTCTTTAATATTCTGTCGAGGTTTCGTTTATTTTCTCTATCTTTTATCGCCTCTCTTTTATCGAAAAGTTTTTTCCCTCTACCAAGCGCTATCAGCACCTTTGCTTTACCTCGGTCAGTGATATATAATTTTAAAGGTACTATGGTATTCCCGGCATCCTTTAACTTTTTTTCAAGTTTTTGTAATTCTTTTTTGTGCAAGAGCAATTTCCGTTCCCTTTTTGTTTTATGATTGTAAAAAGTTCCTAATTTATATTCATCAATCATCATGTTGATGATGTACAATTCCCCATCAATAAACTGACAGAAGGATTCTGTGATAGATGCTTTGGAAGAACGCAAAGATTTTATTTCTGTACCCGTCAAAACCATTCCGGCTTCATACTCTTCAAGAATTTCATATTCAAAACGGGCTCTTTTATTTAATATGCTAACTGTTTTCTCAATCTTCATCATTTTAAAATTTCGTTAATGGAATATATAAAAAATACCATACATTTAAAAACTTGACTACTATATTATTACAAAATACCCAAATTCTTTTCGTATTTTTGCGCCAAATTTACAAAACTATATGTTAACAGTATCTAACTTATCTTTACAATTCGGGAAAAGAGTTCTTTTTGACGAGGTAAATATTATGTTTACCAAAGGAAACTGCTACGGAATCATCGGAGCAAACGGTGCGGGAAAGTCTACATTCCTGAAAATACTAACAGGAAAGCAGGATCCTACAACAGGAAATGTATCTCTGGAACCGGGGAAAAGAATGTCAGTTTTGGAACAGGATCACTTTGCTTACGATCAGTTTACTGTTCTTGAAGCTGTTTTAAGAGGTAATAAGAAATTATTTGAGATAAAAGAGGAAATGGATGCGTTATACGCAAAAGAAGATTTCTCTGACGAAGACGGTATTAAAGCCGGGGAACTAGGTGTAATTTATGACGAAATGGGTGGATGGACTGCAGAATCTGATGCTCAGACCATGCTTTCTAACGTAGGAATCACAGATGATATGCACTGGCAGTTAATGAGTGAACTTGAGAACAAAGACAAAGTAAAAGTTCTTTTGGCTCAGGCACTTTTCGGAAATCCTGATGTATTGATTCTGGATGAGCCTACCAACGACCTTGATATTGACACCATCTCATGGCTTGAAGACTTCCTTGCTGATTATGAAAACACTGTAATCGTTGTATCTCACGACCGTCACTTCCTTGACACGGTTTGTACACACATCGGTGACCTGGATTATTCTAAGCTTAACCTATATACAGGGAACTACTCTTTCTGGTACCAGGCTTCTCAATTGGCAACAAGACAAAGAGCTCAGGCCAATAAGAAAGCAGAAGAGAAGAAAAAAGAACTTCAGGACTTCATTGCAAGATTCAGCTCTAACGTTGCTAAGGCAAAACAGGCAACTGCAAGAAAGAAAATGATCGACAAATTAAATATTGACGATATTAAGCCTTCTTCCAGAAGATATCCTGCTATTATTTTCGAGATGGAGAGAGAAGCTGGAGATCAGATTTTAGATGTAAAAGGTCTTGAAAAAACTAAAGATGGAGAATTATTATTCTCTAATATTGATTTAAATCTTAAAAAAGGAGATAAAGTAGCTGTACTTTCCAAAAACTCTTTAGCCATTACAGAATTCTTCGAAATTCTTGCCGGAAATGTTGAAGCGGACAAAGGTACGGTTGCATGGGGAGTAACGACCAACCAGTCTCACATGCCATTGGATAACACCAATTTCTTCCAGGAAGACATGAGTTTGGTTGACTGGTTGAGACAGTTTACAAAGAACGACGAAGAACGTCACGAAGAATTCGTAAGAGGATTCTTGGGAAGAATGCTATTCTCAGGGGATGAAGCGCTGAAATCCTGTAAAGTACTTTCAGGAGGTGAAAAAATGAGATGTATGTTCAGTAGAATGATGCTTCAAAAAGCAAATGTTCTTTTATTAGATGAACCTACCAACCACTTAGACCTTGAGAGTATCACTACTTTGAACAACTCTTTATCTAACTTCAAAGGAAATCTTTTACTGGCATCCCATGACCACGAAATGCTTTCAACAGTCTGTAACAGAATTATTGAACTGACTCCTACCGGAATCATCGATAGAGAAATGACTTATGACGAATACCTTGCTGATAAAAAGGTAAAAGAATTAAGAGAGAAAATGTATTCTTAATCTGAACAACATTAAAATTTATATAAAAATACCTCAAAACAATGTTTTGAGGTATTTTCGTGTAAACAAATAAATAAAATAATTATTTCGTCAATTTTGCAGTAGGCAGAGTAACTGTTACCGGATCTTTATGTGCCAGATTTCATGACTGATTACAGCAAGCAATTCATTATTAATGACCATATTCATTAATGCAGATAACGTATTGATATCTTTATTTCTTAACTTTATAATTCAAATTTGGGTCATCCTGAAATTGGTATTTTTCAACAGTTTGTTCAGTCTTACATCGTATCGATCTTTAGTTCCTGCTACAGAATTATTTTTACCCATCCAGTCTAATGATTCTTTGGATAATTTAATTGCCATCTTCGTTGGTAAATGTAAATTTTCTACATCATTTGAAACCATTACTGCTGCTTTTCCAAGGTTAATTTTCTTTGTATTGATCGAATATGCAGCCTCCAGTAAAGAAGGCATAGAGTAATTCATTTCATAGTCATTTAAAATTTGAAACACGAAGGCAGCCCTATTTTAACAGTGATAATGTCAAAACTTCGTTTCAGTTCTTCATAGAATGCTATTTTTTTTCCTTATTTTTGTGAAATGAGTCAAAAATGGATTTACAAGCCTGAACCCGATGAGGAAGTTGTGGACAGACTAAGTTCGTCACTTGGTTTTGGTACTTTTGAATCTAAAATCCTCGTTCTAAGGGGAATTGACAATTATCAAAAGGCCAGAGAATTCTTCAAACCAAACCTCAACGATATCCACAACCCGTTTTTAATGGCAGATATGCAAAAAGCTGTAGAGCGTATAGCCACCGCCATTGAAAATGGTGAAAAAATATTGGTATATGGTGACTATGACGTGGACGGAACCACAGCGGTTGCCCTGATGTATCTTTACCTCAGCAAGATTGTTGAGAAAAAATATCTGGACTATTATATCCCGGACAGGAATTCTGAAGGGTATGGAATTTCTACTGAAGGAATTGATTTTGCCAAAGAAAATGGCTTTTCATTAATTATCGCTCTGGACTGTGGAATCAAGGCACTTGATATGATCAACTATGCCAGTAATCTTGGGATAGATTTTATTATCTGTGATCACCACCTTCCCGGTGATGAAATTCCTAACGCTGCGGCTGTGCTTGATCCTAAAAGAAGTGACTGCCGGTATCCTTTCAAAGAACTTTCAGGATGTGGTGTTGGTTTTAAGCTCTGCCAGGGACTTAATACCATTTATAAATTACCGGAAGCAGAATTATTTGAACTGACAGATCTTCTGGCAATCTCCATTGCTGCCGATATTGTTTCCATGACAGGAGAAAACAGGGTTCTGGCTAAAATGGGATTAAAAACCCTCAGAAAAACCAGAAATCTTGGTTTAAGATTATTGATTCCTGAGGATAAGCTTTCTCATTTTGAAATTTCCAATATCGTTTTTGAAATCGCTCCAAAAATTAATGCTGCCGGAAGAATTTCCCATGGTAAAGCAGCGGTGGAGCTTATGGTGTCTGACAACCTGAAGCATGCGAATCAGATTGTGAATGATATTATGAACCTCAACGATGAAAGGCGTGAGCTGGATATGAATTCCACCCTTTCCGCCCTGAATCAGATTATAGAATCCCAACAGGAAACCAAGCATACTACTATTGTTTATCATCCCGAATGGAATAAAGGAGTAATCGGGATTGTTGCCTCAAGACTTATTGAAACGTATTATAAACCTACACTGGTATTTACCGATGGTAATAATGGTGAGATGGTAGCTTCTGCAAGATCCGTTTCTGATTTTGATGTACATGAAGCTCTTGATCTGTGTTCTGAATATTTCCTTAAATTCGGAGGTCATCACGCTGCAGCGGGACTTTCAATGGAAAAGGATAAGTTTGAGGCTTTCAAAGAGAAATTTGAAAAAATAGTTTCTGAAAAAATCAAGGATCACCAGAAAGAGCCATCTATTACGATTGATACAGAGATTAAAGTGGATGAAATCAACAGAGAGTTTATCAATTTCCACAGAAAACTGGCTCCATTTGGACCTCATAATATGAAGCCTATTTTCACATTAACGAATCAGAAATTGTCGGGATATGTAAAAACGATGGGAAAAGATAATAATCATCTGAAGTTTTATATCAAACAGGAATCTACGGGACGAAATATTGAATGTGTAGGGTTTAAATTGGGGCAGTTTGTTGATGATTTTAAGAATAAAAATTTCGACCTGGCTTTTACCCTGGAAGAAAACCACTGGAAAGGCAATGTCACTCACTATCTTAATATCAAGGACGTAAAATTTAGAGAATAAGTAAGGTTGCGGGATTTAGGTTGCAGATAATAAAAGCCTGAACAATATAAAATTCTGATCAAAAGATTGATATTCTAAACTACTGCTACCTGCCCTCCGCTATCTATTAGCTAACAAAAAATGAAAAAAATCGGTTTATTTTTCGGATCATTTAATCCAATTCATATCGGACATCTTATTCTGGCTAATTATATCCTGGAAAACTCTGATATGGATGAGCTTTGGTTTGTTGTGAGCCCGCAAAACCCGTTTAAAGACAAAAAATCTTTACTGAATGACCATAACAGACTTGATATGGTACAGCTGGCAGTAAAGAATTATCCCAATATGAGGGCTTCCAATGTAGAGTTTTCTCTTCCGAAACCAAGCTATACTATTGATACACTCACTTATCTTCACGAGAAATATCCTGATTATTCTTTCAGCCTGATCATGGGAGAAGATAATCTGAAGAGTCTTCATAAATGGAAAAATTCTGATATCCTGATCAAAAATCATCATATTATTGTTTATCCTAGAGTATTTGAAGGTGAGAAAAAAGATTCGGATTATTTACAGCACGAAAATATATCCCTGATCAAGGCTCCGGTAATAGAACTTTCGGCCACTGAAATCCGGAACATGGTTAAGAATGGTAAAAATGTAAGACCTATGTTGCCGCCAGAAGTTTTTGAATATTTGGATGGTAGTAGTTTTTATAAGTAATTTTGCAGTTCAGAAATAAGAGGCAAAACTTAAAAAAGCCAGAGAAAGACTCTTACTTTTAACTCTCACATCATACTTTAAGAAATGGATTTCATCGAAAAATTTTTCTCAAAATATTCTCAGGAAAAAATCATCAAATGGTTTAAACAGATTTGTCTTTCTGAAGCCATTTCCTGTCTTTTACTGTATGGTATTGCGATGATCTGGATCCGATATGATGAAAATTTATATTCTATTATCTTCATCAGCGTTATTGGCAGTTTGCACGGATTATTTTTTACGCTTTACCTTTTACTCTGCCTTCCTGCCAGAAAAATTTATAATTGGGATGATGAAGATTTTGTCTTTGCCTTATTGTCTGCATTCTTCCCCTTTGCAACGGTTTGGGTAGATAAAAAGCTCGCCAGATTCGACAGAGAATAAACAATATAAAGCAAGAGGCTGTCTCAAAAGTGTCATTCTGAACGAAATGAAATGTAGTGAAGAATCTCATATATTTGGTTATCAAGGAGATTATTCCTTCGTCAGAATGACAAAAGCCAGATTGTTTGACTTTTGAGACAGCCTCTTTTTTATTTTTACGGTTATTACAATCCCGTTTCGCATGTGTTTTTGTGTGAAGCATAATTCCTGAACTAAGGGAATACGTTCTATTACAGTTTATATTTTTAAAAAAAATCTTCATTATTTTTTTAACAAATGTAACATTTAACATCTTTCATTTGTCTTATTACACAGAAAGGTCAAGCAATCAATATTTCAACGTAAATTTTTATTAACTGATAATCAAATGATTACAATGATTCAAAAATATTTTTAAGTACTTTGTATTGCATAATACTAAATTTATTATATATCTTTGTAATGTTAAATAACAAACCATACAAGCTATTAATTAAAAAAGAATAATCATGAAGACTCAAATTCTTATTGCAGCACTATTTTTCGGTGGACTTATCACTGCCCAGCAGAAAAAAGACAGTTTGAAAGTAAATGCTATAGATGCAGTGACTCTCAAGAAGCAGGTTTTCAAAAAACAAGGTGACCGTTTGGTGTATGATGTAGCTTCTTCATCAATTGCTAAAGGAACAAACACTTTTAATCTTTTGAAACAAACACCGATGATTTCCAGTATTGACGGAAAAACGCTGAAGATTTTGGGAAAAAATGATGCAATCATCTACATCAACAATAAGAAAACCAACATGGATTCTGAAGCGTTGATTGAAATGCTGAAGTCTACTCCATCTGAGGACATCCAGAAAATTGAAGTGATTACAGTTCCGGGAAGTGAATTCCAGGTTGAATCCAAAGAAGGTGTCATCAATATTGTAATGAAAAAAAGCAAGAATAACGGTTACAACGGAACGTTGAAAATGCAGAATGAGCAGGCGTATTACAATAACCCTAATGCAGGAGCTTCTTTTAATTTCAGACAAGGTAAATGGTCTGGTAATTCCAATTTCAGAATGGGAAGCTGGACGGACAGACAAAGATATACACTTTCCAATGGAGATTCTACTTTCAAAAATGAATCATTTGGATTTAATGATGATCCTAATAAAAATTTTGGAGGAGGTTTCAATGTTGATTACGAGATCAATAAAAAACACAGTCTTGGATTCTCCTACAACATGAGATACAATAAAAGTTTCAATTCTGTACTGGATATTACCAACTGGCAAAACGGAGCATTAAATAACAGAACAGTCAATAACGAGGATGCACAGACCAGAAATCATTCTTTTAATTTGAATTATGAGATGAAAACGGATTCACTTGGAAGTAAGCTTACGTCAAACGTTTCTTACCTGTGGTTCAACAGGGATAAAGTAAGTTTCAATGAAAGTTTTCCTCTAACAAATGATACGATTAACAAATATTCTGCATTGCATCAGGCTGTTCCACAGATCATCAACAACTATGCTGCCAATATCGATTATCTGAAAAAGACGGCTAAAGGCGCAACGTGGTTAATGGGAATCAGTTACAATCACACCAATACAGATAACGATACCAAACAGGATAAATTGACAAAAGGAGAATTTATCATTGATCCCAACCAAACCAATCACTTCATTTATAAAGAAAATATATTGGGAATTTATCTGAACTATGAAAGAAAACTGACTGAGAAGATATCCGGAAAAATTGGTGCCCGCTACGAAATGACCAGAAGTACAGGTGATATTGTGGATAAAACAGGATTCGAAAGAAATTACAACAACCTTCTGCCTTACCTGAATTTAAATTACGCCATCAGTTCAGACCATAATTTGAGCTATACTTTTTCCAGCAGAATCAGAAGACCTAGATTCTGGGAGCTGAATCCTTCGAGAACCTACTTCACTCCTACCAATTATACGCAGAACAATCCATTTATACTGGCCTCCAAATATTATAATCAGGAGTTAAATTATATGTACAAGAATGCATTCTATGCCAATCTTAGTTTTAATATGGTGGAAGATGCAGCAGCCTCAGACCTGATTCCATTACAGGGAACTGTAACAGCTCCAAAAAAGGATGCTAAGGGGAAAATCATCAAGGATATCAAAGGAAATCCAATTATGGAAACTACAAGATTCTTAAGATATATCAGAACTAATTACGGTAAGAACAGGGAGATTGCTCTTACTCTTGGAATGAACAAATCCTGGTTCAAAGATATATGGACAACCAACTATTCTGTCAATTTAGGATATGTTACCTACAAAGGCGGAGTATTTGAAGATCCTACTTCTATGCCGGTTCCGGGAGAAACTGAAGTTGTAGATCCTTATATCATTGATGTTAAAAACTATAATATGTCTGCAACCTTCAATAATGTCATCAGACTGTCTTCTAAAAAAGACTGGTTTCTGGGAGTGAATTACTTCTTTGCCAGCCAGACTGCCATGGAAGGAGGGATGATTGGGGCAAGACAAAGCTTTGATCTCAGCCTGAAAAAAATTGCAGGAGACTGGACGATTGTAGCGGAAGTAAGCGACCTGTTTAATCAAAGTTTTTACCGCATTAAAGGAGTACAGCCTAATGGAAAATTTAACAATATTACCAACTTCAATTATCCAAGGTTAGTCAGCATCGGGGTTACTTACAATTTCGGAAATCAGAAACTTAAAAAAGCAAGGGAAATGAAATCAGCTAATGATGCTGTAAAATCAAGAACCTAATCTATAAAAACTTATATCACTATCCACTCTTAAATAAAACAAACATGAAACGTATAATTTTGTCAATGGCCATCATATTCGGTACTTGCGCACTCGCTCAGGAGAAAAAATCCGACACGGCAAAAACAAAAAATATAGAAGGAGTTACCATTACAAAACAGGTTTTCAAAAAACAAAGCGACCGTTTTGTATATGATGTGGCAGCTTCTCCCATAGCGAAAGGAAATACTACTTTTGATCTGCTAAAGCAGACGCCGTTATTATCTTCCACAGATGATAAAACATTGAAAATTGCTGGAAAAAATAATGCGCTGATCTATATCAACGGAAGAAAAAGCAATATGGATTCCGAATCTCTGGCTCAGTTCCTGAAAAATACTCCGGCTGAAAATATCCAGAAAATTGAAGTCATTACCGTTCCAGGAAGCGAATATCAGGTGGAATCATCTGATGGAATCATCAATATCGTTTTAAAGAAAAAAATGAGTGATGGTCTCAACGGAAACATGAGAATGTCTAATACTACCAATAAATATAACGGAAGCCAGGCGAGTTTCTCAGCCAACTACAGAAAAAACAAACTGGGAATAAGCGCCAGCCTTAGTGGTGGTGAAAATATAGAGGCACAAACGTATACGTTAAGAAATGGTACTGCCAAAACTTCTAATGAATCTGTAGGAGATGTTGATGATCCGAATAAAAACATCGGTGGTTATCTGAATATTGATTACCAGCTGAACGACAAAAGTAATGTGGCTTTATCATGGAATACATGGGCCAATAAAAGTTATAATTCAACGGTAGATTTATTTAATACCATAAAAAAAACAAATACGGAATATACGTGGTCTAAAAACCGGGAAGATTCAAGATCTTATAACAATTCTGTGAATTTAAATTATGAATTAAAAACAGATTCATTGGGAAGTAAACTGAATGTAAATGCAGCCTACCTCAACTACAGAAGATTCCAGTCCACAGATAACCAGACTTTTGCTTCGGATATCAACAGAGAAGTAGGAAAAATAAAAACACAGGTATTCCAGGATCTTCCTCAGATTATTAATAATTTCTCCGGAATGGTGGATTATAATCAAAAGTTTGAAAATGATCTGACTGTATCTATAGGCGGAAATTATAATAAGACTAAGACAGATAATGATTCTAAAAACATAACTTATTCTTTTAATCCTGTAAAAGCACCGGATTCAAGACCCAACCATTTTATCTATGATGAAAACATCTACGGAATGTATCTTACCCTTGAGAAAAAGATTTCCGACAAACTTTCCGGAAAAATAGGTGCCCGATATGAGATCACCAACAGTCTTGGAACTTCTGATAACGCTCCCACAGAAGCTCTTAGAAGAATTGAAAGAAATTATAAAAACCTTCTTCCCTATCTAAGCCTGAATTATACAATTAATGATAAAAACAATATCTCCTATTCCTTCTCTAGCAGAATGAGAAGACCTAGTTTCTGGGAACTTAATCCGGTAAGGAACATTCTTACAGATGATAATTATACTCAGAATGACCCGTTTGTAAAGGCATCTTCTACCTATAATCAGGAGCTTACTTATATGTTCAAAAATTCATATTTCCTGATTTTAAACCACTCTTACATTCAGGATGTGATTACGCAGGTACCCCTTCAGGGATATCCGGTATCACCGGCTGGAAAGGAAGGCGAAAACCCGGCTTTAAGATATATCAGAACCAATTTTGGGAATAAACAGGAAATGTCCGCAATGGTAGGTATTCAAAAGTCATTTTTCAAGCAATACTGGACAACCAATTTCAATATCGGTGTACAGCATAATATTAACAATGGAAGCCTTGATACTGATCCTACTACCGGAGACCGATTTAAAGATGAAAAAGGTACTCATGGAAAATTTATTACGTACACCAATAAAACCAATTCTACCAGTCTTCTGATCCAAACCAACAACACCGTTCGTCTTGATAAAAAGAAAACATGGTTCTTCGGAGTTAATTACTTCTTTGTAGACAAGCAGCAGATTGAGCTTGGTTCTTTGAAAAACTTAATGAGTTTAGACCTTAGTCTTAAGAAAATGTGGAACGACTGGACTTTTGCAGTGAATGTAAATGATGTACTGAATACCAACATTGTTAAAATTGAAGATTTCCAGGAGAACGGAAATTACAATTACATCCATCAAAACCGCTACAACAGAAGTTTAACGGTAAGCCTTACCTACAATTTCGGAAACCAGAAAGTGAAAAAGGTAAGAGACATTGAAGGGGCGTCAGATGCCATCAAAAGCAGAACAAGATAGAGAATTTATCTTTCTTCATATTTAATTATTCTTACAGTATCCGCTGATTCTTTTCAGCGGATTTTTTATATTTAATCATTATGAAAAAAAATATAAAAATTATTTTGATCTCCCTCAGCCTCCTTTTTCTATGGACAGGCTGTAAAGAAAAAAAGATAGAATTGGGAAAAGATATCAGCTTTGATAAAGAGGAAAATATTCATTATGGAAATAATACTGAACAGGTTATGGATCTTTATATTCCACAAATCAAAACAACCAAAGAAAAAGATGTCTTTATCATGATTCATGGTGGAGGCTGGCGCAGTGGAAATAAATCACAGCTCACCTTCTTCACCCTTTCTCTAATGCAGAAGTTTCCTGATCATATTTTTGTTAATATGAACTACAGACTGGTTTCAGAAACAAATTATGGACTGCCTAATCAAATGAATGATATTAAAGAGGTTTCTGCTTTCTTAGAAAAAAAACTCAGGTACAATCCTAAGTTCATATTATTAGGAAACAGCGCCGGAGGGCATTTATCCATGCTATATGCTTATAAGTTTGACACAGATAAAAGGATAAAAGCAGTTGTTAATATTGTTGGCCCTGCTGATCTTTCCGATCCAGGTTTCAAAAATTATCAGGAATATTCTTTTGTAGAAAAAAGACTTGTAGATCCCCGTGTACAGAAAACGGGAACATCCCTAATAGATTTTGCAAGTCCTGTAAAATGGATCAGAGAAAGCTCCCCTCCTACTCTATCTTATTATGGAAATTCGGATCGTGTGATTCCTTCTACTCAAGAAAAAATCTTAGATTCAACTTTAAATAAAAACCATATTCTCCATGAGTCTTATCAATTTAATGGCGGGCATCTGGACTGGGATAAACACCCAAATGCTCAATTTCTTATTGATAAAATAGAAACATTTCTCAAAAAAGCAGATAAAAAATAACACGTTCTGATTTTTCAAAACGTGTTATTTTTTTATTTTAAAATTGAATTTTATTCTGACTTTGCAACGGCAGTCCTTTCAGAAACACCGTTGGCATTGAAGGCTTCAATCTGGAAATAGTAGGCATCTGTTCTGTCTGCTCCTGTAAAGAAATATTCATTCTTTCCGTAGACCATAATGCTTCCATACAATTTATCGGGAGTCTTTCCGAAATAGATTACATAGCCATCCGCTTCAGGGTTCTGCTGCCATTTCATCCAGATGCTTCTCCTTTCGCCGTATTTTTTCGGGTCCGCTCTTAAAGGCACAAAACCTTCCACTTTAGCAGGTTTTTTCCCGGCTCCTTTTCCAAACACTCTGAAACCGCTTAATGCGAATTTTCCTGTTGGCATTTTCAGGTTTTCCATTTTCAGGAAACGGGCTTTTGCAGGCTGTTCAAGCTCTACATAATCATGAGGAACGTCCTTTGTATTTTTGCTTTTATCCACAATTACATTCCATTTCTTGCCATCATTGGAACCGTAGATCTTGTACTGATGCATTTTCCCCAAGGTTTTCCCCATGAACTCAGCATCCTGATCCGCATAATTGATCTGAATGGCATTGATGGTGGAAACTTCCCCTAAATCCGTTTGAAACCATTCTCCGGAATTTCCGGTTTTAGCACTCCAATACGTTTTGATATCTTCATCTACTGCATAGTTGGGTTGATAACCTCCCAAAGTAGATGAAACCTGAACAGGTTTATTATAATTCAGCAGCATCCATCCTGCAAAAAGACCTTTTGTAAAATCTTTTCCCTGTGCATACTGTGGAAGATAAGTAGGATAATCTCCATAAGCTGTATTACAATACATCACGTCATCTTTATCAAACCCAGCCGGCCAGATTCCCAACCTTCTTTCAAAATTATTTTTGGTAGAAATAAAAATTGTGGAAACATGCCACCAGTTTTTATAATTGTCTTCAAATGTCGCTCCGTGGCCTGCTCCTCTGGCAAAACCGCCCGGTTTATAAGAGAACGGATTATGCTGCTGATATTCGAAGCCTTCCAAAGGGCTTTTGCTTACATATACCCCGTCAGAATATCCGCTGAACTCTGTTGCCGGAGCACCATACTGCATATAATATTTCCCGTTATGCTTTGTCATCCACGCTCCTTCTACAAAAGGCTGAAGAAAAACGTTGTCATTGTATTCCCCGAAACGTTCCCATCCATGGTCTTCCGGTTTTAATTTGATAATAGGTTTAACGAAACCTTCAGACTGAAGATTTTTCACTTTCACTTCTGTGCCCAGCAATGGCCATTCATTACTTGATCCCCAGTACAGATACAGTTTATTTTTATCTTCATCGTAGTGAAATGCCGGATCCCACGCTCCTACTTTTAAAGTATCCACTGCAATTTTCCAGTCGTCTTTGGTTGGGTTTGTACTTTTCCAGATCGGAAAATCCTGCTCCCATGTAGAACCATAGACATACAGCGTATCTCTCATGGCCCATACCGCCGGAGCATTCAGATCATGAATATATTTATTATCTCTTAAAAATTTTCTTTTCACAAATTTCCAGTCCAGCATATCATCACTGTACCAGTATCCTTCCTGATTGGTAGAAAAAAGAAACAGTTTATTCTTAAAATTAACAATTACCGGATCTGCCGTAGCACGGTGTTTCCCTTGTTTTGAAAAGACTTCGAAAGGCGTATAGCCATAATCTATGTTGATAGGATTGCAGAAAGTCTTCTGCTGGGCACCCACAATCATTCCGAGAAAAATTGCCAATGCCAGAAAATATTGTCTCATTTTTAGATTTTAAAGATTGAGACAAATTTAGGTAACTTTTTTGGGTTTTCTCCAAATAAAGCCATCCAGCAGATAATGAGTGAGCTGCGGAACAACCAACAGCGGAACCAGAAATTGAAACCATTTTTCTGAAACAATTATATTCAGGGAAAAGTGTTCGTTCCATACCAGAGTTTCCCATAAAAATTCTTCCAAGAAAGCAAAGCTTAAAAGAACGCCTATGAACAAAAGAATTCCTGAAAAAGATTTAAAAATCTGCATCCAATTCATCTGATGATTTTCTTTTTGTTGTATTTCTCTTATATAAATCAATGCGATGTAAGGAATTCCATGAGAAACTACATTCAGAAAAGTAAAAAGAAGATCGTTGTTAAAGTAGATAATTCCAAAATACCATGAAAGGAAAGTTCCGGTGATCAATGCTGTTTTCGGAATATTAATATTTTTTGTTTTAAAAGCTTCGACAACAGTTTTAATAATCCAGATGCTCAGGATTGTAAAATATAGTGCGGTAATCAGAGGAAGATAATCCGGAAGATTTTGAAGCCAGTCAAACTCATTGTTGACGAACCAGGTAAAGGCACGGGGCGTTTTAAACCAATACAGCATGGGATAAATAGTAGCAGTGTAAACAGCAACCTCATCTATTTTTTTGCTCCAGTTATTGGGTTCAAAGCGGGCGTAGATCCTCATAAATCCATATTGCTGGCGTATAAAATGAAAAACAGCAATCAAAGCCAAAACCGACCAGAACGTCAGACTTCCAAACTGGAACAGGATCACTCCCAATATCCAGCTTAGAACAGGAATTCCCAGATACAGCAGCTTATTTCTCTGTACCTCTCCTTTTACAAAGTAAGTTTTGAACAGAGTGGAATATACGTGGGCAACATCTACAAAAACAATCAGGAACAGCCATGTATAAAAGGAATAATGATTTTCCAGCCCCTGAATCTGTTTCTGAAAAAGAAAAATAATCAGCAGCACCAGAAAAGGTGGTGATAAAATAAACCACCAGTCTGTTTTTGCATTATGTATCCACGGCTGTTTCATTGTGTTATTGTATCATTTGTCCTGCAGTCCGGATTCCCTGATAAAAGGCTTCTTCAAAAATAGATATTCCGGAAAGATCAGAATGGGCAAAGAAAATTTTTCCTTCCAAAGGTTCTTTCGCTGTTCGGGTTTCTTCTCCAAAAATCTGATTGGGAACAGGAGCAATCATGGCATGTCCTATTTTATGAAACTGCATTTCCAGAATGAAATCTTCTATCAACGGGTGCGCTTTCTTCAGATCATCCAAAACTAAAGTCTTAAGTTCAGATTCTTTCATGGCATAAAGTTTTTTCCTCGCTTTTTTGGAGTCTGCCGTTGAAAAACTTTTGTAGTGGGTAATTACTTTTTCGCCTATAATTTGATTCAGATTCTGGTGCTGGTCAAAGATATAACCTAGCCCGGAAGAACCATAGATTACATTATCCCAGGCCAGTTCTTCATCTCCACCGAATTCATTTTTCAGCGTAATGGTTGTTAAAAGCCAAGGCACGTAGTGAAATGATGATGCTTTCTGAAGATTAAAAATTCTTTCATTCACAAATTGAGGGGTTGCAAAAAGTACTTTATCCGCTATGATTTTCTTTGTTTTCTTTTGGGTATTATCAAAACTCAGGACCTCAACCTTATCATTGATTTTCACATCAAAAACCAGATTTCCGGACCTATATTTTCCTTCTGTATATTTTGAAAGATGCTTTGCCAATCGGGCATTTCCTTCCGGCCATGTGAATACCTGATCTTTATATTTCGTGCTCCAGTTATTTTTTCTGCCTGCAAAATAATGAATACCTGCCCATGCTGAAACGTAATCAATTCCTAACCCGAAATCGTCTCTGCAGGAGTAATCCAGTAACCAAAGAAGTTCTTCGGAATGATAGTTATTTTCTTTGAGCCAGTCTTTGAAAATGATTTTCTCTAGTTTTAAAACCTCATCTTCCCGGCTCGAATCATGCACCGGAATGGCAAACCAGTATTTTCCCTCCGCATCTTTCTTTATCCGAAATTCATCCATTAGCTTAAAAAAGCGGGCAAACTCCTGCTGAATTTGTGCTGAAACTCCTCTTTGGGGAACAATATCGTTTTGCCAGGAGTTTTTATAGAAAAGTCTTTCCTGCTGTGGAAAAGTCATTTGATATTCATCAAGAACTGGCTCTCCATTATCTTCAGTTCCTAAACAGATTCCACATTCTTTTAGAAATTCGATGATTTCTGTATTTTCTTTATTGGGTAATGGCAGATAATGTGCTCCCAAAGGGAATTTTGAAAATGAATTCTGTCCATTGGATGAATTTCCTCCCAGATGGGTTTCCATTTCAAGGAGAAGATAATCCTGTTCATTATTCTGACTGAAGAATCTGCATGCAGAAAGTCCGGAAATTCCTCCGCCCACAACAAGATATCGGGTGTGGATAACTTCTGAAAACTGTGGAAAATCTTTGGCCCACAGTTTATGACCGAGAACATGATTAGTTCCGGTAATCTTCAGGAGCAATGATTTCACTTTCTTTCCACAATACTGCAAAAAGGGAAGCATAAGACTACCTAAAAATATAGTTGTAAGAAAATCCTTTCTACTGTACTTTCCCCCACTCTTCATCGAAATAACGGACTAATATCTGGTTATCCAGACGGTTAACTTCTACGTCTTTCACTTTCATATCTTTGTTGAAATAAGACATCTGTGAAAAGTTGTAATCATAGTATTTCAAACCAGGGAGTTTTCTATAGATCCTGTTGTTGATGGGTTCAAAGGAAGCCATAGAAAACCCCCATTCCCCAAAAGACGGAACATAGGTGTGATAAGCTGCTGTGAAAGGAAAAATCTGGTTGATTGTTTTTTCGATGCACCAGAAAGATTTCGGAGCAAAATACGGAGAGGTGGTCTGAACCACAATTTTCGTATCAAGCGTTGTCAGCTTCTCCAGTTCTTTATAAAACTGCAGGGAATATAATTTTCCTAAGCTGTAATTGGACGGATCCGGAAAGTCGATGATAATGACGTCAAATTTCTTTTTGTTGTCTTTTACCCAAATGTAAGCGTCTTTATTGATGATTTCCACTTTCGGATTGGAAAAAGAACTTTGGTTCAGCCTGCGCATGGTTTCATTGGTTTTGAAAAACTGGGTCATTTCACCATCCAAATCTACAAGGGTTACTTTTTTAACGTCTTTGTATTTCAAGACTTCTCTGGCGGCAAAGCCATCACCTCCTCCAAGGATCAGAACATTATCAATATTTTTTGCCATAGACATTGCGGGATGTACCAAAGCTTCATGATAACGGTATTCATCCGTGGATGAAAACTGTAAGTTGTTATTTAAATATAAACGGAACTCGTGGGTATTTCTCGTTAAAACAATTCTTTGATAGGGTGAACTTTTGGTGTACACTACATTTTCTCCGTACAGTTTTTCTTCAGAGTAAGATAAAATCGTATCTGAGAAAAAGAAAAGACCTAACAGAAATGTAAATGCTGCAATAGATTTTACTTTGAGTGATAAAGGTTTTGACAATTCCTTTGTAAGGTAATAGCATAGAAATATCGCGATAGAGATATTAATCAGTCCAAAAAACAAAGGTGTTTTTACAATGCCCAGCTTTGGAATTAAAACCAACGGAAAAAGAATCGATGCCAGTAAAGCCCCGATATAATCGAATGCAAAGACGTTTGAAACTAAATCTTTAAACTGAACCCTGTCTTTCAGAATGTTCATCAGAAGCGGAATTTCCACTCCTACGAGACAGCCTGTGAAAAAGACAAAGAGATAAAGAACACTTTCAAAATGGGCAAGCGTATTAAACAGAATAAACAGCACCACAGAGCTTATTCCGCCAACGATTCCTACGAGGATTTCGATCTCAATGAATTTATCAATAAGATTTCCTTTGATGAATTTCGCAAGATAGGAACCTACTCCCATTGAAAATAGATACACCCCGATAATGAAGGAAAACTGCTTTACAGAGTCTCCTAAAAGATAGCTCGCCAGGGCCCCGGCCACCAGCTCATAAATCAGTCCACATGTAGCAATGACGAATACTGAAAACAATAAAAGCAGCTCAAGAGGAATCCTCTTCTTATCCATGAATTGCCGCGCTTATAATCATAGAAATTCCGATGATAAATGCCCCGAATACAATAGCCAATGCTATGTTTTTGTTCTGAGAGATCTCATGCCATGTTTTTTCCGGTGTAAGTTTTTCGATGATGAAATAGCAAACGAGAAGAATTGCGATTCCTAAGAATGAGTAAAGAACCGAGTTTAATATGGGTAAGAAATTGATGTTGTCCATAGTTTTTATATTTTTATTTGTGATAGTATCTGTAGAATCCTGCTCTGGAATGGCTTCTGGTAGTTCCGTCCCGGTATGTTTCCGTCTTGGCACAATCGCATACCTGATTTCCCTGATAAGTAAGGTATACAAACCAGATCATGAAAAAGCCTCCGATCAGACAGAGCATCCAGTTTTGTCTTATGTAATGTAAAATAGTAGTCATCATGATGTGGCATAAGGGGTATTTGAACTGTTTTTCCATTTATTAACATTAAAGAAATGCCTTCCTATCCACATAGCTATAAAGAGAGCAACCATTATGAATAAAATAAATCCGAAGTTCCAGAATGAAACGGGAAGCCAGGTTGCCTTGATCTTCACATCGTTATTGGATGCAATAACATCTGTAGTGAGTTTTAGCCCTTCAGCATTGATCAGAGAGTCTATTTTGGAAGTTCCGAAGGATGCTTTCACCAGTTTACCCAATTCTGTTGTATCTTTTTCTAAAGTCTTTCCGTCTATGAAAGTGGTAGATTGTGCTTTATAGATGTCAGTAACATCCAAAACCCCGGATTTATCTCTGGAAATTAATACTTTTGAATCTGGCGACTGAAGACCGGAAAATGCGGGCAGTAATGATCCTTCTTTTTCTGCTGAAATAAGAAAATGATATTTTCCTGAGCTTACCCCGCAAAGGTTGAATTCTTCAGACTGATTTCCTTCTGACCAGCTTTCACCGTCTTCATAGCCGTGGTATTGTTCAATATCTTTGGAGGTATATACAATTTCGTTGGTATTCTCATTCACAAGGCTTAGCTGAACATTGGCCCATGAATTGTCTACTGCTGAAAAGGCATTGACTTTTAATGGTGCTGAGCCTCCGGAAAGAGTAAAACTTTTGCTTACAAGTTCTTTATCCTTTACATCAGCAAAGTTGACCGACTGTTCAAAAACAGTTTCGTTTGTTCTTGAGATATAAATATACAGTTGAAGCAGGCAAATCATTAATGCAGCCACACAAAAGATGTTCACAGCCTGTTTCATATCAAAATAATAAGGCTGAACGATCCCGACTCCTGTATAATAGGGCATGTGAGCTATTTTAAAAGCTCTTTTTACCTCATATTTTGAAATGTGAACTCCATAAAAATACTGGCTTTTCCTACCGGTCTTCTCCTGAGAGATCATACGGGTTCCATTGACATATTCTTTGTAGGTCGCAACGCTGAAATCAAGGTGTTCATCAAAAAAACCGGAAGCAGCATAAATACTGCATGGAGTGTTTTCGTACCAGCGATAAGTTCGCCCGGCATAGGTTGGTAATTTCAAATTTTTACCTTTAAAATCATCAGGATGCATTGGGATCAGGAATATCCAATGCCCATCGCTTTCACTCAGGAAAGCATCATTTCCTTTGCTGTCTTTTAAAGAATATTCCCGCCAGAAAATACTGTTTCCGTATTTTTTGACAGTAATCGCAACAACCGTATATTCTACGCCGTCAATTTTTCCTTTCTGTCCGACATCTAACACAACGTTTTCTGTCGGTATTTTCAAATGTTTAGTCTTTTTATTCCCGGCTACATCAATGAGATGGGAACAGGTCATACAAACGTATTCTTCAACAGGAAAGGTAAGATCTAATTTATTTTCGGCTTCGCATGCTGGGCAGACATAGTGCATTTTTATCTGTAAATTTTGTGTTTCTGAATGGTATTAGCTTTAAAATACTGAACCACTTCATCTGCAATCTGCTCTACTTTTGTAGTGTTATCCTGTGTATAATTACAGAGAAAAACATCAAAGGTAAGCTGTTTAAATTCCGGCCACGTGTGGATACAAAGGTGAGACTCTTTAAGGATCACGGCGGAAGTAAAGCTGTCATTTTCAAAAATATGATTGGTTACTCCTACAATTTCCACCTCTTTGGTTTTCAGAATTTCTTCTGTAAATGCCAGAAATCCTTTGCTGTCTAATAACAAATCTTCTGACTCAGTTTCCAAAGTCAGAAGAATATGTAAACCTTTACTTGATAATGGTTTCAATTAATTTTTTCGTAAATATATTATTTTTTTGGAAGAAAAACCTCTGCAAGCATACATCTTGCGCTTCCTCCACCATTTACTTCAATGGTATTCAGGTCTGAATAGATAATTTCGCAGTATTTTTCAATAGCCGCTACCTGTTCTGAAGACAAGGACTTGTAAGCAGTCTGGCTCATCACCAGGAATTTATTACCGTCTTTATTCTGCACCTGAAGCATATTTCCTGCAAACTGCTGCATCTGTTCTTCGGAAATTTCGATGATTTCTTTTCCTGAACCTTTAATTGTTTCCACTACTTTTTCTCTTTCCAGCTCATCATCAATACAATCAAGACAGATTACGACAAACTTGTCTGCCACACACATCATGACATTGGTGTGATAGATTGGAAGTCTTTCTGTTCCTACGGTCTGGAAAGAATGGAAAACAACGGGAGTAAATCCGTATTTTGTGCAGAATTCTCTGAACAGTTTTTCATCCAGTCTCAAGGAAACCGAGCCGTAAGCAATTTTGTTATCATGATCAAAAATCATACTTCCTGTTCCTTCCAGAAAGTGTCCCTGAGTTTCGGAGAAAGACCAGTCATCTACCTCAACTACATCAAATCCCTGTTCCCGGATACTTTCAATAATATCTTCTCTTCTTTCCACTCTTCTGTTGGAAGCGAACATGGGATATAAAACCACTTTTCCATCCTTGTGAAAACTCACCCAGTTATTCGGAAAAATAGAATCCGGAGTATGGGGATCTAAAGTATCTTTTATAGTAATTACATTAATTCCTTTTTCTCTCAGCTTTCCAACAAAGGTATTGAACTCCGCCAATGCTTTTGACTGGATATCAGAACCCGTCTGTTCTACCTGAAAGTAATTATTTTTCGCTGTTTCAGCGTTGTAACCGAATGCAATCGGCTCTATCATTAATACTGTATCTGTTGTTTGCATTTTTTTTAAGTTTGAGGGTGTTGGTGTATGAAAGTTTGAGAGTCTGAACAGCGGTTTACAAATTATTGTCTTCTTTATTAATCGAAGAAAATGAGCACCACTTTTCTGACTGACTCATCATATTAACTAACATTCCTATTATTTGGTTGTATTGTTTGTGCAAATTTTCATATTGCTCTTCATTCATAAATCGCAGGTAAAAGCAAACTGAAGCCATGTCTGGGTTTCTCTTGCCTCTCCCTCTGAATCCGTAAGTTTAGCAACGAAGGATTTTTCATATTTTCTTTTTCCCCATGCCTCACTGATATTGGCTGTTACAGATCTTGATGATCTTCTTATCTGATCTGTAAGAGAGTAAAGTTCTTCTTTCGGAAAAGATTTTGAGAGTTCATAAATCACCTGTGCTGTTTCAAATGATTGTTGATAAACTTTTAAGTCCTGATGAAATTTAATTGTCGACATACCCAAATATTTTTTTTTAAATTAAAAAAATATTTAAATCCACCAACACTATAACTTCCAGACCTTAAAAACACTTCCACTCTCAAATCCTAAAACACTTCTACCCAATTATTCTCTCACAAGCGGCATTGTAGAACATCTCAACAAGCCTCCCATTTTGGAGATTTCTCTGTAAGGAATTTCTTCAACAGTCATTCCCCACTCGTTTCTCAAATGGTTATTCATTCTGGTGAATGCTTTGTCTGAAACCACTACATCAGGGGAAATAGAGAAAATATTCGGGAACATTTCAAACATTTCTTCATCATTGATATGGAAGCAGTTTTCTTCGCCGAAAATATCGATGATTAAACGGTAATCACTTTCGTCTACGAATCCGTTTTTATAAATGATACATTTGTCTTCTCCTACAGGATTAAATGTACAATCCAGATGCAGAATACCTTCAAACGGTACTTTATCGTTTTTCTTCAGTTCCAGATCTATGATTCTTTTCTTTGGAAAATATTCTTTCAGGATTTCGATAGCATACTCGTTGGTTCTTGCCGTTTTATAGTTTCTGTAATCTTCACTGAAGCAGGTTCCTATGAAAAGAAAATCATTCCATACAATTACATCTCCTCCTTCAATGTGTGCGGTTTCCGGAAGGTTGATAATCTTTCTCCATGCTACTTTTTCAAAAACGCTTTTGTAGGCTTCCTGTTCGTCTGCTCTGTCTGCAATCACATTGGAAATGATCATCTTGTCATCAATCACAAAGGCTACATCTCTTGAAAAAACCTGATTGTAATCTTTGATGATACTAGGACGTAGAACTTCAACGCCATACTTTTTTAAAACCGCTTCAAAAGCGTTCATTTCATTGATAATATCCTCTTCTTTAGGATAAATGTTGTGTTCTATAGAGTAATATGACTTCGCGTCATAACTTTCCTCTAATGTGGGAACTGGTCCCAATGAATTAGGCTGGCCTAGAACTACTGACTTCAGCCTACCTGTTTCGTTTTTAATATTTAGTCTCATAAAGATTTATGCAATACTACAAATATAAGTAAAGGTCTCTATCTGGGAAACTTTTGGATTATTTTATGTATTAAATTTAATTTCTAAAATCAGCACTCTCCAATAAAATTTGCTTGTATATCCGGCCAAATGCAGTGAATAGTCCCAAAAACATCTACAACTTACTATTTTCCATCTACATAAGAATCAAAAAAAAGATAATTATATTATTTAATTTCCTATATTAGTGATATAATTTTCGCGAAATTATAAACAATAAAACGTAACTATTAACACCAAAAATCAAAGTCATGAACAAGAACAATCCGGTGCTGAAAAATGCACACAAATTAGGAAGAGATCAACAAAAATCTGTAATGGGAGGAGCTCCGATTTCAACTGGCAGAAGATGCTGCGAGTGGGACGATACAGGAAAATGTTATATCTGGACTTGCGACAGATGCCAATGTCCTTAATAAAAAACGGAAACCTGCTTGAAAAAGCAGGTTTTCTTCTACTATTTTATAGATTTTTTCAACTGATATTAAATCAAAAAAGCTAATATCAGATATAGTTTCTCTCACTATGTGACAAGTTTTCAAGCCTTCTCAATATCAATATCCGTAAGCGTTCTTCATGATCATCACCCCATTTCCCTAATGTGGCAATTACCGGAATCAATGTCTGTCCGAATTCCGTAAGCCTGTATTCTACTTTTGGTGGCACAACAGGATAAATTTTCTTAGTGACAAGATCATGTTCTTCCAGTTCTTTTAACTGAACATTCAATACTCTGCGGGAAGCATCAGGAATTTTCCGTTGTAATTCACTTGGCCTTTGAAATCCTTCATTAATAAACCATAGCAAACGGATCTTCCATTTGCCATAGAGCACTTCAGCAATCAGATCAAGACCGCAATTCAGATTGGGTGGGATTTTTCTTTCGTACATAAAACAAATGTAACACAATGAGATGAGATCACAATAGGGGATTAATTTATCCCTATGCGATTCGTAAGACCGTACTTGTAAGAGCCCGTCATACTCCTGAAATTTGTACAAAAAAGAAATCATGACAGAATCATTTCATTTCAACAACGAATTGTCAGGTAAAATTGCTTTGGTGACCGGAGGAACAAGAGGAACCGGAAAATCTATTGCCGAAAGATTACTCACTGCTGGTGCTACTGTAATTGTCACTGCAAGAAATCAGCCTGAAGAGATGAATAATCAACTTCATTTTATTTCAGGAGATCTCAGCCTGGCAAAAGGTACTGAAAAGCTGGTAAGAGAAGTGTTGTCTACTTTTGGCAAGCTTGATATTTTAATTAATACATTGGGTGGTTCAGAAACGCCAGGTGGTGGCTTCTCTGTTTTAAGTGATGAAGACTGGGAAAATACAATTCAGACCAATTTATTGGCACCCGTTCGTTTAGACAGAGGATTTCTGCCGCAAATGCTGGAACGAAAAACGGGAGTGATCATTCATATTGCCTCCATTCAGGGAAGGCTACCTTTATTTGATTCAACATTACCCTATGCTGCTGCCAAAGCCGGATTGATCAATTATAGTAAAGGTTTATCAAAAGAAGTTTCTCCAAAGGGAGTTCGTGTTCTTACCGTTTCTCCAGGCTGGATCATGACCTCATCTGCCATCCGAATGATGAAACGCATTGCTAAAAGTTCAGAAACTTCAATAGAAGAGCCTACTCAAAGTGTCATGGATGCGTTGGGTGGAATTCCCATTGGTAAACCTGCCCAGCCAGAAGATATTGCAGAGTTTGTTGGATTTTTAGTTTCTCCACGGGCACAATATCTAACCGGGACCGAATATGTAATAGATGGCGGCACTATTCCAACTGTTTAATCATTTAAAAATAACAATATGAACTTACCTAACATTTTACAGGAATTCTTGAAGGCGCAGGAACTTTTTGACAGTATTTCTTTCTCTAACTGTTTTTCTGAACAGGCATCCGTATTTGATGAAGGAAAAATATACACCGGAAAAGAGGAAATAAGACAATGGAATGAAAAATCCAATAATGAATACAAAACCTTGTTTGAGGTAAAAGATTTTTCGGTGAAGGATAATACAACCGTTTTAAGAATTAATATTTCCGGTTCTTTTGATGGAAGTCCGGCAATGCTGAATTTTCATTTCCGAACGAAGAACGATCTTATTATGGCTTTAGCTATTACTGAATAAGTTGTAAAAACAAAGAATCCCAAAGCTTGCTTTGGGATTCTTTTATATTGTAAGCAAATATTATCTGCTTGCGATGTCGATGTAGTTTCTTTCCTGAGCACCTTGGTAAACCTGTCTTGGTCTTCCGATCGGGTCTCCTTTCAGTCTCATTTCTTTCCACTGAGAAATCCATCCCGGAAGTCTTCCTAATGCAAACATTACGGTGAACATTTCTGTAGGAATTCCTAATGCTCTGTAGATGATCCCTGAGTAGAAGTCTACGTTTGGATATAGTTTTCTTTCTACGAAGTATTCGTCTTCCAGCGCTACTCTTTCCAACTGCATTGCAATGTCAAGAGCTTTATCCTGGATGCCTAATGCTTTAAGGATATCGTCAGCAGCTTTCTTGATGATTTTCGCTCTTGGGTCGAAGTTTTTGTAAACTCTGTGTCCGAATCCCATTAGACGGAAGTTATCATTCTTATCTTTAGCTTTAGCAACATATTTAGATACGTCACCACCATCTTTCTCAATCATTTCAAGCATTTCGATTACAGCCTGATTAGCACCACCGTGAAGTGGTCCCCAAAGTGCAGATACCCCAGCAGAGATAGAAGCGAAAAGACCTGTGTGAGCAGAACCTACCATTCTTACTGTAGAAGTAGAACAGTTTTGTTCGTGGTCTGCGTGAAGGATTAATAATTTATCTAAAGCATTTACCACTACCGGATCGATTTCGAAATCAGCGTTTGGTAATCTGAAGGCCATTTTGTAGAAGTTCTCTACATAGTTCAGGTTGTTATCACCGTGGTTTAATGGTAAACCTTGAGTTTTTCTGTAAGTCCATGCACAAAGGTGAGAGAACTTAGCGATCATAAGCTCAGCAGCATGATCCATTTCTTCTTTAGAGTTTACGTTAACGGCTTTCGGGTTGAAAGCTGTCAAAGCAGAAGTTAAAGAAGACAAAACTCCCATAGGATGAGCAGAACGAGGAAAAACATCAATGATTTTTTTCATTTCGTCTGCGATGAAGTTATATTTTTTAATATTGTTGTCGAATGAAGTAAACTGGTCCTGAGTAGGTAATTCTCCATGTAATAAAAGATACATTACTTCAGTGAAGTTAGATTTCTCAGCAATCTGCTCGATTGGATAACCTCTGTAGAATAATTCTCCTTTATCTCCGTCTAAGTAAGTGATGTCGCTAATAGTAGCCCCTGTATTTTTGTAACCTAAATCCAGAGTGATCAAACCTGTCTGGTCTCTTAATTTTGAAATATCAATCCCTCTGTCTCCGATAGTACTATCCACGATTGGATATTCATATGAATTACCGTCGTAATTCAATATTACTTTGTTGTCTGACATTATTTATTTATTTTTTTTAAATATACTACTTTCCATAAAATACGGCAAACAAAAATTATCGCTTGCCGTTATTTATAAATTCGATTATCTTTTAATTTTAAATGCTCCTAAACCCGGGAAAATTGCAGTTTCACCAAGTGCTTCTTCAATTCTTAACAGCTGGTTATATTTTGCCATTCTGTCTGATCTTGAAGCTGAACCTGTCTTGATCTGTCCACAGTTCATTGCTACTGCTAAATCAGCAATTGTAGAGTCTTCAGTTTCTCCTGATCTGTGAGACATCACTGAAGTAAACTTGTTATTCTGAGCCATCTGTACAGCAGCCATTGTTTCAGAAAGAGAACCAATCTGGTTTACTTTTACAAGGATTGAATTCGCAATGCCTTCGGTTACTCCTCTTGATAATCTGTCTACGTTGGTTACAAATAAATCATCACCTACCAGCTGTACTCTGTCACCGATTTTGTCTGTTAACATTTTCCATCCTTCCCAGTCATCTTCCTGCATTCCGTCTTCGATAGAGATAATTGGATATTTAGCAGCCAATTCTGCAAGGTAAGAAACCTGCTCTTCTCTTGATCTGTGAGCGCCTTTGTCTCCTTCGAATTTTCTGTAATCGTAGGTTCCGTCTTTATAGAATTCTGAAGCAGCACAGTCTAATGCCAGCATGATGTCATCACCTGGCTTATAACCTGCTTTTTCGATCGCCTGAAGTAAGGTATCCAAAGCATCTTCTGTTCCGTTGAAAGTAGGAGCAAAACCTCCTTCGTCTCCTACTGCTGTAGAAAGACCTCTTCCTTTAAGGATCGATTTTAGGTTGTGGAAAATTTCAGTTCCTTTTCTCAAAGCGTGAGAGAAAGAATCTGCTTTTACCGGCATAATCATGAATTCCTGGAATGCAATAGGAGCATCTGAGTGAGATCCTCCGTTAATTACATTCATCATTGGAACAGGAAGAGTGTTTGCGTTCACTCCGCCTACGTATTTATAAAGAGGCATTCCCAATTCAGCAGCTGCAGCTCTGGCTACCGCCAAAGAAACACCAAGAATAGCATTAGCACCAAGATTTCCTTTGTTAGGCGTTCCGTCAAGATCAATCATAATCTGATCGATATAGTTTTGTTCAAAAACCGGTTGCCCTACTAAATTCTCTGCAATTACTTCTTTTACATTTTCAACAGCTTTAAGGACTCCTTTTCCCTGATATTCCGAACCGCCGTCACGTAATTCTACCGCCTCGTGTTCACCTGTAGATGCTCCTGAAGGTACAGCTGCACGGCCCATTGCCCCGCTTTCTGTAAATACATCTACTTCAATGGTAGGATTTCCTCTGGAATCTAAAATCTGTCTTGCTTCTATGTAAGAAATTGCACTCATTTTTTATTTTTTTTAGTTTAGACAAATTTAATCAAAATTTAACTTTCAGGGGTATTTCAGCGTATTTTTTTGAAATAAATCCGAGTTAAATTTTAGTTAATTTATATTATGATAATTCCCCATTTTAAAGCCAATAGATCAGGAGTTTAAAATAGGCCAATAATAAAGAAAACTCACCTTAAAAAGTGAGCTTTATTATACGTTACATAAGTTACTGTTATTTTCTGGGAGAAGGAGATAAAAGACCTGCAAGGGCACCTATTGCTCCTGATGAAATAGTAGCAAAGATTGTTACCAGCTGACTATCCGGTTTTTCTTTACTGTGAACGGAAAGAATAATAAGTCCTGCAATAATGGCGATCACCGCCAGCCCGAGCATAAGAACAATAATTCGGTAGATCCAATAATCGGTTTCTTTCGGATTTCTTATCTCTACACCTTTTATAGCTTCTACAGGGTTGGTTTTGAATTTTTCCTGAAGATCACTGTTGTTTTTTAAAGCACCTTCTAAGTCTTCGATGTCGTTAATAAGAGTTTTCATGGCTTTTAGTTTTATATATCAAATTTCCCTCTAAAAACCAGATCTGTCAATTACACAAAAGGGTAATTTATACTGTTATTTTGAAAACCATACTGGTTCCGGGGTTTTCGGTTATGATGTGACATTCACCAGACAATTCGCTCATTCTTCGTTTCATATTTCTAAGACCATTACCTTGCTTATGTACCTCAGAAATCCCGATTCCATTATCTGATATTTTCATAGAGAAATTATTTCCTTCCTGTGAAAATGAAAGTTTCAAAATATTTGCATGACTGTGTTTGTACACATTATTAACAGCTTCTTTTAAACAGAGAAAAAGATTACGTCTCATTTCTGTAGAAATAGGCTTTTCTGCTATGATACCTTCATATTCTGACTGCACGACTATTTTCGTTTTCTTCAAAAAGTTTCCGGTATAAAAGATAGCATAGTCCACAAAGCTTCCCAGAGTGTCATTTCCTGAATTCAGGCTCCAAAGCATTTCTCTCATGGAGATATTCATTTCTTCGGACGTTTTCAGAAGTTCATCGATATCGTTTTGCAGATCATCGTCTTCTGCTTTCTGTTTCAGAAATTCTGCCTGAAGTTTTAATGCTGAAATTCCGGCTCCGAGATCATCATGCATATCGTGGGAGATACGTTCTCTCTCCTGTTCCAGCATTTTTTGTTTTTCCAGTTCTTTCTGGAGGAGCTGGTTTTGGTACTCAGCTTCTTTGAGCTGTTGTTCTTTAAGATAAAGAAGTTGTTTTCGATTGTATGTTAGAACAACAAAGATGATAAACAATACAAACAGCATCACTACAATGATAGCCGTTATATATACGATCTTTATTTCTAATGGAAGATTTTTCATCGTTTGCAAAATAAACCTCGTAAGAATAATGAATATGCAATTATATTAATTATAGTAAACACATAAGATATTTCTTTTAAAAACTCAGGGTCTTTTTTATTAAATAAATACATCGGAAACATCCTAAAAATATAAAACATTGCCCAAAATAATAATGAACTGCTTATCCAAAAAAAACATAAATTCAAAATATTCTCTTCTTGATCTTTACTTGATATTTTCTTATAAAACCAAAACAAGGAAATGAAAAACAAAAAAATACAATATAAGTACCCTGTAATGATGGAATAATTAGTTTTGGAAATGAAAATAAATATTCCTCCCAATATAAAAAATAAAAGGGTGGTTACCTTAATTACGTATTTATCATTAATCTCTTTATTATAAATATATCCAAAATAAATTATACAGAACAGATCCAGATAATTATACATTCTTGCAGCTACAAAGCTTGCTTTTATTGTAAATAATATTTCAGTTATAATTGTAATTCCGAAATAAATCCAAAATAATTGTTTCCATAATTTCTTTTCAATTATGGAAACAGTAAAATTTGTAATAATTACAATATAGTATATTATATCAAGAATGATCATTTAGCACCCCGGAGGACAGAGTCCGTTTCTATCATAAGCACCTAAACCAGATATCGGGGTAAATTTATTCCCTTCGTAATAACCCAATATCATAATAAATGTTAGTCTGTGATTATAGTTTGCTTTAAAAGAAGTTCCATCATCCTTTACTACTTCAACCAAATCGTCTGAAATATGCATTGCCGGATGAAAAGAGATAACAAGATTCGGATACTTTGGTTTTAGTCTCACAAGTTCAGCATAAAAAGTATCATATAAGATAAATCTTTCGGTATTTGAAGTTGCTGGATCATGCCTACGAATAAGTGCATCTAATATTTTTTTAAGCCCATCATTATACGTCTTTTTATAGTTGTCAAATTCATCTCTAATGATTTTCTCTTTAGCTAATTTGTTATCTAAAATATAGTACTCATTTTTATTTTCATCTTCGTATAAAAAAACTAATCCATATTTATCTGCACCTATAAAAATTTTAACCTTTTTATTATTTTTAAATAAATCTGTGGCTACTTCATAGGATATGTGAAGAATTTCTTTATAAACTCCAGCAATATCATCTGACTTACTAAATGCATTTGTCATGTCCATGGCAGTTCCTGCATCAATTTCATGATTTGTACTTTGTTCTCGAATTTTATAATCATTCCAGTCAATTTCTGTACGCTCTATAAATTCACTAGAATTGAGCCTAGAAATTTCATCGTTACAGAATGATTTTATCTGACTTAACTCATCAACAGTTACAATTCCGTAATCCACGAGTTGGTGAATTCTCCCTGTTAGGTTTAATAAATCTTGTTTTTCACTCATAATTTCAGTTTTTAAAATGGTTAAACTTATTAATTGCCTCCACTTTGTTGTTTACGTGAAGTTTTCTGTAGATATTTCCGACGTGTTTTTTCACGGTATCAATGCTGATGAATTTCTGATCTGCGATTTCTTTGTAGAGAAGTCCCTGTGAAAGAAGTTCAAGAATTTCCTTTTCACGTTCGGTAAGTTCATCGAAACCCTTAATCTCAGGAAGTTTTTTCTCAAAATGCATAAGTACTCTTCGTGCAATAGAAAAACTCATAGGAGCACCTCCGTGGTATACGTCCCGGATGGAAGAAAGAATCTTGTCCATACTTTCTCCTTTTACAAGGTATCCCATAGCGCCAGCTTTTAAGGAATTAAAGATCTTTTCATCATCGTCAAAGCTGGTACACATGATGAACTGTGTATTGGGCATTTCTTTTCGCAGCTTTTCTATGATTTCGATTCCGAGCATATCCTGTAATTGGATATCCATCATCACTACATCCGGAGAAAAATCGGCTAGGTTTTTCATAGCATCATTCCCGTCAAAGAACTGAGCGATTACTCTCATGTCGTTCTGGTAATTGATGACCTTCTTCAACGCATTGTTGTAGTTTTTTTCGTCCTCTACTATGGCAATGGAAATGCTCATGACCTTTTTTGTTTGTAGCAAATTTCAACAGAAAACAATTTGAAATCAATTACACCTTTGTGTAATATTAGAGTTTGAGTTTGAAGTTATGTTCAGTCTTTTAGTTTTTACTAAATTTAATCATTTTTTCACTTTAAAAACAAGATTAATCCAAATATTTCACAATAAATTAAAATAAAAATCAAGAAGTTATAATTACAATTTTAAAATTAATTATTATTTCATAATCTGATCAAAGATAGGATGATCAATACTGCTTACGGTATTATGGAATTTGATCCACACAAAAATCTGAATCCGGTTCTTATCTTTCTTAAACCATATTCCAGGAATGTAAAGCACTTGCTCATAACCTGATATGGTTCACCAGTATCTTCCGGCATTTTCTCATTTGATAAAAAGAACCGCCTCTCTCTAATTTCAAAATTTTCTTTTTGTCTAGACCTAATGTTCAAGGAGAAAAATAAAAGAATTATGCCTCAATATCGGTTAAAATTTCTCATATTGTAAGGCATGATTTTTGTAAAATTAAAGTATAAAATCATATTGAATATCAAATAATATAATCATGAAAAAAAGTCTTTTAGCACTAAGTGCTGTACTGGCACTAGTGGTAGTGAGCTGTAAAAAAAGTGAAAGCGGAAACAAAAGTGTTATCAAAACAGAAAGTTCAGAAACTGTGGTTACAGACCATAACGGAAAAATAGATTCGGTAACCCAAAGCTCCTCGACAGTGGATATCAACGGTCAGAAGACTGAGAAAACAGATTTTGTTTATAAAGCTACAGACGGAACGTTAGTAAAGGTAGTATTCAAAAATGATCCGAAGGAAAGTACAGTAGCCATTACCAGCAATAAGAAAACATTTACATTACCTAAATCAGAAACTAAAGGTGATGAAACGATTTACAAAAAAGATGATATGACTGCAAGAGTAAAAGGAGACAGTCTTCACCTTGAACAGGGTAATAATATTATTGAGTTGAAAAGAACAAAAATCTAAATAAAAAATGTCCTTCAATATTGAGGGACATTTTTATCGGGTACCTCCCCATTATTTCTCAACATACCTTTTCATCCATATTATGGAAAATAAAAAAACCATCCGAAAACGGATGGTTTTTATGTATATCTGAATGAATATTACTCTTCAGTTTTTTCTTCAGTAGTATCAGCTTTAGCTTCTTCTACTTTCTCTTCTACTGCTGGAGCTTCAGCAACTACTGCTTCAGCTTTTTTAGGTGCAGCAGATGATCTTCTGCTTCTTCTTGTAGCTTTTTTCTCCTCTGCATTCGGGTTGTAAAGCTCGTTGAAATCTACCAATTCGATAAGAGCAGTATCAGCAGCATCACCTGGTCTGAATCCTGTCTTGATGATTCTTGTATAACCACCGTTTCTTTCAGCGATTTTAGGAGCTACAGTTCTGAATAATTCAGCAACCGCAAATTTATTTTGAAGGTAAGAGAATACTACTCTTCTGTTGTGTGTAGTATCTTCTTTTGCTTTTGTTAATAGAGGCTCAACATATACTCTTAAAGCTTTAGCTTTAGCTACAGTAGTGTTGATTCTTTTATGCTCAATTAGAGAACAAGCCATATTAGAAAGTAAAGCACTTCTGTGAGAAGCTGTTCTTCCTAAGTGATTGAATTTTTTACCGTGTCTCATTATTAATTATTTATCAGCGTCTAACTTATATTTTGCAACGTCGAAACCGAAGTTAAGACCTTTTGAATGCACTAATTCTTCTAGTTCTGTCAAAGATTTTTTACCAAAATTTCTGAATTTCATCAAATCAGACTTACTGTAAGAAACCAATTCTCCAAGAGTTTCTACTTCAGCTGCTTTCAGACAGTTAAGGGCTCTTACAGAAAGATCCATATCTGCTAATTTAGACTTAAGAAGTTGTCTTGTGTGAAGAGTTTCTTCATCGTACTGGATAGATGCTTTTACAGCTTCAGTTTCAAGCGTGATTCTCTCATCAGAGAACAGCATGAAGTGATAAATTAATATCTTGGAAGCCTCAGTTAAAGCATTCTGAGGGCTGATAGACCCATCAGTTTCTATATCTAATACAAGTTTTTCGTAGTCTGTTTTTTGCTCTACACGATAATTTTCAATGCTATATTGTACTTTCTTGATCGGCGTAAAAATAGAGTCAATAGCAATAGTTCCTACAGGAGCATTGTTTGATTTATTTTGTTCAGAAGGAACATACCCTCTACCTTTTTCAATATTGAAAGTAATTTCGAAAGTTACATCACTGTTTAGGTTGCAGATCACCAAATCCGGGTTTAAAACCTCAAATCCGTTGATAGACTTTCCTAAATCACCAGCAGTAATAACCGTTTGACCTGAAACTTTAGCAACAACCTGCTCGTTAGCCTGGCCTTCTGCTGCAGCTTTTAATCTTACCTGCTTAAGGTTTAGAATAATTTCGGTAACGTCTTCGATTACTCCTGGAATAGTTGAAAATTCGTGCTCTACACCTTCTATTTTGATAGATGAAATAGCGTATCCTTCCAGAGAAGAAAGCAACACTCTTCTCAAAGCATTACCGATTGTAAGCCCGAAACCTGGTTCTAAAGGTCTGAATTCAAATTGACCTTTAAATTCATCAGAGTTAAGTAAAATTACTTTATCGGGTTTTATGAATTGTAAAATTGCCATATTATTGGGTTGAGCAAAAATTTGATTAAAAAATTATTTAGAGTAAAGTTCGACGATAAGGTTTTCCTTAATGTCCTCCGGAATCTGGATTCTTTCAGGAGCAGAAATGAAAGTTCCTTCTTTCTTCTCATCGTTGAATTGTAACCACTCATAGTTTGACTTAGAAGCCAATGCATTGGTAACAACTTCAAGAGACTTAGACTTTTCTCTTACAGTGATTACATCACCAGCTTTTACCAAGTAAGAAGGGATGTTAAGAATCTCTCCGTTCACAGTGATGTGTCTGTGAGAAACCAATTGTCTAGCACCAGATCTTGTTTTAGCAAAACCTAATCTGTATACTACGTTATCCAATCTTGATTCACAAAGTTGTAATAGAACTTCCCCTGTTACACCTTTACTTCTGTGTGCTTTGTCAAATAAGTTAGCAAACTGTCTTTCTAAAATACCGTAAGTATATTTAGCTTTTTGTTTTTCTGCCAACTGAACTGCATATTCTGATTTTTTAGCACCTCTTCTTTTGTTAGGACCGTGTTGTCCTGGCGGTTGGTTTTTTCTTTTTTCGAAGTTTTTATCATCTCCGTAGATTGCAGCACCAAACTTTCTAGCAATCTTAGTTTTAGGTCCAATATATCTTGCCATAATGGGTAAATTCTAAAAATTAAACTCTTCTTCTTTTTGGTGGTCTACATCCATTGTGTGGCATAGGAGTCACATCAATGATTTCGCTAACTTCAATTCCTGAATTGTGGATAGATCTGATAGCAGATTCTCTACCTGCACCCGGACCTTTCACAAACACCTTTACTCTTCTTAAACCAGCTTCGTGAGCTACAGCAGAGCAATTTTCAGCTGCCATCTGAGCAGCAAATGGAGTATTCTTTTTAGAACCTCTGAAACCCATTTTACCGGCAGAAGCCCAAGAGATAACCTCTCCGTTTTTATTTGTTAAAGAAATGATGATGTTATTGAAAGAAGCCTGAATATGAGCTTCACCAATAGCTTCAACTTTTACTTTTCTTTTCTTAACTACTTTAGTTTGTTTTGCCATAATTCCTAACGATTATTTACTAGCTTTTTTCTTGTTAGCAACAGTTTTTCTCTTTCCTTTTCGGGTTCTAGAGTTGTTTTTCGTTCTCTGGCCTCTTAAAGGTAATCCAAGTCTGTGACGTATTCCTCGTTGGCATCCTATGTCCATTAATCTCTTAATGTTCAATTGCACTTCAGATCTTAATTCTCCTTCTACTTTTACGTTTTCTGAGATATACGTTCTGATTGCAGCCAATTCATCGTCATTCCATTCGTTGACTTTTTTGTCTTCGCTGATACCGGCAGCTTTAAGGATTTCAGAAGAAGTACTTCTTCCAACTCCATAGATGTAAGTTAAACCGATAACTCCTCTTTTGTTTTTTGGTAAATCAATACCTGCAATTCTCGCCATAATTTAATTAACCTTGTCTTTGTTTAAATTTTGGGTTCTTCTTGTTGATTACGAATAGTACACCTTTTCTGCGTACGATTTTGCAATCAGCGCTTCTTTTTTTAATTGATGCTCTTACTTTCATTTTGATAGTATTTATTTTTTAACAATAGCCAAATGAAATCCTAAGACTCCATTTGGCATTTGTTTAATATCTAAATGTGATTCTCCCTTTTGATAAATCATAAGGAGACATTTCTAGTTTCACCTTATCACCAGGTAAAAGTTTAATATAATGCATTCTCATTTTACCAGAAATATGAGCGATAAGAATATGCCCATTTTCTAGTTCTACACGGAACTGAGCGTTCGAAAGTGCTTCCGTTATAACGCCGTCTTGTTCAATATGTTTTTGTTTTGCCATAAATTAATATCCAGTCGTTCTTGATAATTTAGACTGCATTAAGCCATCATAATGATGGTTCAGCAGATATGTATTAATCTGTTGAACTGTATCTAAAATTACACCCACCATAATTAATAGTGACGTTCCCCCGAAAAATAGGGCAAACGCATCTGTCTGAACAAAGGTTCCGTGCACAATTGCCGGAAGGATTGCAAAGATAGATAAAAATATTGCACCTGGCAAGGTAATTTTTGATAAAATATCATCTAAATAATCAGCCGTCTCTTTTCCTGGTCTTACTTTCGGTACTAAACCTCCATTTCTCTTCAAATCATCAGCCATTTGGTTTACCGGGATTGTAATTGCAGTATAGAAAAACGAGAAGATAATAATTAATAGCGCAAACAATACGTTGTACTGCCAGCTAAAAACATTCTTGAAACCTGCAAGAAAAGTATTAGACTCATCGAATTTTGTTAATAATCCTGGTACGAACATCAGTGCCTGAGCAAAGATAATCGGCATTACACCAGCAGCATTTACTTTCAATGGAATCCATTGTCTTGCTCCCTGCATAAGATTTCTGTTTACACCTCCTCTTGCTTGAGCTCTGCTTACATACTGAATGGGAATTTTTCTAACAGCTACTGATAAGATTACTGCTAAAAGAACTACCAACATCCAGAATAATACTTCAATAAGGATCATGATAGATCCCATTCCTCCTTTTCCGTTCTGCACGGCCATCTCCTGTACGAATGCCTCAGGTAATCTTGAAAGGATCCCCACCATAATAAGGATAGAGATACCATTTCCGATTCCTTTATCGGTAATCTTTTCACCCAGCCACATTGCGAATACTGAACCGGCAACCAAAATAACAATACTTGGCAACCAGAACATGATTGAATTTGGCTCTACATAGTATGCAGACTGGAACTGAGCATATGGTAAGAATAATTGAGTAATAGAAGTTAAGTAAGAAGGTGCCTGTACCAGACAAACTCCAATTGTTAACCATCTTGTAATTTGGTTCAATGTATTTCTACCTGACTCTCCATCTTTCTGAAGCTTCTGAAGATAAGGAATAGCCATCCCCATCAACTGAACAATAATAGAAGCAGAAATATAAGGCATGATTCCCAACGCCATTACGGAAGCGTGGCTGAAAGCTCCCCCCGTAAACGACGAAAGCAAGCCAAGGAGACCTGCTCCTTGCTTGTTACCGCCTTGATTTTTATAATGCTCTAAGAGATCTCCCACCTCTGCAAGGTTAATTGCAGGAAGCGAGATATAAGATGCGAATCTATACACAAGGATAATACCTAAAGTAAAGAGAATTTTATCTCTAAGTTCTTTAAGACTCCAAATATTTTTAAGTGTTTGTATAAATTCTTTCATTAGTAAGTATTATAAGGTAATTGCTTTTCCACCTGCTTTAGCAATAAGCTCTTCAGCAGATTTAGTGAATTTGTCAGCAGAGATTGAAACCGCAGATTTCAATTCTCCTCTACCCATAATTTTCACTAATTCGTTTTTAGAAACTATCCCGTTTGCTACTAAAACTTCTTTCGTGATATCTCCAGTGATGGATTTGTTCTCGATTAAAGTTTGAATAGTATCAAGGTTAACTCCTCTAAACTCTTTTCTGTTTACGTTTTTGAATCCGAATTTAGGTAATCTTCTTTGTAAAGGCATCTGTCCACCTTCGAAACCGATTTTTTGAGAATAACCAGCTCTAGCTTTCTGACCTTTGTGTCCTTTTGTTGAAGTACCTCCTTTTCCGCTACCCTGACCTCTACCAATTCTCTTTGAGTTGAAAGTAGATCCTGCAGCAGGTTGTATGTTATTTAAATTCATTTTAATTTCTCTTTTATAAAATTATTTTTGAACTTCAAGTAAGTGGCTTACTGCAGCGATCATTCCTAAGATTGAAGGAGTAGCTTCGTGCTCTACAACTTGGTGAAGTTTTTTTAATCCTAATGCTTCAAGCGTTCTCTTTTGGGTTTTTGTTCTACCAATAGCGCTTCTTACTTGCTTTACTTTAATTGTTGCCATTGCTTTAATTATTAACCGTTAAACACTTTACTTAGAGAAATTCCTCTCATTCTAGCGATTTCTTCAGGTCTTCTGATATCTAATAACGCTTTGAAAGTAGCTTTCACCACGTTGTGAGGGTTAGAAGATCCTTTAGATTTTGAAAGGATATCGTGAATACCAGCAGATTCCAATACCGCTCTTACCGCACCTCCGGCGATCAATCCTGTACCGTGAGAAGCAGGTCTTAAAAAGATATCTGCACCACCGTATCTGGCAGTAGTTTGGTGAGGGATAGTATGGTTCATTACAGGAACTTTCACAAGGTTTTTCTTAGCGTCTTCAACTGCTTTAGCAATTGCAGAAGCTACCTCTTTAGATTTTCCTAAACCGAAACCGATAACACCTTCTTCGTTTCCTACTACAACAATAGCAGAAAATCCGAAAGCTCTACCTCCTTTTGTTACTTTTGTTACTCTGTTAACAGCTACGAGACGATCTTTTAATTCTAATCCTCCCGGTTTTACTCTTTCTATATTATCTAGTCCTAACATATTTTCCGAAATTTAATGATTAGAATTTAAGTCCACCTTCTCTCGCTCCATCAGCAAGAGCTTTCACTCTACCATGGTAAACGAATCCGTTTCTGTCAAATACAATACTTTCAATTCCTGCAGCGATAGCTTTAGCAGCGATAGCTTTACCAACAGCAGCAGAAACTTCAGTCTTAGTACCTTTAGCGTCTACACCTTTTTCTCTAGAAGAGGCAGATACTAAAGTTTTACCATTTTTATCGTCGATTAACTGAGCGTAAATTTCCTTATTACTTTTATATACAGATAATCTTGGCAATTCAGAAGATCCAGAGATTTTCCCTCTTACTCTTCTTTTGATTCTTATTCTTTTTTCTAATTTACTTAATGCCATAATACTTATAATTTATTAAGCAGATTTACCAGCTTTACGTCTAACAATTTCTCCTACGAATCTTACACCTTTTCCTTTGTATGGCTCAGGCTTTCTGAAAGAACGGATCTTTGCAGTAACCATTCCTAGAAGTTGCTTGTCGTGAGACGCTAAAGTAATAATTGGGTTTTTACCTTTTTCAGTCAATGTATCAACTTTTACTTCACTTGGAAGTTCCAATACAATACCGTGAGAGAATCCTAAAGCTAACTCAAGTTTTTGACCTGAGTGAGAAGCTCTGTATCCTACCCCTACTAGTTCTAGTTTCTTTTCGAAACCTTCTGATACACCAACGATCATGTTAGCGATCAACGCTCTGTATAAACCGTGAAGCGCTTTGTGTTGTTTAGAATCAGATGGTCTGTTTACGTTAAGTTCACCATCTTTTTGTTCTAAAGTAATTCCTGCTGTAAGCTCCTGAGAAAGTTCTCCTTTAGCTCCTTTTACAGTTACTACACCGTTGTTTTCAGTGATTGTAACTCCTGCTGGAATTGTTATAATTGCTTTACCAATTCTTGACATTTTCCTGTGATTAAAAATTAATAAACATAGCAGATTACTTCACCGCCTACTTTCTCTTCTCTAGCTTTCTTGTCAGTCATTACTCCTTTAGAAGTAGAGATGATAGAAATACCCAAACCGTTTAGTACTCTTGGAAGCTCAGCTGAACCTTTGTACTGTCTCAAACCTGGTCTAGAAGCTCTTTGGATAGACTTGATAGCCGGTTTGTTAGTTTGCTTATCGTACTTTAAAGCGATTTTGATCACTCCCTGAACAGCGTTATCTTCAAACTTGTAGTTTAAGATATACCCTTGATCAAATAAGATCTTAGTAATCTCCTTTTTGATTTTCGATGCAGGAATTTCCACCACTTTGTGGCCTGCGCTTTGTGCGTTCCTTACTCTTGTTAGGAAATCTGAAATTGGATCTGTTACCATTTTTCTTTTATAAATTATTGGTTAAAGAACAATCAGTATTGAAAAGACTTGAAGATTAAAATATCAGACTTCAGAAATCTTCGGTCTGATATTTTTATTCTTTAGTATCCTGACAACTTAATTGTCCCGATTTTTAATTAGTAATTATTACCAACTAGCTTTTCTTACCCCTGGGATAAGACCGTTGTTTGCCATTTCTCTGAAAGTTACTCTGGAAATACCGAACGTTCTCATGTATCCTCTTGGTCTACCTGTTAGTTTACATCTGTTGTGTAATCTTACAGGAGAAGCATTTTTAGGCAATTTTTGAAGTCCTTCGTAATCACCAGCTTCTTTAAGAGCTTGTCTTTTAGCAGCGTATTTAGCAACCAGTGCTTCTCTTTTGCGCTCACGCGCTTTCATTGATTCTTTAGCCATTTCTTAGTTCTTTTTAAATGGTAAACCGAAGTGAGTTAATAATGCTTTAGCTTCTTTATCTGTTTTCGCAGTAGTAACGAAAGTGATATCCATCCCCTGGATTTTTTTCACTTTGTCAATTACGATTTCAGGGAAGATAATCTGCTCAGTAATACCTAAGTTGTAGTTACCTCTACCATCGAAACCATCAGCTTTGATACCAGAGAAATCTCTGATACGTGGTAAAGCAGAAGCAGTAAGTCTGTCTAAGAATTCATACATCTGATTTCCTCTTAAAGTAACTTTTGCACCTACAGGCATACCTTTTCTCAATTTGAAAGCAGCTTCGTCTTTCTTAGAGATTGTACCAACAGCTTTTTGACCTGTGATATTTGTAAGCTCTTCTACAGCATAATCAATGATTTTTTTGTCTGCAGTAGCATCACCTAAACCTTGTGATACAACGATTTTCTCTAATTTAGGTACTTGCATTACTGACTTATACCCGAATTCTTCCATCATTGCAGGAACAATTGTCTCTTTATATGCTTTTTTGGGTCTTGCTATATATTCCATGTTAATTCAAATTATAAAGTTTCACCCGTTTTTTTGTTAATTCTTACTTTCTTATCTCCTTCGATTTTGTAACCGATTTTGATAGCTTTTCCGTCTTTACCAACTAAAGCTACGTTTGAGATATGAATAGAAGCTTCCTTTTCAGTAATTCCTCCCTGAGGATTAGAAGCTGAAGGCTTAACGTGTTTTTTAACGATGTTAAGTCCTGCAACGATTACTCTTGGGTCTCTACCTTCTTTCTTGATCACTTCAATAACTTCACCAGTCTTACCTTTGATATCTTTCTTACCAGTAGTAATGATGACGTTATCTCCTCTTTTTATTTTTAACTTTGACATTTCTTTTAAAAATTTTTAAAATTAAAGTACTTCAGGAGCTAATGAAATGATTTTCATATATTCTTTGTCTCTCAACTCACGAGCAACTGGTCCGAAAACACGCGTTCCTCTCATTTCTCCCGCTGCGTTTAGTAATACACAAGCATTGTCGTCGAATTTGATGTATGAACCATCTTTTCTTCTTACAGCTTTTTTAGTTCTTACTACTACAGCTTTAGATACCTGACCTTTTTTAGCGTTTCCAGATGGCGTAGAATCCTTGATCGTAACAACGATTTTATCACCAACTGAAGCATATCTTCTTCTGGTTCCTCCCAGAACTCTGATCACTAGTACTTCTTTAGCACCTGTGTTATCAGCAACTTTTAATCTTGATTCTGTTTGTAACATTATTACTTAGCTTTTTCAATGATTCTTACTAATCTCCATCTCTTGCTCTTGCTCAAAGGTCTAGTTTCCTGGATCAAAACTGTATCACCTTCTGTGCATTCGTTGTTCTCGTCGTGTGCAGTATATTTTTTCGTTTTCAAAACGAATTTACCGTACATCGGGTGCTTTACTCTTGTAGTTTCGCTAACAACAATAGTTTTTTCCATTTTATTGCTGGAAACCACTCCGATTCTTTCTTTTCTTAAATTTCTATCCATTGTAAAATGAAATTATTGTTTGTTAGTTAACTCAGTATTTAGTCTAGCGATTGTTTTTCTCAAATCTCTGATTTGAATCGGGTTTTCAATTGGGCTGATTGCATGAGCCAATTTCAATTTAGAATATTGAGCTTTTGCTTCAGTTAATTGAGCTTGAATATCACCCGCGCTTAAATTTTTAATATCAGCTTTTTTCATTGTATTCAAAGATTAAAGAGGTTTAACAAAATCGTTAGCAACGATGAATTTAGTAACTACTGGTAATTTTTGTGCAGCAAGTCTTAAAGCTTCCTTAGCGATATCGTAAGGCACACCTCCAACTTCGAACATAATTTTACCTGGTTTTACTACAGCTACCCAGTATTCAACAGCACCTTTACCTTTACCCATACGTACTTCCGCTGGTTTCTTAGTAATTGGCTTATCCGGGAAGATTTTGATCCATAGTTGACCTTCTCTCTTCATATATCTTGTCGCAGCGATACGAGCTGCTTCAATCTGTCTTGCAGTGATCCAAGCTCCTTCCGTTGCTTTGATCCCAAAAGTTCCGTATGCAAGTTGACTACCTCTCTGGGCATTCCCCTTCATCTTCATCTTATGAACTCTACGGAATTTGGTTCTTTTTGGTTGTAACATAATTTCTAAATTTTAGATTTTAGATTTTAGATTTTAGATTTTTTTTATTTTAAAAAAGTAACGGTAATTTAAAATTCAAAATTTCTAATCTAAAATTTTAATTATTATTGTTATTGTTGTTGTTTTTTCTAGGTCTTCTGTTGTCTCTGTCTCCTCCTCTGTTTCCTCTGTCTGACTGACCTCCTTTTTTCTGTTGTCCCACTAGTGGAGAAAGTTCTCTTTTACCGTAAACTTCACCTTTCATGATCCAAACTTTTACCCCTAGTCTACCGTAAGTAGTGTGAGCTTCTGCCCAGTGGTAATCGATATCAGCTCTGAAAGTTGACAATGGAATTCTTCCTTCTTTGAAAGATTCTGATCTTGCCATCTCAGCTCCGTTTAATCTACCGGAGATTTGAACTTTGATACCTTCAGCACCCATTCTCATAGTACTTGCCATTGCCATTTTAACAGCTCTTCTGTAAGAAATTCTGTTTTCAATTTGCTTAGAAATACTATCAGCAACTAATACAGCGTCTAATTCAGGTCTTTTGATTTCGAAAATGTTGATTTGAATATCCTTACCAGTCAATTTCTTCAACTCTTCTTTCAATTTATCAACTTCCTGACCTCCTTTCCCGATGATAAGTCCCGGTCTAGCAGTAGTAATAGTTACTGTAACTAATTTTAAAGTTCTTTCAATATAAATTTTTGAAATACCACCTTTAGATAATCTAGCTTCAAGGTATCTTCTGATTTTGTAGTCTTCAGCGATTCTGTCTCCATAATCGTTTCCACCAAACCAGTTAGAATCCCATCCTCTGATGATACCTAATCTGTTACCAATTGGATTTGTCTTCTGTCCCATACCTTGATTAATTTTCTTTGTTACCTAAGATTAATGTAACGTGGTTAGATCTTTTTCTGATTCTATACCCTCTACCTTGTGGAGCTGGTCTTAGTCTCTTCAATTGTCTTGCACTATCCACAAATATTTCTTTAACGATAAGGTTTGCTTCCTCAATGTCAGCACCTTCGTTTTTTACTTGCCAGTTAGCCATAGCAGAAAGAAGTAATTTCTCTAACTTGTTAGAAGCATCCTTCTTAGAATATTTTAGGATATAAAGTGCTTTGTCTACCTGCTCTCCTCTAATGATATCAGCAACTAATCTCATTTTTCTTGGAGAAGACGGGCAATTATTTAATGAAGCTTTTACAACGTCTTTGTTAGCTTCTTTTCTTGCGATTGAACTATCTTGTTTTCTTGATCCCATGATTATCTGCTTCCTTTGTTTTTGTTACCACCATGACCTCTGAAAGATCTTGTTGGAGAAAATTCGCCTAACTTGTGACCAACCATGTTTTCTGTAACGTAAACAGGGATAAAAGATTTCCCGTTGTGTACAGCAATAGTTTGTCCTACGAAGTCCGGAGAGATCATAGATGCTCTAGACCAAGTTTTGATAACTGTCTTCTTACCAGACTCTATATTTGCCTGAACCTTCTTATCTAAAGTATGATGAATGAACGGTCCTTTTTTAAGTGATCTTGCCATAATTATTTTCTTTTAGATACGATGTAACGGTTAGACACTTTGTTTTTCTTTCTAGTTTTGTAACCTTTAGCCGGTTTACCGTTTCTAGATCTTGGGTGACCTCCTGAAGAACGTCCTTCACCACCACCCATTGGGTGATCTACCGGGTTCATTACAACCGCTCTTGTTCTTGGTCTTCTACCTAACCATCTGCTTCTACCAGCCTTACCTGATACAGTTAATTGGTGATCTGAGTTGGAAACAGAACCAATCATTGCCATACATTCAGTAAGGATCATTCTTGATTCTCCTGAAGGTAACTTGATGATTGCATATTTCCCATCTCTGGAAGTTAATTGAGCTGAAGAACCAGCACTTCTTGCTAAAATTGCACCTTGTCCAGGCTTCATTTCAACACAAGAGATTACAGTACCCAATGGAATATTTTTCAATTTCATTGCGTTACCTACGTTTGGTTCAACGCTTTCTCCTGATACTACTTTCTGATCAACTTTGATACCGTTTGGAGCGATGATATATCTCTTCTCTCCGTCTGCGTACTCTAATAAAGCGATAAATGCAGTTCTGTTTGGATCGTATTCTACAGATTTTACAGTGGCTTCAACGTTTGCTTTGTTTCTTTTGAAGTCAATAATTCTGTATTTCTTTTTGTGTCCACCTCCGGTGTAACGCATGGTCATTTTACCTGTTTGGTTACGTCCACCTGACTTTTTAATACCAACTGTTAGAGATTTCTCTGGTTTGTTGGTAGTAATTTCCTCAAAATTGTTTACAATTCTGAATCTCTGTCCCGGGGTGATAGGTTTTAATTTTCTAACAGACATTACTATTATTTATAATTAATAATTAATTTACAGCAAAAATATCGATAACCTCACCTTCAGCAAGTTTGATTACCGCTTTTTTCAATTTATTTGTCTTTCCTACTTGAAGACCTTTTTTAGTGTATTTTGAAGAAACCTTCGGAGCATAAATCATTGTGTTAACGTCTGCTACTTTTACACCGTAAGCCGCTTCAACAGCTTTTTTGATCTCGATTTTATTCGCCTTAGGATTCACTAAGAAAGAATAAGAACCTCTTAAATCTGTAAGGTAATTAGCCTTTTCTGAAATAACTGGTTTAATAATAACTGACATGATTTATTTCTTTAAATTTTCCTGGAATTTTTCAACTGCACCTTCAAAGAAAATAATCTCACCAGCGTTTACTAAATCGTAAGAACTGATCTCGTTGAAGTTCATTACTTTAGTTTTAGGCAAGTTTCTTGAAGATAAATATACATTCTTGTTAGCTTCAGGAAGAACGAATAAAGATTTTTTACCGTTAAGTTCCAATGCATTCAATACATTGATGAAATCTTTAGTCTTAGGAGCATCAAAGCTCACATCTTCTAAAACTTTAATGCTGTTGTCTCTCATTTTCTGAGATAAAACAGATTTCTTAGCTAATCTCTTAAGAGCTTTGTTCAATTTGAATCTGTAGTCTCTTGGTTTTGGTCCGAATACTCTACCTCCACCTCTGAATACCGGAGATTTGATATCACCGTATCTAGCAGATCCTGATCCTTTTTGCTTCTTAAGCTTTTTAGTAGAAGCCGTAATTTCGCTTCTTTCTTTTGCTTTATGAGTACCTTGTCTTTGAGCAGCAAGATACTGTTTAACTTCTAAGTAAACCGCGTGCTGATTTGGCTCAATTCCGAATACTGTTTCGTCTAGAGTTACTTTTCTTCCGGTCTCTTTTCCTGATGTATTTAATACTACTAGTTCCATTTTCTGATAATTACATAAGAATTTTTAGCTCCCGGAACAGCACCTTTTACTACTAAAAGATTTTGTTCTTGATCAACTTTTAACACTTGAAGGTTTTGAACAGTTACCTGCTTACCTCCCATTCTTCCAGCCATTCTCATCCCTTTGAATACTCTTGAAGGGTCTGAACCAGCACCGATAGAACCTGGAGCTCTAAGTCTGTTGTGCTGACCATGAGTTGCCTGCATTACACCTCCAAATCCGTGTCTTTTAACAACACCCTGGAAGCCTTTACCTTTTGAAGTTCCTGTTACGTCAACATATTCACCTTCAGCGAATAAATCAACTTTTACCTCTTCTCCTACTTTTACTTCATCAACGAATTCTCTGTAGAATTCAACTAATTTAGCTTTAGGAGCAGAACCAGCCTTTTTAAAATGGCCAGCTAACGCTTTACCAACGTTCTTCTCACTCTTGTCATCGAAACCTAACTGAACAGCTTTATAACCGTCTTTTTCTAAGGTTCTGACCTGTAAAACCGAGCATGGACCAGCTTGAATAACTGTACAAGGAATGTTTTTCCCTTCTTCGTTAAACAAAGATGTCATACCGATTTTTTTACCAATAATACCTGACATTGTTTATATTATAATAAAATTTATCCTTTATTTTTCCCATTTTTCGGAGGTCTGAAGCAATTTCTACTTTTGATATAGGCATACTACGCCCCTAAAATGAGTGTGCAAATTTATGAATAATTTTGTAACTGACAAATATTTCGACTAAAATATTTTGATTTTTAATCAATTAGATGATTTTGAAAAAATCCAGAACAAAATTCCCAACAATTTATTTTGATTTTTAAAAAGAAATTAAGATGAAGACCTTACTGCGTGATCACCTTCACCCCCACTTCTTCCAGCCCAGCTCTATCCTCAGCACAAATACCACTATCTGTTATAAGATAATCCACCTGATCCAGTGCCGCTATCTTTCCGAATCCTTTCTTATTCAATTTTGAAGAATCCGCAAGAATCACCGTCTGATCAGCACACTCCATCATAATCTGATTCAAATGAGCTTCTGCAGCATTAGAAGTACTGATTCCGAACTCAGTATCAATTCCATCTACTCCCAGAAAAAGTTTATTACATGAAAATTGTTTTAGAATTCCTTCTGAAATAGAACCCACTATAGAAGTAGAGCTTTTTCGCACTTCACCTCCCAGCTGTATAATATTAATGTTGGGATTATTGCAAAGTTCAATAGCAACCCGTAAAGAAGAGGTCAATACCGTAAGCGGTCCAAAATTCACCAGCATCCTGGCAAGATAATGCATGGTTGTTCCGGATGCCAGTATAATGCAGTCATTTTCCTGAATCAATGACAGCGCTGCTTTTGCTATAACCTGCTTTGCTTCTACATTGATACTCTCTTTCTCCCCAACATTTTTTTCATAAGCATATCTTACCTGCTTACTCGCTCCTCCATGATTCCTGAAAAGAAGCCCCAGACTTTCGAGATAGTTCAGATCCTTTCGGATCGTAACCGAAGAAACATTGAGCTTTTCACATAGATCCTGAACAAGCACATATCCTTTCTCATCAAGCTCTTTAAGTATTTCATCCTGCCTTGGTAATAGCTTTTCCATTTTATTCGTTTCATCAAAATTATCGATTTTTTCCGACATGCTAAAATTTCATTTATTTTCTTTTTGCTTTCATTTTTAATTTATATATTTGAAAACGAAACATAAACGAAACATTTATGAAACGAAACGAAGAACTCAATAAATTAACCCAAGTAAAAGAATGGGACTTTATAGTCATAGGAGGAGGAGCCAGTGGTTTAGGTTCAGCATTAGATGCAGTAAGCAGAGGATTCAAAACATTATTGCTAGAATCTCATGACTTTGCAAAAGCAACATCCAGCAGAAGTACCAAACTGGTACACGGCGGAGTTAGATATCTCGCTCAGGGAGATGTCGGATTGGTAAAAGAAGCATTGAAGGAAAGAGGATTACTAGCAAAGAACGCAGCTCATATCGTAAAAAATCAGTCTTTCATCATTCCAAACTATACATGGTGGGGAGGAATTTACTATAAAATAGGATTATCTGTTTATGACTTTCTTGCCGGAAAACTGAGCCTGGGTAAAACGAAATACATCAGCAAAGCGAAAACAGTTGAAAAGCTTCCCACTATTGAACAAAATCACTTAATGAGTGGTGTTGTTTACCAGGACGGACAGTTTGACGATGCCCGACTTGCAATCAACCTTACCCAAACTATTATTGAAAAAGGGGGAAGTGCTGTTAACTATGTAAAAGTAATTAACCTTTTGAAAGATGCTTCCGATAAAGTAATAGGTGTAGTTGCAGAAGACAAGTTTTCTAAGCAGCAATATCAGATACACGGTAAAGTAGTCATCAACGCTACCGGCGTATTTACGAATGACATTCTTAATATGAACAACCCTAAGCATGGTAAACTTGTAGTACCAAGCCAGGGAATTCACCTTGTGCTGGATAAATCCTTCCTGAAAAGTGATGATGCTATCATGATCCCGAAAACATCTGACGGCAGGGTTTTATTTGTTGTTCCGTGGCATGACAGGGCTTTAGTAGGAACCACAGATACTCTTTTAAAGGATGAAAGCTTTGAACCCCGTGCACTGGAAGAAGAAATCAGCTTTGTTTTAAACACAGCAAGACAATATTTAGCAAAAAAGCCCACGCGTGAAGATGTAAAATCTGTTTTCGCAGGTCTTCGTCCGCTTGCAGCTCCTAAAGACGGAAGCAAAAGCACAAAAGAAGTTTCCCGAAGCCACAAAGTCATTACTTCAGAGACAGGATTAGTTTCTATTATCGGAGGAAAATGGACTACCTACCGTAAAATGGCAGAAGACACCGTAGACGAAGCTATTAAAGTTCACAGATTGGGAAATACTCCATCAAAAACAGAACATCTTTCTATCCATGGAAATGTAAAACCCGAACAGGTAGACAGAACCAATCATCTGTACGTGTACGGCTATGATATTCCAGCCATCAGAAAATTACAGGAAAGCAACCCGCGTTATGCTCAAAAGATCCACCCGGATCACCCTTTCACGGTAGCAGAAGTGGTATGGGCTGTAAGAGCAGAAATGGCAGAAACCATTGAAGATATTCTGGCAAGAAGAGTACGCTTACTGTTCCTCGATGCAAGAGCTGCTATAGACAGCGCTCATAATGTAGCAAGAATCATTGCTGAAGAGAAAGGTTATTCTGAAGAATGGTCTCAGCAGCAGGAAAATGAATTTATTGAACTGGCAAAAGGATATTTATTAACACCTTATTCCCCTAAAGTTATCAACCTAAATTAGCACTATATACATGAATGAAAAGCTTATCCTCGCTCTAGATCAGGGAACAACTTCCTCCAGAGCGATTCTCTTCAACCATAGTGGAGAAATTAAGTATGTATCTCAGAAAGATTTCAGACAGATATTTCCTACTCCGGGTTGGGTAGAACACGACCCCAACGAAATCTGGTCTTCACAGATATCCGTAGCCGCAGAAGTTATTGCAAAAGCAGGTATCTCCGGACTGGAAGTTGCCGCTATCGGAATTACCAACCAACGTGAAACTACCATCGTCTGGGATAAAGAAACCGGTGAACCTGTCTACAATGCTATTGTATGGCAGGACCGCAGAACTTCAAAGTATTGTGACGAACTGAAAGAACAGGGGCATACAGAAACAATCAAAGAAAAAACAGGACTTGTTCTGGATGCTTACTTTTCAGCAACCAAGTTAAAATGGATCCTGGACAATGTAGAGGGAGCAAGACAAAAAGCTGAAGAAGGAAAACTATGTTTCGGAACAGTTGATACATGGCTTGTATGGAAACTGACCCGTGGAAAAATGTTTATCACAGACGTTTCCAATGCGAGCAGAACAATGCTTCTGAATATTCATACTTTAGAATGGGATAATGATTTATTAGAATTATTCAACATCCCTAAAAACATTCTCCCCGAAGTAAAGCAAAGCAGCGAAATATACGGAGAGACTGCTACTACTCTATTCTCTACCAAAATTCCTATTGCAGGTATTGCCGGTGACCAGCAGGCTGCCTTATTCGGACAGATGTGTACCACTCCCGGAATGGTAAAAAACACTTACGGAACAGGATGTTTCTTATTAATGAATACAGGAACGGAAGCCGTTTCTTCCAAAAACAATCTTCTAACAACCGTAGCCTGGAAAATCAATGGAGAAGTCAACTATGCTCTTGAAGGAAGTGTATTCGTAGGAGGCGCAGCTATTCAATGGCTGAGAGACGGCCTTAAGCTAATTCGTTCTTCTGATGAAGTAAATAGATTGGCTGCTTCTGTACCAGATAATGGTGGCGTTTACTTTGTACCTGCGCTGACAGGTCTTGGCGCTCCTTACTGGGATCAGTACGCCCGTGGAACAATTGTAGGAATCACCCGCGGAACAACTGATGCACATATTGCAAGAGCCACCCTGGAAGGAATTGCATTTCAGGTTTATGAAATTGTAAAAGCGATGGAAGCAGATTCAGGAAGAGCAAGTCTTGAATTAAGAGTAGACGGCGGTGCTTCTGCCAGCGATCTTCTGATGCAGATACAGTCTGACCTGTTCGGTTTCAAAACCACAAGACCTAAAACACTTGAAACAACAGCATTAGGAGCAGCTTATCTTGCCGGACTAGCTGTAGGATACTGGAAAAGCATTGACGAAATCCAGGAACAATGGATTGTAGACAAAGATTTCCATCCTCAATTAAACAGAGAACAAGTGGATAAAATGACCCACTTCTGGAAGAAAGCTGTAAAAAGCGCTCAAAGCTGGATAGAAGATTAACTCACTTATCAAAAAAAAACTTATATGACCCCATTTATTGCAGAAGTTATCGGAACGATGCTTCTTATACTGTTAGGCAACGGTGTTGTAGCCAATGTTGTCTTGAAAGATACGAAAGGAAATAATTCCGGATGGATTGTTATCACTACCGCATGGGCACTGGCCGTATTTGTGGGGGTAACCGTTGCAGGACCAATAAGTGGGGCCCATCTGAATCCGGCTGTAACCATTGGTCTTGCAACTGCAGGAAAGTTTTCGTGGGATCTGGTTCCCTCTTATATTGCAGCCCAAATGATCGGCGGAATGCTGGGTGCATTTTTAGTATGGCTGTTTCATAAAGATCATTTTGCCATCACGGAAGATGAAGGCGCAAAACTGGCATGTTTCAGTACAGGCCCGGCGATCAGAAAAACATCATCCAATCTTATCAGTGAGATTATCGGAACATTTGTACTGGTATTCTGTGTCTTCTATTTTGCCAATCCAAGCATTACTTTACAGGCAGATCCAACGGCTAAAGTAGGATTAGGTTCTATTGGAGCAATCCCCGTTACATTTGTAGTCTGGGCAATAGGCTTATCTCTTGGAGGAACTACCGGATATGCCATTAACCCGGCAAGAGATCTTGCGCCAAGAATCATGCATACCATTTTGCCTGTAAAAGGAAGCAGTGACTGGAGCTACGCATGGATTCCGGTAGTAGGTCCGATTACAGGAGCTATTATCGCAGCAGTACTATATGGATTTTTAAAATAAACACATGATGAGAAAAATCTTAAAAGGGATCTTCTTTCTTGTTTTAGGAACAGGAAAGCTACTTTCACAGGAAAATACTGAACCCAAGGCAACGAAAGAAGGAAGACTTGATTTTACGGCCAACATTCAGAACAATCACTTATGGAGAGGTCTTATTATTACTGATAAACCTGTTGTAATGGGAAATCTGTCGTATGCCCTAGATGAAGAGAAAAAATGGAAGGTAGGAATCTGGGGAGCATCTGCACTGGCGGATGATAAAGACAACACCCATTATAAAGAGATCAATTATTATATTCAATATTCTGACGGTCGTTTTTATATCGGGTTATGGGATCTTTATAACTCCAGGAACATCAATACTGCAGTAGCTGCAGATGATATTTTCAGTTATTCACAGAGAAGAACTGCTCATATTATTGATTTAAGAACCAACTATACTTTCGGGCCGTCATTTCCGATCAATATTGAAGCTGATATCATGCTGTACGGAGGAGCCAATGCAGGAGAAGTTATTCTTGAAGCTGACGGAAGCTACAAAAAGAACAGATATTCTACCTATGTGCAGGCAAGCTATCCTGTTATTAAGGGACAGAAAGTAAATCTGGATGCATTTGTAGGAGCCGGATTTGCTCTCAATGACAAAACGTTTTTATACGGCAATGGCCAAAACAGCTTTGACATCGTAAATGTAGGCGTAAAAGCCGGAAAAACTGTTAAGATTACGGATCATTACAGTCTTCCGGTATCCATGATGGCCATGTGGAATCCATCCAATAAGTTTGCAAGGATTCAGCTTGCAGCCACCGTTTTTTAATCTGATTTGAACTCAATGATAAAAAGCCACTTCTTTAAGGAGTGGTTTTGTTTTGATGAAACACCTTCCAGCCAAAGAAAGTAAACCGTTTTGCAACTCCATTATCCAGGCCTTCTATTTGATAATTTACAACAACCGTGTTTTTACAATGAATGTTTTCCTTAAAAATCTTTACTTTTGAAAAAATATCTATGAAAAAGTTTTTCAGTGTAATGATTCTGTGCATCAGTATTTTTACATGGGCACAGCAGACAGAAGTTCCATTTATTGGATACAGAGCTTTTGATATTATGAAAGGATATAGCGGTACTGGTACTCCTCATTATTATCTGGATCTAAAAAACAATGGTGATGTGCATTTTGGATACGTCCAGGTGAATCAGGCGAGCGGAGAAGAAACAACGGAGGAAATCAATGCCGGAAAATATGCTCCGAATAAGGTAATGAAAGTGGTCTTTAAAAAATATGAGGAAACATTTTTCGTGAAATTTGATAAAGATAAAATCTACCTTACCGATGAAAAAGGAAACGTTAAGAATCTTGAAGGCTGCTGCTCATCCACTGAGAGCATCAATAAAGAAACCTGTACATGCGAAAGCGAATTTTTAAAGTAGTACAATAATATACAAAGAAATCCATTCCATCCGGGGTGGTTTTTTTGTTGTGAGATATCATCCTGAAATTGCAAAAGGATACTATGATAATTTTCCGTCTGCAAAAACTTTATACATTTGTTACAGTTCATCTTCATATAGTCGAGTCTCATTCTCCAATCACCGGGATTTTACGGTATATATTCTGCCAAAATATCTTTAATTTTGAAAAGTCATTTTCACCGATGAAAAATTTAAAAATTTTATTTCTATTTCTTTTGTTCCTTATTGCGTCATGCAACAGGAAAGAGAATCATCCTTACACTTTTTATTACTGGAAAACCAAACTGAAGCTTGATAATGCAGAAAAGAAAGCATTGGATAAAGCAACAGTTCCTTATTTGTACACCAGATTCTTTGATGTAGATAAAGTGAACGGAAAATTTCAGCCGGTAGCAGTGATTACCAAAGACCAGAGTTTTCAGACAGGCAAGAAGATCGTTCCTACGGTTTTTATTACTAATCAGACCTTGTTGGATATCTCTGCAGAAGAGATCCGATTTCTGGCAGAAAGCATTCACCTTTTAATTCAAAAGAAAGCAGAAGAATATCACCTGAAAACCAATAATGAAATTCAGATCGACTGCGACTGGACCGCCGGAACACGAAATGATTATTTTAAATTTCTGAAAGAACTCAAAAGAATTTCCGGAAAAGAAATTACCTGCACTCTACGTCTTCATCAGGTGAAAGATAAAAAGCAGACCGGAATTCCTCCCGTCGGGAAAGTATACCTGATGTGCTACTCTACTTCGTCACCTCTTGAAAACTCTGATAAGAATTCTATTCTGGATGTCAATATTCTGAAAAGTTATCTTTCGAAAATAGAAGATTATCCTGTCAAAAATATTGAAGTGGCACTTCCGATTTATTCGTGGGGAATTGTTACCAATCATTTGGGTAAACATAAACTGATTAATGCATTATCCAAAAAAGATCTGGAAAACTCCGATTTTAAAAAGATTTCAGATCACGAAGTTGAAGTTTTGAAAGACGGATTCTACTTCGGAAGTTATTTGAATAAAGGTTTCAAAATAAAGGCAGAGGAAATATCTGAAGAACAACTTAATGATGTTTTTGGTTTTTTACAGAAAAAAATCCCGCATTTTAATATCATTTATTATCAATTAGATAGTAAATTTGTGTCAGACCGGAAATTTTAATCTCTAAGAGATAGAGGCACACTTGCCAGAACACTACATCATACAATATTAAAACTAAAAAAACACTGCACACCCTATGAAAAAGTATATTCTTTCACTTGCGGTTGTATCACTTTTCTATACACAATCTGATGCCTGCGCGTGGTCAGATCCTGATTATGATTACTTCAACCTTTTTACGCAAACCATTATCAAGGACAAGGCTTATCTTCCTTTTCTGCATAATTACTCAAGCAGGTTTTATGGAGGATATAACTCAGCACTGATTCCTGATGACAATGTGGAAACATGGAAAAAGTTCTTCAACAATCAGCTGAGCTATTCTGAAACCCAGAATCTGGTGTATAAAATAAGCATGAACGACCTGAATGCTTTAAAGAACGGAAATCCTTCCAACCCTCTTTTACAAAAACTGGGCACCGACTTTTACCAGAAATATAAGGAAGGAATTGATTATCTGATTGAGGCCAAGTATCTTGAGCCTTTTATGAGCATCAATTATATAGAAAGTGAAAACTCATTCTATTACGACAGAGATACGAGCAGAAAAAATGCTACAGCTCTTGATTACAATAAAACGATCGCTGCTTTAACCTCATTATACAATGCGGCGAGAAATCCTGAAATCAAACAGCGTTACGGATATCAGCTGGTACGTCTGAATCATTATACAAGAAATTACGATTCTGCCGTGCAGGCTTTCAAGACCTATGTTGCTCCCATCAAACTAAAAGGAACAGTTTACTTCATGTCTCTGGACCAGCTGGCAGGAGCACAAAGAGGACTGGAAATGAACAGTGATGCCAACTGGAACTTCTTTCAGGTATTTATGAACAGCAAAGACCGTAAGGAATCTGCTTTTGTCTCGATGAAACTTTCAGACACCGCATCTTTCAGCAATATTCTGAAAAGAGCCAATACGAATGAAGAAAAAAATATGGCTTATTTCCTGTTAGGATACGAGGAATTCAACAATCCTGTTCCGATGATGGAAAAGATGTATGAAATTGATCCTGATTCCGAAATTCTGAAGGTAATGGCCGCCAGAAGTATCAACGAACTTGAAAGAAGTTATCTGCCTACCTATTACTATACTTCCGATGCTCAAAAAGCAGCTACTAAAGAAAATTCAACGGATAATTCCGCAAAAGATAAATCTACAGATCAAACAAAAACTGAAGGAAAGGAAGAAAAACTTTCTTTCTGGCAGAAAATTGTAAGATTCTTTAAAAATCTTTTCGGAGGTTCGAAATCTGACAAAACTGGCGATAATGCTAAAGCTGACCAGAGTGATGACGAGCTGTTCAGCAACCCGGACAGAATCCCTTTCTACACCAGAACAGGTTATTATTACGACGAAAAAACGCAGGACTTCCTGGACAGCCTTGAAAAGTTCACAGATAAAACAAAAGAAAAGTCTAAAGACGAATACTGGCAGATTGCAGATGCTTATCTTAAGTTTTTAAAGAAAGATTATAAACAAAGTTCTGAAATTCTGAATGACATTAAAACGACCAATCCGGAATACCTGGAAGAAATCAAAAGAATGAAAGTTCTGAATGATATTGTTTCCCAGCCGAAAATTGATGCGGAGTATGAAGATCATCTGATGAAAGACTATGCGGAATACTTCGTAGAGAAAAAGGTAGAAAAAGATACAACAGCTGCAGCTCAATTCGATTATTATGGTGAAGTACCTTCTACAGCGGATTTCCTTAAGGATGTTATTGCGAACCGTTACTTCCTTCAGGGTGAAGACGGAAAATCATTCCTGATGAATAATAAGCTTTCGGACCTGCAGTACAATCCGAATTCCAGTCTGGTAAAAAGCGTGGAAGAGTTTTACAGGAAGCCTGATAAAACCCAGTTTGAGCAGCAGATCATCGCGAAAAACATGGACAGTGTAGGTAATATCGATGCCTTCTTCAGTAACATTTATGGAGACAGAGCAATGAGACTTGCCGATTTTGAAAAAGCAAAAGCTTATTATGAAAAAGCAAAAAGCTTCGCAGGTATTCCAAGACAGAATTATGAATGGACAGAAAAGAATGGCCAGACCATCACTCCAAAACAATATGCTCCTGCAGAATACAACGGATTTAAAAATATCTCCAATCTTGTCTTCGGACATAATGTGTGGGAAAGTTTTGGAAGCCCCGATACCGAAAGTATGAAAGCTGAAAATTATACAGATTTCCCTTTCATCAAAACAAGTATGGACAAACTTGAGCTGGCAGATGCATTGATTCAACTGAAAAAGATTGGAAACGGCACAGGTGAAAAGGCAGCAAAAGCTAATCAGCTTATCGGAAACTTATTGTACAATACTTCTATTTTAGGGTATTACCGTCAGTTGTTCGTTATGGATATCGACAACAGCAACGGAGGCAAATATGATTTCTGGAATACGGACAGAAAGAATCCTTACAAGTATTATTATAAAAACTTCCTTGATACTTCTTATATTGAACCAGATAATTTTGACCTGTCAATCAATTATTATCAAAAAGCACTTAAGCTTTCCAATAATAAAGAGGAAAAAGCAAGAATCTTATTCCAGATGGCAAGTGCTGAACAGGGTAAATATTATCAGTATGAAGCAAAAGCACCAAAAGATTTTGATTATTCTGATCCGAAATGGTCTGAAAAAGAAGATGCCCGCCAAAAGGAAATGGACAATCTAAAAAACCAGAAGTACAGAACCTATTTTGCTCAGCTGAAAGCTCACTATTCCGATACCGAGACAACGAAGAACTTAATGGGAAGCTGTAGTTATTTTAATTATTTTATGAGATAATTTTGTCACAAATAAAAAAATAAAGGATCATATTGATTCTTTATTTTTTTATAAGTGGATTGAAAAAATTCATAAAACTTTGATCAAGATCTTTCGCCAATTTTATAGATCCCAAGGTATTGATGTGCTCCTTATCATAGTAAAAAACGGTATCATTAATATAAGGGGCGGTCTCGAATATTCTGCTTTTAGAAACATCATATACATATACATTTTTATATTTCTTAGAGAGATCATTTAAAAACAGATTGTCACTCTTATTATATAAAATGTCATATTCAAATTTATTTTTCCTGATAAAACTATTATTAATTCTCAAAGGACTGTGATCCAGCTTAGGAAAACTCTTGATAAAAATTATTTTCTGATCGCCATTCAAATTAGCAACCATTTTTTCTAAAGAACTTTTTAAAGACGGAACCCTTGTATAACCTATACTATTGATAATAATAACTTTATTTTTCTTAATATTTTCCGTTGTTGCATTGGCAAGCTTTCTCGAATTTTCGTAAAAAAACAGATCTTTTTCAGGAATTTCTGATTCATTAATTCCTTCTACGGCAGGATATCCGTCGCACGTAATAGTATTATACGAAAAATGATGCTTCTTACCAAGATAATTCAGAAAAGGCTTTAGCATCAGGGCATGGCTGTCACCAATTAAAAGAATGCTGTCATTTTTAGAAATATCACCAAACTTTTCTACCTGCCCATCATAATGAGATTTTATCCCAAAAAATGCTTTGGAATAATATTCCGGAATTGCATTTACTTTAGTGATAACCGGCAGAAAATAAGTATACAATAGAAGAACAGCCGTTGCCGGAAGAAAGATTTTATAAAATAATTTAGACTTTGCAACCCGTAATTTTGTTTCAATAAAAGTGTATGACAGATAAGATAAGATAAAAGTGGCCACGCAGACAATAAAAATTTGTGTGACAGAAAAATCATAAGTATCGAATTTATACCTGATAAATGCCATCACCGGCCAATGCCATAAGTATAAAGAATAAGATAATTCGCCAATATAAACGGGAATTCTTTGTCCTAAAAAATCGCTAACCATATTATTCTTTAAGCTTAATAATCCCGCAGCCGCAATACACGGAACCAATGCTAATATACCCGGAAAATTACTGTTTTCGTTAATCACAAATGAGCAAACCGCTAATACAACAACACAAAATACAGCGATAATATTTTGTTTTTTCCTTTTTATTAAATCTAAATTTCCAAGGCTGATACTAAAAAACGAACCTACCAAAAACTCCGGAATTCTAGCCGAAAGAGAGAAATAGGTATGGCCTTTACTATTCCAGAAAATGAGTTTGTAAGTGGTGTATAATGATAAGAAAATGATTAAACCCAAAATAAACGCAGGAAGATACTTTTTATTGATAAAAATAAGCAGCAAGGGAAGGAAAAAGTAAAACTGCATTTCTACAGATAAGGACCACGTGTGCAGCAATGGGTTTTCGACCATCTTGGCACCAAAATATGAATTACCCGCAAAAAAATGATTATTCGAAATAAATATTGCTGATTTTAAGATCGACTGTTTCAGGGTATTAATATCAACAGACATGTAAATATAGCTCCCGACAAGGCTGATACAGAGCAAAACAAAAAAATAAACCGGCACTATTCTCTTTAATCTTTTTGAATAAAAATCAATAAAACTAAATGTTTTTTTTTCTTTTTGATGAAGAATAATAGAAGTCATAAGGTAGCCTGAAATGACAAAAAAAACGTCAACCCCAAGAAAACCTCCCGGCAGCCATCCTGAATTTAAATGAAATATAAAAACAAGTAAAAAGGCCACTGCCCTCAGACCCTGAATATCACTCCTAAAATGCATCCGCAAATATAAATATTTATATCAACATTTTACTATTCGAATTTTTTCTGTCGAAAAATTGATTTAAATGTAAATTATTACTTATTTTAATCATTACATGATTTGAAATATTTCATAAACAAAAATTCAGTTTATTTTATGTTTTAACTTCGGTATTTGAGCCATTCTTCATGTTTTCTTTTAAAGAAATCATATTTGTAATCCTGATTTCGCTGTGCGGCATCAATAGAATGGGAAGTATGAATATCTGCATCTTTTTTGGCAAGCTCTCCCAGCCTTTCATAGTAGATATGGAGCTGATCCAGTTCTGCTTCTGTAAGGTCTTCAATATCCACAATACGATTGCTTGCTTTTTCGTGAGCCGCAATAAGTTCATTGAGTTTAATCTGTATGGCTTTGGAGTCTTTGTTCTGAGCTTTCTGAATCAGGAATACCATCAAAAAAGTAATGATTGTAGTTCCGGTATTGATTACCAGCTGCCAGGTTTCGGAATAATCAAAAAAAGGTCCGGTTACCGCCCATAGTAATACGATAAGAAAAGCTCCTATGAAGGCATATGGGCTTCCTGTAAATTTTACAGCCCAGTTTGAAAATTTCTCAAAAAAGCTATGGTTCATTTTTCCCATCATCGTTGTTTTATAGATTGATTAAATGTATAAAATTAACAGGAATCAGGGATAATAAATACTGACAAAAAAAAACATTAAAACAGAAGTCTGTCTTAATGTTTTTTAATTAAAATTGATATGAATGATTGAAGTTATGTTATTTGATTTTCCCTGGGAAACGGTATTCCAGGTTTTGTTTTTCTTCTGCTATGATACTTTTTCCGATTTGAGCAGGTGAAAAAGTTTTAGGATACAATGTATTATTCCAATGATCTTTCCAGGGAGAAATGTTACCCCAAGAGTATATGCTTATGGGATTTGTATAGTGTTTTTCAATATTTTCCCTGGCTGTTTTCAGTTCTTCTTCAGACAAATGTTCTTCGGAACAGGAGGCCAGAGCAGCTCCGGCAATTAATACTGAGAATATTTTTCTGGTAATTTTCATACTATTTTTTTGAATTAGAATTTATAGTTTACCTGTACAGCAAAGTTTCTTGGCTGGATCTGATCAATGTATCCTCCTCTGAAATAAGAGCTGTACCCTACGCTGTCAAAAATATTATTAAAGAATACTCTTATTCCCATTCCGTTTTTCAAGGTATACCCTACCTGAGCGTCTACCGTAGTGTACTCCGGCATATCGAAAGGTTTATCTCCTGGTTTCACACTGTTCATGTGGCCTGCTGTAAATGTTTTCTGAGTCCATTCATCAACCGGTCTTTTTCCTACATAGTAAATTCCTGCACCTACATCAAGTCCTGATAAAGTTCCTTTGTTGAATTTATAATTCAACCATCCGTTTGCAGTGTGTTTAGGAGCATTCATTGGTGCAGATCCGTTGATGTAAGCCGGGCTGTCCTGATATTGTGCATCCAGATAAGCCCATCCAGACATCACCTGAAGGTTGGGAAGAATTCTTCCGATTAATTCTACTTCAACTCCTTTTCTTCTAAGATTTCCTGCAAGACCATACATGGTTTGTTTGTCAATTACTACAGGATTGTAATTTTCATCAAGGATGGTGAAAGAAAGGTGATCCGTTTTAATGTCAAATACTGTTACGTTAAATCTTAAACGCTCATTGAACCAGTCTGATTTAATACCTGCTTCCCACTGTTTAGTCATTGATGGACCTACTCTGCCCCCGTCTAAAAGGAAGTTATTGGCAGATCTTAAAGAGGTTGTTGTGGTGTATGATCCAAATACGTTCACGTTTGGAAGCGGAGAAACAATTAATCCGAAATTAGGATTCCATGTATCTACAGACTCGTTAGCAGAACCATTCAATCTGCTGTAACGGACTCCTAAATGTGCTTTTACATATTTCCCGATCGTCATTACATCCTGAGCCATAGCCCCGATACTTGGTGTCAGTACTGGGTTTGATCTTCCAAGGCTTTTGTAAATAACATTTACAGGAAGCTGATTTGGAATACTTCCGTTTACTACATCAAAAATATCCAGTGGATTGGCAGCATAAGTTGTACTTCCAATTTTTGTAGCACGAGCGGTAATTAAATTCCCCGGTGCTATTGAGTTTTTATAAGCTTCATAGGTTGTTGATGAAGTTTCTGTCTCTCTCCAGTCAAAACCAACCTGGAATGTATGATTAATAAATCCTGTTTTTATCTGTTCTCCGATGAAGTCTAACTGTAATACTTTATTGATATCTTCACCCTGCGATTTTCCTATGGTACGCTGTCTGATATTATAGTTCGTTTCACCTGCCGGTAATGATACGGATGAAGCTTCGGAATCAGTGTTGCTTACAGAATTAACGAAAGCTGCTCTTACTTTTAATTTATCGGTAACGTTACGAACGATTGTCGTAGCGAAGTTGAAAGTTTCTGTTTTTGAATAATCAGATGCGTATCCTAAAAACTTTCCTTTTGGCATATGATATAATGCTTCAATGGTTCCCGGAGCAAGATTAATAGTTCCTCTGTCCGGTGTTCTTTTATCATGCAGATAATCCATTTCCACATTGATTAATGTTTTATCATCCGGACGGAAAGCAATTGATGGGTTTACATAGATTCTTTCTCCTTTTACATGGCTTCTGAATGAATTGTTATTCTGATATGCCCCATTGAATCTAACTGCTACTTTACCCTGAGAATCCAATACTCTCTGGAAGTCTACTGTAGGTCTGTAAAAATCCCAGCTTCCATAGCGGAATCCTACATTAGTCTGATCAATAAACTGTGGTCTTTTCGTCACCACGTTGATCACCCCTCCTGCAGAACCAAGACCATTTCCTATTCCCTGTCCAATGGCTGCAGACCCTTTGATCACCTGAATGCTTTCAACTCCCTGCATATCTGTGATCATCCCCGCAGTACGGAAATCTGAATCCAGCTGAACTCCGTTTTTCAATACGGGAACTCCACGGTATCCCCTGATAGACATACTTTCGTTTCCTCCACCATAACTTGAAAATAAGGTTACCCCCGGAACATTTTTGGCAACATCAGTGACTGTAAGTGCTCCTAATTCTTCAATTGCTTTATGGGAAATTACTGAAATACTCTGAATCTGGTCTCTGGTTTTCAAAGGCAATCTCGTGATTGCATCAAGACCTTGCGGCTGTTTCTTTTTTTCACCAAATAATTCTACTTCTTCAATTTTCTTGTGTTTAATTGAATCATTTACTGTCTGTGCATTGGCCAGAACTCCACCCAATACAAGCAGAGAAAAGGATACTACTTTATTCATCTGATAATTTTTTACAAAATTATTATTTTTATTAATTCTAAATAAATAAAGAAGTGTGACATATGTCACCATGAAAAGCCCTGTTAATATCAGATCATTAATCCAATAAGATGACTCATTACAATCATCAAACATATCTGATCTATTATTAAGACAAATCCTTTAAAGCTTTTTTATGATTACAGAAATTTCAATTCAAAAAAAGCAGATTTAATGCATTACAAACCTGCCTTTTTGCTATTGATGTAGTTATATAAAATAGCATATACATAAAAAAATCCGTTCCTAAAAAGGAACGGATTGTATAATCATTGCAAAGTATGCATTTATCACACTTTAATTTCAACGTCTACACCTGAAGGAAGTTCTAATTTCATTAGAGCATCAACAGTTTTAGAAGAAGAAGAGTAGATATCCATTAGTCTCTTGTGAGCTGAAAGTTGGAACTGCTCTCTTGCTTTCTTGTTTACGTGCGGAGATCTCAATACTGTGAAGATTCTCTTATTCGTTGGCAATGGAATTGGACCGTTTACAACAGCACCAGTAGCCTTTACCGTTTTTACGATTTTCTCAGCAGACTTGTCTACCAAGTTGTAATCGTAAGATTTTAGTTTTATTCTGATTCTTTGTGACATTTCTTTAATTTAAAAATTAACCTTTTGCTTTAGCTATGATTTCTTCAGCAACGTTTTGTGGAGTAGCCTGGTACTTCTCTAATTCCATAGAAGAAGTAGCTCTTCCTGATGAAAGTGTTCTTAGAGTCGTTACATATCCAAACATTTCAGAAAGTGGAACAGAACCTTTGATTACAACAGCACCGTTTTTCTCTTCCTGACCACTGATAGTACCTCTTCTTTTGTTAAGGTCACCAATGATGTTACCCATATATTCTTCCGGAGTTACAACTTCCAGTTTCATAATAGGCTCCATAATTACTGGCTTAGCAGCACGTCCCGCTTCTTTAAATCCTAATTTAGCAGCCATTTCAAATGAAAGAGCATCAGAATCCACTGCGTGGAAAGATCCATCTTTAAGAGTAACTTTAATACCTTCAACTTCGAAACCAGCCAATGGACCGTTCTTCATTGCAGCTTTAAATCCTTTTTCAATAGCAGGAACAAATTCTCTAGGAACGTTACCACCTTTGATCTCATTGATGAATTCTAAACCAACTTTACCTTCGTCTGCAGGTCCTAGTTCAAATACAATGTCAGCAAATTTACCTTTACCACCAGATTGTTTTTTGTAAACTTCTCTGTGTTGAGCAACTTTTGTTAAGTTTTCTTTGTACTCTACCTGAGGTTGTCCCTGGTTTACTTCAACTTTGAACTCTCTCTTCATACGGTCAACAATGATATCTAAGTGAAGCTCACCCATACCAGAGATAATCGTTTGTCCAGAAGCTTCGTCAGTTCTAACAGTAAACGTAGGATCTTCTTCTGCCAGTTTAGCTAAAGCGTTACCCATTTTATCCTGGTCAGCTTTGGTTTTAGGCTCAACAGCGATACCGATTACCGGATCAGGGAAAACCATCGATTCAAGAACGATTGGATTTTTCTCATCACACATCGTATCACCAGTTTTGATAGACTTGAATCCTACCGCTGCACCAATATCACCAGCTTCAATATATTCTACCGGGTTTTGCTTGTTAGCGTGCATCTGATAGATTCTTGAGATTCTTTCTTTATCTCCTGAACGAGAGTTCAAGATGTAAGAACCTGCATCCAGTCTTCCAGAGTAAGCTCTGAAGAATGCTAATCTTCCCACAAACGGGTCAGTAGCAATCTTAAATGCAAGAGCTGCGAAAGGCTCATCTACAGATGGCTTTCTTGTGATTTCAGCGTCTGTTCTTGGATCAGTACCTTTGATATCATCCTTATCTAATGGAGAAGGCAAGTATTTACATACTGCATCCAACATAAACTGTACTCCTTTGTTCTTGAATGAAGAACCACAAGTCATTGGGATAATAGATAAATCGATAGTAGCAGCTCTCAATGCAGCATTGATTTCTTCTTCTGTAATTGAATCCGGATCTTCAAAGAATTTCTCCATCAAAGTTTCGTCATATTCAGAAACAGCTTCTACTAGTTTCTCTCTATATTCAAGAACTTCATCTTTCATATCTTCAGGAATTGGCACTACTTCGAAAGTAGCTCCTTGTCCTGCTTCATCCCAGATGATCGCTCTGTTTTTAATTAAGTCAACAACACCTTTGAAATCTTCTTCAGCACCGATTGGTAAAACGATTGGAACTGCGTTAGATCCTAACATTTCTTTAACCTGATTTACCACGTTAAGGAAGTCAGCACCTTGTCTGTCCATTTTGTTTACGAATCCCATTCTTGCAACTTTGTAGTTGTCAGCAAGTCTCCAGTTTGTTTCAGACTGAGGCTCTACTCCATCTACTGCAGAGAATAAGAATACCAATCCATCCAATACTCTTAAAGATCTGTTTACCTCTACTGTGAAGTCAACGTGTCCCGGTGTATCAATGATGTTGAAGTGGTAAGGTTTAGTTTCTGGTAAAGCTTTTCCTTGATCTGTTGGAAAGTTCCAAGAACAAGTGGTAGCTGCAGAAGTAATAGTAATACCTCTTTCTGCTTCCTGCTCCATCCAGTCCATTGTAGAAGCACCATCGTGAACCTCTCCAATTTTGTGGTTTACCCCTGTATAGAATAGAATCCTTTCTGTAGTGGTAGTCTTACCTGCATCAATGTGAGCAGCGATACCAATATTTCTTGTGTATTTAAGATCTCTTCCCATTTCAGATTAGAATTTGAAGTGTGAGAAAGCCTTGTTAGCTTCCGCCATTTTGTGAGTATCAGATTTCTTTTTGAAAGCAGCACCTTCTTCTCTTGAAGCAGCTACAACTTCATTAGCTAATTTCAAAGCCATAGACTTATCATTTCTAGCTTTAGAATATTTGATTAACCATTTCATTGCCATAGAAATCTTTCTATCAGCTCTGATTGGCATAGGGATCTGGAAGTTTGCTCCACCTACTCTTCTGGAACGTACTTCTACGTGAGGCATTACATTTGTAAGTGCATCTTTCCAGATTTCAAGTGCAGTTTTTTCGTTATCTCCTTTTTTAGTTTCTACGATATCTAATGCATCATAGAAAATTTTGAATGCGATTGACTTCTTACCGTCAAGCATTAAATTGTTTACGAATCTCGTTACCAATTGATCATTAAATTTCGGATCTGGTAACAACGGTCTTTTTTTCGCTTTTGTCTTTCTCATTGCTTTTGTACCTTATTTAATGATTATTTTTTCTTTCCTTTTGCAGGAGCAGCAGCTGCTTGTCCTGGTTTAGGTCTCTTAGCTCCGTACTTAGATCTTCTCTGTGTTCTTCCATTTACACCAGCGGTGTCTAATGCACCTCTTACGATGTGGTAACGTACTCCCGGTAGGTCTTTCACCCTTCCGCCTCTAACCAATACTATCGAGTGCTCCTGAAGATTGTGTCCTTCGCCCGGGATATAGGCATTCACTTCTTTACCGTTAGAAAGTCTTACCCTTGCTACTTTTCTAAGTGCAGAGTTAGGTTTCTTAGGTGTAGTTGTATATACTCTCGTACATACACCACGTCTTTGTGGACAAGAATCTAGGGCAGCCGATTTGCTCTTCTTGGCAAGCGTGGCTCTTCCTTTTCTTACTAATTGTTGAATAGTAGGCATTTAATTGCTTTTTATTTTAGGGTGCAAAAATAGTAATATTTTTTTAATCTACAAACACTTATATAAAAATTAAAATCAAATACTTACATAAAAATAAAAGACGTTTCAATATAACAATACGGAAAATATAATATACATGAGGAAAAGGGGAAAAAATATACTTTTTTCAAGCTTAAAAAAAAGCGTATTAAATAATTGTGAAATTTATTGATTCCTGATTTTCAATATTTTTTCCTTTAAAATAGATTCCGGAGATCAGATCTGATGTATTTAAAACTTTCTTATCCTGTAGAATTTAAACTTCAATTTTAATTCTACATAAGATAGCTTTGGATCCATTCAATCATGGTATCGTGCTGAAGATGCAAGAGAACCAATAAATAAAAAACACCGGAAAAAATAAGATACGAAGATTTTATTGCGTTATTATTAAATGATATAACTCCGGAATCATTTCTTTTTAACAGCAATGTAAAAACAATAAATAATAATGTGGAATAAATATAATTCCATCTCATCCAATCAATTCCGAGATAATATAAAGGAGTAACCCAAAGAAGACAGATCACATTACAGAAAAGATAGTTATAAAATGATTCTTTTTTAAACAGATAAACATAGAGTCCCATTTGAAATACCATGATAAGAAGCTCAATAGCATGAACCAGAAATGATAATTTATACTGAAGAACATAATTAAAATCAAAATAATATTCCATATCAAAAATATTCTCTTTCTGAAAAACTACCCCTCTGCTTTTCAAAATAGATAAACTTTCTCCTTCGTTCACATTTCCACCAAAAAAATAGATAATTCCCATAGTGGCAAAAGCAGCTACTGTAATAGACAGGAAATATTTAATATTAATTTTCTGCCACTTGGAATAATTAATCCATAATAAAAACGGAAAGAAAAAAAATCCTGCCTCGTGTATGAAAAGAAAAATGACATAAAAAATCCATAATAACGCATCATTAAGCTTAGATTTTTTTACAAAAGAATACCAAAGCATTATAAGAATCAGTATGACTTCTCTTCTGCCAGCATTTCTCACAGTCAATGCAGGAAATAAAAGAATATAAGGAGAGGCCATTATGGCCAGATAAAAAAGATCAACTTTATATTTTTTCAAATATAAAAGTGTCCCATACAGAATTCCTGAAAGACTCATGATCTGAAGAATAAAGATTTGAAATTGTAATTTCAGTCCCGTTATATCCTGTATATAAAAAAACATTTCTCCCAAAAGACCTCTTCTTTTAAAACCGCCATCTGTATAGTTGATCAGCCAATCAGAAAGAGTCCAGGCTGAAAATGGTTCATCAGCCTTAAGATATAATGCTATAAAAACACCTATATAAATCAGTACAATTACAATACTGAAATATTTAACCAGTGATCTTTCTTTATTTTCAGGCATATTGATGAGAGTATCGAAAAGCATAAGAGTATATAATTTCTGAGGTATATTTTAGATAAGCACAATATTAATATTTCCAAACTATATTTAAAAACTTTCTTATAGTTATGATCTATTAATAACCAGGAGAGTTCGGCACGATATTTCGTAAATTTGAAGTATACAAAATGATAAACCATCAATCACATCAACAAAGCTTCATCCCATACTGAATGGAAGCAGTGATTGTATCTAACCTTAAAAAAATAAATATATACATATGAAAAATGCTAGTATCATTGGCCTTAAAGAAGCCGATTGCAAAAAGATTTCAGAAAAATTAAACGTTTTACTGGCTAACTATTCTGTATTCTATCAGAACACAAGAGGTTCACACTGGAATATTAAAGGAGAGCAGTTCTTTACCCTTCATCCGAAGTTTGAGGAATTGTATAACAGCCTGGTTTTAAAAATTGATGAGATTGCAGAAAGAATCCTTACGCTAGGAGCTACGCCTGCACATAATTATTCAGATTACCTGAAAGTAGCAACCATTAAAGAAAGCAAAGAAGTAACGGATGGCACTAAAAGTGTTGAGCAGATTCTCAATTCATTCAAAGTGGTAATTGATCTGCAGAGAGAACTTCTGGACATTACAGATGAAGCGGGAGACGAAGGTACCAATTCGCAAATGAGCGACTATATTACCGAGCAGGAGAAAGAAGTTTGGATGTACAACTCTTATCTTGGAAAATAACTCCATCATGGAAATATTTCAAAAAAATCGCCTTACATTTAGGCGATTTTATTTTTTATTTTTATATTTGCGTTAAAATTACACATATTATGAGCGACGTAAGGTTAAACTCTATCCTTGATAATGATTTCTATAAAATAACCATGCAGAATGCTGTGGTAAAGCTATTCCCGAGTTCTATTGTAAAATATGAATTTATCAACAGAGGGAAACACCACTTTCCTGAGGGGTTTGACGTTGCTTTAAGAGAAGCTGTCAATAAAATGGCCGAACTTAAACTTTCGAAAGATGAAAAAAAGTTCATGGCAAGAACATGTCCTTATATAGATCTGCCCTACCTCGATTTTTTAGAAGGTTATCATTATGACCCCTCTGAAGTAAAAATTCATCAGGAAGGAGGTGATCTTTCCGTCATCGTGGAAGGACTATGGTACAGAACGATACTTTGGGAGGTTCCATTGCTTGCATTGATCAGCGAACTTCATTATGAAATGAACCACTTGGAAAGAGATTCCAACGAAGTGGTCATGAGTAAAACAATAGAAAAAGCGGACTCGTTGGGCAGGCTTGGAGTAACGTTTGCAGAATTCGGGACAAGAAGAAGACACTCTTACAAGGTACAGAATCTGGTAATGGAAGCTTTAACCCAGAAAAAAGAATCTACTTTTATCGGAAGCTCAAACGTTCATTTTGCGATGAAGTATGGTGTAAAACCCATCGGAACACATGCTCATGAATGGTTTATGTTCCATGCTGCCGAATATGGATTCAAAATGGCCAACGAATTGGCACTGGAACACTGGGTAGATGTATACAGAGGAGATCTTGGAGTAGCCCTGTCTGATACTTATACTACAGATGTATTCTTCCAGCAGTTTGATAAAAAATTTGCCAAGCTTTTTGACGGCGTGCGCCATGACAGTGGTGATGCTTTGGAATTTGCAGATAAAACCATTGCCCACTATCAAAATAATGGGATAAACCCAATGTTTAAATATATTATTTTTTCCGATGCTCTTAATCTTGAAAAAGTAGAGGAAATTACCAATTATTGCAGAGGAAAAATAGGCATATCGTTCGGGATCGGAACCAATCTCACCAATGATGTGGGGTTAAAACCCATGAATATCGTAATGAAACTCATCGGCGTACAGGCTCCCAATAAAGAATGGATTCCTACAGTAAAACTTTCCGATGAACATGGTAAATATACCGGAGATCCAAAGATGATCGAACTGGCGAAAGAATTTTTAAGAATAAAAGATTAACCATAAAAGCGCAAAATGATGAAAAAAATAGCAATCCTGTGCGTAGTTTCTCTTTCTGTAATTTCATGTACCATTTATACAAAAGGTGAAGATGGTAAACCTGGAGTTCCTGCAAAATCAGCTAATGCAGAAACTTCATCAAAGAAAGATGAAAAACCAAAATTCAATCAGGAACTGGCAACCTCTTTAGGAGCCGATAAATATGGGATGAAACCTTATACAATCGTTATGCTGACCTCGGGTTCCGTTAAGATTGAAGACAAAGCCAAAATGGGCGAGCTTATGAAAGGTCACATGGCTAATATTGGTAAACTGGCAGATGAAGGTAAAATTGTTGTGGCCGGCCCTTTCCTTGAAAAAAATAAGGAAAACTACCGCGGTATGTTTATTTTCAATACCAAATCTAAAGAAGAAGCAGAGCAATGGGTAAAAACAGATCCTGCAGTTCAGGCTGGCGTTTTCAGTTATGAAATTTTCCCTTGGTATGGTTCTGCTGCCCTGCCTTTATACCTTAAGCATCATGATGAAATTTCGAAAGAAAATCCTTAGATAATTAATCCCCACCTATTCAAATGTAAAATTAGTAATTTCAAACAAAAAGAGCAAAATACTCAAAACTATTTAAATTAAGATCAAAAACACAATTAAATTACTTGTCAAATGTAAATAATAATAAATATTTGGTTTTATAACAAAATAGTATTATATTGGTAAATAAAACTTTTACCAATATGAAAAAATTACTATTCTTGAGCTTTACGGCGCTCTCTATAATGGGCAGCGCTCAGATTTTAGTCACAGAAAGTTTTGAAAACGGAACTTATCCTGGTTTTACAATTACTGGTGGATACACCGCAACTCCTACTACCTATATTGTAGGGAATTGTGACGGCGCAATATCCATAGGTGCTGAATCATACGGCTCCAATACTGCCAACAGAACTATAAACCTGTTATATACCAAACCGGCAAGTGTAACTGCCAATGGAAAAAAAATTGATATTTCTTTTTCATATTCAACAATTGCTTATGATACTTCAAGTTTGATCGGAGGAAATATTAACGTGGAATACTCTACAGACGGCGGTACCACATATACACCGGTTAGTACTCCTATTACATTAACTTCGGCCGCCCAAACCTGCGCTTCATATACAGGTACAATCCCTGAAAGTGCCAATGTAAACGGAAATTTTATACTCCGAATTCAAACAGTAGGTACTACGGGAACTACTTATGATTTTTACAGTTTTATAGATAATGTAAAAATTAAACAGGAGGTTACTGCCACACCTGCATGTACCACTATAAGTGCTCCTGTAAATGGTGCAACCGGAGCATCTGTACGTCAGCAGATTTCCTGGGCAGCAACAGCCGGAGCAGAATCCTATAAAATTAAAGTAGGTACTACTTCAGGTGCCTCCAATATCTATAGTGGAACCACATTTAACACATTCTATACTCCTACAGCATCAAGTGCTTTTCCTCAAAATACAACATTATATGCAACTGTAACTCCTACCAATGCTTTAGGAGATGCTACAGGATGTCCGGAAATTTCATTCACAACCGGGGCTAATCCTTTTGCTCCTTATTGTGGCCCTCTTCTTGCTAAACTTGGTGTATATCCTATATCCAATGTTGTTTTCAGTGATATGACAAACGCCTCCAGCGCTACTGCAAATACAGGTAACGGCCAGGAAAACTTCACCAATAAAATAGCCAGCGTTATAAGAGGTACTTCTTATCCTATAAGTATGACAGGTACTTCAGTTGGCACCACCAACCGATTCGGATTTACTGTATTCATAGACTGGAATCAAAACGGAAGTTTTGCTGATGCTGGTGAATCTTACTTTGTTACTTCCGATTTTGCAGGAGGTACCGGCACACCTTTAACTGTTAATAAAACTATCGCTGTTCCCGCTACTGCCACTTTAGGGAACACCAGAATGAGAATTAAATATCATTTTAACAGCTCAACAACTTCCGTAAGAACAGAATTATCTAATCCATGTGCGGATCTTAGCCAAGGCCAGGCAGAAGACTACACCATAAGTGTTCAGGACGTACTTTCTACTTCAGACATCAACCTGAACAAGAAAACAGAGATCTCTGTTTACCCTAATCCATTTAAAGATGTACTTAGAATTTCTGATACTAAAGGCGTAAAATCTATTATAGTGAGTGATGTTTCTGGCAGACAGATCAAAACCCTTAGCCCAAGCAATGAACTGAATCTTTCTGAACTGAATTCAGGACTATACCTGATCAATCTTCATATGGAAGATGGAACTGTAAAAGCGATTAAAGCAATTAAAAAGTAAAGTTCTAAGAAATTTTATAATAATAAAAAGGTTATCCCAAAATGAGATAACCTTTTTTACTTACATAATGATTAGATAAAATGATCCCTCTTGAAAAAGATTATTATAATTTAAAAGCATTATAACAAAGAGAAATATCTTGCTTCAATGAATGAATTAATTTAATGATTTCAGCACTTAAGCAGCTTATTTTAAATAAGTTAATCAGAAATCAAACTAATTAAGAATTAATCTCATGAAAAAAATGAACTTTACAAAGCTTACAAGAACAGAACTGAAAGATGTATTCGGCGGAACATTGTATCCGGCAGAGTGTCCGGGAGGATGCCATGGTGAAGCTATGATCAGATGTCCTGACGGCACAACCACTATGACTAATTTTATATGCATGGGCGGAACCTGCCAACCTGCAGCAATATGCAGGCCATTGATTATTGAACCTTTTCCTGATCCGATTATAATAACGCCGTAATCAGATAAACAACAGAGAATGTTTAAAAAGTAAAAGAGACTGTCTTCTGTGACAGTCTCTTTTTTTATCATTATAACTTTAAATTAAAAAATATCGCTACCAATGATATAGCCATTTGTACCATTTATTTTTTTAACTGCATTATTATTAAACCTGTATTTATTATAGATACCAATATTTGGAATATATCTTAAAATATTACCTTCCCTCATATATATCTTATTGGTATAATTATCCTGTTTCAAATCATTATCAGGTGTCAAATCAGCTCCACGTTCTACTGTTGACAAATTGCTTGGACTCACAGTAGCAATCTCACCACTGGTAATATTAAATAATCCATAAAGTGTCATAGGGCTTTGAATATATCTCAGTTTGTTTTCAAACATAAAAAAGATCTGGTTGGTAGCAGGATTTCTTACAAAATTACCATTCACAAGATTGGCTGTGTTTGTATAATCCAGTCTCACCTGATTGTCAATTAAATACTGATCTATATAAGCTTTTAATTGAGCCTTCTTTACAGGATCTTTAACCAACTCATAAAGAGGCACCAAACCATTACTTCCAAATTCTACCAATACCGCATTAGCTGGTGTTGAGCTGTTTTGCCAGCTGGAAATATTAATTTTAGGATTTGCCTGGTCAAGGTTTAGCTCTCCCACCAAACTCTTCGATGGATCTCCACCTCTGGTTTTAAAGGATAATTTTCTGGAAAAGTTTTTACTTGATTCTGATGTATCGATGTCGTTATCAACATTAGCATCAAAAATACTCTTTACCCCAACTTTGACTCCAACTCTGGCTGCTTTTTCACGGCTTTGATTTGTGGTTTCAGATTGAAACATAACATCTAACTTGGCACCCGTGTAAATATCAACTGCAACGTGAGTACCATAATCGTTTACAAGCTGTGCAGGACTATTGGACTGCAAATCGATGGAAAACTCAGGGGTCAAATAATCAGATAATAATGCAGGAGTAGCATTAAATCTGAATCTTCTTTGTTTGATTAAAAGATTATAACTGCCATAAATGTACTTTGCATCAAACTTATTGGTAGTAGTGTTGCTAACTGCGGAACTAAAAGTAACCGAAATAAGTTTTTTAAATAAAGAGAAACCAGCTGAAGCTCCTACTTTCGTTGATACCATTTTTGAATAAGCTTCTGCATTTTCTCCATATTCTTCAAGATACTCCTGAGAATATACATTATCAGTAATCAATCTGCCCGCCTGTTCGTTTTTAAATCTTTCAATATCAATCACCTGATATCCTGAGGAGTTAGAATTAGCATATTCTCCCGTTGCGTTATATCCGTACCCTAAAACATCATAAATACCATCACCGGCACTTTTAGCAAAACTTCTCCCTGAATTTTTTTTTGAGTTTTCATTTAGGCTAGGATTTTCCAGCTCCTCAGTGGAGCAAGAAGCTGCAAACAGTAATATAATACTGGCAAAAAAGAAACTTAGTTTTTTCATAATTTTATTTTAAGTCCACAAACTTAATTTTTTGTATCCAAAACACGAATGACATAAATCATAAATAAGGGAATTAACACAAACTCTTACTCAATATATTGTGATAAAGTATTTTCTCAATATCTTTAAACAAAAAACCATCATGAAAACTATTGAGGAAGTTCTTAAAAGACTGGATGAAATCATCATCTGGTGTAAAGAAAATCAAAGTCCGGCTGGATATTTTGCCTGTACATACAGAATTATGACCGCACAGGTTCTGAAAGGTATTCAACAAAAAAAATTTGAAGACAATCCGAGGATGACTTCGCTTGACATTGCATTTGCACAGAGGTATCTTCAGGCATGGGACAGCTACAGCAAAGGAGAAAAATGCACCAATTCCTGGTATATTGCTTTTGAAGCGGCTAAAAACAAAAATCTGCTGATATTACAGCATATATTTCTGGGAATGAATGCACACATCAATCTGGATCTGGGTATTTCTGCTGCTTCCATCATGCCTTACCGGAAAATAAACCCCTTGAAAAAAGATTTTGAAAATATTAATAATGTTATCGCTTCCATTAATCAGAATGTACAGAATTCACTGAATAAGATCTGTTATCCTGTAGATCTTGTTGACAAACTTTCCAATGGAAAGGATAATGCCGTTCTTGATTTTGCTATTTCAAAAGCAAGAGATACTTCATGGGCAACGGCAGTCATTGCCTCCAACACTCCCAATTTCTTACGGGAATCTGTGATTGGCATTGTAGATTATGCAGCAGCAAAAGTTGCTACCCAAATCCTGAATCCGAAAATCTTAACTCCTGCTCTTTTAAAGGAACTTAAAAAATGTGAAAGCAGCGATGTGGTGAAAAATATTGAGATTCTGGAGTCTACAAAAACTTCATAAAAAAGGCCGGGATCTTCCTCACGGATCCCGGCCTCATAATGAACAAAATGAAAGAAACTATAGTGCTTCCTTATGCTTTTTGCGATAGGCATAATGGAAAATAATAGGCAGTACAGTAAATGACAGCAGCATACAGATAATTAATCCTCCAACAATCATAATGGCTAACGGTTTCTGAATTTCAGAACCCATTCCGTTGGACATCGCTGCGGGAAGAAGTCCCATAGAACCCATCAGGGCAATCATCACCACCGGGCGGATTCTGCTTTTCACTCCCAGTGCTATGGATTCTTTGAGTGACATTCTGTTTTGCAGATTCTCTTTCATAACTCCGATCAGAACGATACCGTCTATGGTAGCCACTCCAAACAGGATGATAAACCCAATTCCCGCTGAGATCCCGAAGATGGTTCCTGTAAACCACAGGGACAAGAATCCTCCAATGAAAGCAAATGCCAGCGTAATGGACGAAATCAGCGTATCTTTTATGTTTCCGAAATTGAAATACAGCAGCATCAGAATAAGAACTAAAGAAATCGGTACTACCATAGCCAGCTGTTTTGCCGCTCTTTCTTTACTTTCAAATTCTCCGGCCCACGTCATTTTATGATTTTTCGGAAGCTTCACTTCCTGATCTACTTTCGCTTTGGCTTCTTTGATGGTACTTCCCAGATCACGCCCTTCAATATTAAATCCAACTCCGATATATCTGCTGTTTCCTTCACGGTAAATAAATGACGGTCCGGTGTGATAATCAATGGTTGCAATTTCTTTCAGCGGAACTTTTTTATTGTCCTGAGTCGGGATCAGAATATTTCCCATCTTTTCAGGTGTATCTCTGTAATCTTTTTCAAATCTGAGCATTACATCAAACATTCTTTCCTGTTCGTAAAACTTGGTGGCAGCCTGCCCTCCGATTGTCATTTCAATGACCGCCTGTGCATCTGCTGTGGACACTCCATATTTTGCCATCTTGGAATCGTGAAGCTGTATTCTCAGCTCAGGAAGTCCGATATTTTTAAAAACATTCACATCGGATATTCCCGGAACTGTTCTGATGGAATTGGCTACTTTATTGGCATAATTTTCCAGCTCAAATAAATCATTTCCAAAAATTTTAATGACCAGCGGTGCTTTTACTCCCGCTACATACTCTTCTACGTTATCCTGTATCGGCTGGCTGAATCCAAAATTGATACCCGGAAATTTCTCAAGAGAGACTCTCATTTCTTCAAGGAGTTCTTCTTTGGATATTTTTTTCTTCCATTTATTTTCCGGCTTCAGCTGAATATTAAATTCGATATTAAAAAATCCGGTGGGATCTGTTCCGTCATTGGGACGGCCTGTCTGGGTCATGACAAATTGTACTTCATCATATTTCATGAGAATCTCCTTCATTTCTTTGGTTAACCTAACAGATTCATCCAGATTGACACTGTTGGGAAGGGTTGCTCTTACATAGATGGCACCTTCGTTCAGTTTGGGTAAAAATTCAGATCCGTAATTGGAGAATCTCCATCCACAAACGGCAAGCAAAGCAACGAAACCAATAATGAATCCTTTTTTGTGACGATCACTGAATTCGTAGATTCTATAAATATTAACTCTGAAGAATCTCGAAATAAAGTTTTCTTTTTCTTCGATGTTTTTTGTCAACAGCAGCTTACACATTGCCGGAACATAGGTTAAGCTTAAAATCAATGATCCCAATAATGCATATCCCAGTGTAAATGCCAAAGGAGAGAACATTTTACCTTCTACTTTCTGGAAAGAGAAAATCGGCATCAGGGCAACGATAAGAATCAACAGGGCAAAGAAAATATAACTTGCCACACTTCCTGCGCTTTTCTTGATGATTCCCAGTTTTGAAATTTTATTGAATCTCCGAAGCCCTATCTTTTTCGCTTTAAGCTCGAGGGCGACAAAGACGTGTTCGACAATAACCAGTGTTCCTTCCAGAAGCAGCCCAAAGTCCAGTGCTCCCATGGAAATCAGGTTGGCCGGCAGACCCTGAATTTTCAGCATAATAATAGCAAACAGAAAAGCCAAAGGAATTACTGATGCTACGATGAAAGTCGTTCTCCAGTTGTAAAGGAAAATAAATACAATGACGGAAACCAGAATGATTCCTTCAATAAGGTTTTTGGAAACGGTATGAACGGTTGTGTTCACAAGCTCCGTACGATCAATGATTGGAACAATCTTTACATCACCGGGAAGCTCTCCGCCATTCAGTTCTTGTATTCTGTCTTTCAGCCTTGCAATGACTTCGCTTGGATTTTCACCACGAAGCATAATCACAATTCCTTGTACAACATCATTTTCTTTGTTGTATCCTACCTGTCCTAATCTCGGTTTTGCAGAAACTTTTACTTCGGCAACGTGCTTTACCAAAATAGGCGTAGAACCTTTTACCTCGATCTGAATATTTTCTATATCTTCTTTTTTCTCCAAAAGACCGATCCCCCGCACTACATAGGCCTGATCACCTTTTGCCACTACATCTCCTCCTACATTGATATTACTCTTCGAGACTGCTTCATACACATCCAGGGGGGAAAGGTCGTAATTGTGTAATTCTGTAGGATTAATTTTTATTTCATATGTTTTTTCTTCTCCGCCAAAGCTCACCACATCTGCCACACCAGGAACGGCCAGCAATTCTCTTTCTACCACCCAGTCCTGAATGGCTGTCACTTCTTTGATGGGAAGCTTACTCTTGATAATGTATCTGTAGATTTCGCCTGTAGCACCGGAAGGAGGTTCAATACTGTACTCTGCTCCGGCTGGAAGCTCCACATTTCCGAGTTTATTGGAAGCATATTGCTGTGCATAAAAATCATTGACATGGTCATCAAAAATAACCGTCACCACAGATAATCCGAATAAGGAAATAGAACGTACCGAAGTTTTATTCGGGATGGCATTCATTTCCTTTGAAATGGGTAATGTGACAAATTTTTCTATTTCCTCAGCACTTCTCCCCGGCCATTGGGTAATCACTCTTACCCTTGTATTGGTAACATCCGGAAATGCTTCAATGGGTGTATGTATGTAGGAATAGATTCCTCCAGCCAGCAATAGAAAAGTTCCCAAAAGAACAATCAATGAGTTTTTTAACGAGAAGGAAACTATATTCTGTACAAATTTTCGCATTACTTCGTGGAATTATTTAATTGGTTTTTCAGATTTTCATAGATCAGCAGTCCGTTGGAAGCAATAACATTTTCACCCGGTTTTAAATTGCCTTCTACATAGATATATTGACTGTTGGAAGCGATTTCCGTTACGGGTCTTATCTCAAGCTCACAATCCTTTTTATAAACCACGACATAGCTTTGGTTATTATCAAAAATTAAAGCTTTTGCAGGAATTGCCAATGCGCTTTTGTTTTGTGAGTTGATGGGTAATACAACATCCGCGGACATTCCCGGCCTCAGTTTCATTCCATTATTATCCATAATGATTTTGGCTTTGAGTACCCTTTCGTTTTCATTGAAAACCTGGGAAATGGTATTAATCTTACCTGAAAAACTGTCATCAGGATAAGCAAGTGTTTTTACCACAACCGGCTGATCTGCATAAACGTGTCTCATATTGGTGGCATATACATTGGCCATTACCCAGACTTTATCCAGGTTGGAAATGGTAAACAGCTGATCTCCTCCTGCGGTAACAGGCATTCCTTTGGAAATATTCTTCGAAATAACATATCCGTCTGCAGGGGCTTTGATCTGAATCGTACTTCCTCCTGCAGAATACAGCTGCATATTTTTCTGTGTCTTGGAAATATTGGACTGTAATATTGCAACTTCGGAACGTGCTTCCTGCAAATCTTTCTGAGAGGCAATATCATCTTTATACATAGCTTCTACAGAGGAAAGTTTTCTTTTCGCAACAGCCAGCTGTGCCTGTAAGGTCTGCGTATCATCTTGCATTTCATTAACAGCTGTACTTTTTACACTGGCCAGCGTCTGTCCCTTTTTTACATAGTCACCAAGAGAAAAATAGGTATCCATCACCACTCCATCCACAAGGCTCACAAAAGGAACTGTTTTATCAGAATTACTTTCTACTTCTCCGGTAAGTGTAATACTTTCTTCTATGGGAAGCATTTCTGCCTTAGCCAGTTTAATCTCTTTTTTAAGTTCTTTGCTGATGCAATAAGCTTTTTCAGGTTCTTTATTTTCTACTTTTCCGGCACAGCCTGTAAAAATAATGAGGGCAGACAGGTAAGCTGCAGCGCTGTATTTAGTAATATTTTTGTTCATAGCTTATAAATCTTGTCCTACAACATACTGCAGGTTTTCGTAGTATTGATTCAATTCTTTTTTAGTATCCAGGATAATCATTTTATTTCCGATGTAGGTATCCAGAAAATCCATGTACTCCAGCATGCTGATATTTCTGAGTCTGAAGTTTTTCTCGTGGCTTACCAGCAAACCATCGAGTGTAGCTTCATAATGGTCATCAATTTCTTCCGAAACCTGTTGTGTTCTGATATAGTTTCTGAAAACAGAGACAATTTCATTCTCAGATTTCAGCATGTTTTTGCGGGTCTCAAGCTTGCTTTTCTCGATCTCAAGCTTCGCTTCCTGAATATTTCCTTTATTGCGGTCGAAAATGGGCAGATCAACAGAAACTCCCAGCCCTATAAAGTCTTTCATAATATTTCCTCCCCGGTCATAGCCTATAGAAACGGCAACATCGGGAGTCTTCATGGCGTTTTGAATTTCCAGATTTTTGGAAGCATGCTTCTCTTTATTTTTTGAGATCATAATATCCGGGCGGTTTTCTTTTGCTTTTTCTATCCATTGAGTTACTTCCAGCTCTGAAAGTTGTTTTTCAGGCATAACAAATGAATCTGAAATCTCCAGATAGGTTTGGGAAGGCAACATTAATAGCGCTTTCAGTTCTACCTGCTGATCTTCAATTTCCTGTTTTAATGAAACCAGCTTCTTTTTAAATTCAATTTCCTGTGCTTTTAAGCGGACATATTCAGCTTTACTGATATTCCCAAGGTTTAATTGATTATTATAGGATTTTGTTAATTTCTCAATGGAAGCAATCTGCCCCTGATAGATTTTCTGTTGTTCCTGATTGTAAAGAATTTCAGTAATGGTATTTCTGAGCGTCTTCTTAAGTTCACGTAAAACTTCCTGCAGTTCATACTTCTCACCTTCCACTTCTATTTTCTGAAGTTCGATATTTTTCCTTCTTTTACCCGCAGTCTGAATCACCTGTTCTATCTCGGCAGAAATCTGAGTACTTTTTCCCCAGTTTCCGATGAGCGCAGGCTGCTCTTCGATATCATAGGTTCTCCATAAATTAACTTCGCTGACACTCAATGTGGGATTAGGCCAGTATTTAGCCTGAACAGCTCTCGCCTCGGCTTGTGAAATTTCAAGCTTCTGCGCAATAAGGTCAAGGTTTTTAGCAAGAAAAATAGTTTCAGCCTCCTTTCTGCTGATTTTCATAGTGTCTGAAATCTGTGCAGAAAAGAAACTGAAACAGGGAATATAAAATAGGGTAAAAAATAGCTTCTTCAAAGTCTTTTTATTTAAGACCACAAAGCTATTTGTCTTATATTAGAGGGAATTGTAAAGAAAATTAAAATTCGGTTAGTTCAACATTAGAGTTTGATTAGAACTTTTTTAAAACACTAATAACACAAATATTTTCACTAATGACACGATTATGAATAAGCCGGAAATTCAAGAAGCACATTAGTCCCGACATGAACAGCAGAATCTATTTTCATGACAATATGATGATGATCAAAAATACTTTTAGAAAGGGATAATCCAATCCCACTGCCTTTCACCGTATCTACATTTTTTCCTCTGTAGAACGTTTCAGCTATTTTCACAAGATCATCAGCCGGAATTCCTCTTCCTTCATCTCTGACCTCAATATTCAGCTGATTGCTTTTTTCTGATAATGTGATCACTATAGGTTTGTCATAGGAATATTTAATCGCGTTTTCTACAATATTATATAATGCAAGGTAGAGAAGTGTCTCGTTTCCCGGGAATTCCAGCAAAGCAGGTTTTGTTACCTGAAGCTGTATTTTGATAGATGAATTGTTTTCTTTTGCTTTGGGTTCTAATTTTTCATAAATTTTCCAGATCAGCTCATCTACTCTCATGAGTTTGTGAGAAGACTCCAGTTTTGTCATTCCGGACATCAGCAAAAGATTGTTGAGAATATTTTCAATCTCATACACGTTTTCCAGTGACTGCCTTGCCACTTCTTTATATTCTTCCGGTGTACGGTCTTTTTGGGCAAAGACTTCCAGATTTCCGGATATTGCCGCTAAGGGCGTTTTGAATTCATGAGAAACATAATTGATAAAGTTCTGCTGCAGAAGCACATTTTCAGAAATTCTGCCCAGCAGTTTATTATAAGATTTAATAAGATCTTCAATCTCATCATTGGTATTCGTGGAAGTAATAATTGCCGTAGAGAGGTTATTATATTCCACTTTATTGATGCGTTCCACTACATTGGAAATAGGTTTATAAACCACCTTGGAAAGATATCTGCTCAGAAAATAAATCGCAAGCAGACCAATGACCAATACCGAAAGCATGATAATAGCCAGTCTGAGAATCTGCGACTGGAAAGAATCGTTGGAAGATTTCACGAAAACCACAAAATCTCCCTGATTGTCCGGATAAAAAATCCCGTAATAGAATTGATTATCAGACATAAACTGTATTCCTTTGTTGTTTCTGACAGCCTGTAAATGGGACAGTTTTATATTCTTATCGTTCAGATTATGTCCAAAAGTAACTTCATTATTCTGATTATAAACTGCTACCCTGTTATTCTGAATCAGATGATTGTATTCTTTTTTGATCTGGGCATGTCTGTCTTTGGGAAGCTCATCTTTTTCAAGATAATAAATAGCAGAAATTAACGCCGTATTCCGCAGCTTTTCAAAATAGAAAATCCTGGTACTGTCATAATAGGCAAAAAATATCACCGCAGATGTAATGATAGAAACAATGCCGAATGAAAGGCTTGAAATAAGGGTAAATCTGTTTCTGAGCGTCATTTTCAGTCTTTGATCAAATAACCGGTTCCTTTTACCGTATGAATAATTTTATGTTCTGTCTCATCAATCTTATTACGCACATAGGAAATGTAAACATCTACTACATTCGTTGTATTATCAAAATCAATTCCCCAGACTTTATGCAAAATCTGGGTTCTGCTCAATACCTTATTTTTATTCTCCATCAGGAAAGTAAAAAGTTTGTATTCCGTAGGGGAAAATTCTATTTCTTTACCGTTCTGAGTTACTTTATGGAGATCCGTATCAATGGTGATATTGCCGCATGATAAAAGCTGATCGTCTTTCTGATAACTTAATTTATTTCTTCTGGTTAACGCTTTAATTCTTGAAATCAGTTCTTCAAAATGGAAAGGTTTTGATAAATAATCATCAGCGCCCATGTCCAGCATTTTGATTTTATCATCAGGACTGTTCAAGGCACTTAAAACCAAAATCGGAGTATAATTTCCTTTAAATCTGATAATCTGTGTAAGCTGCATTCCATCCAGTCCGGGAAGCATGATATCCATTAAAATAATATCAAAATCATAGGTATGAAGAAGCTCACGCGCCTTTTCCCCGGAATCTGCCAGGGTTGTAATATAGCCAGCCTCGGAAAGGCCTTTTATCAGGAAATTACTGATTCTTTGATCATCTTCTACCAACAAAATATTCATAAGTCTCTGAAATTTCCCATAAATATAAGTATTCTTCTTCAGAAAGGAAGATGGAAGATGGATGCTGGAAGAGAGAAGTAATGGAGCTGCTCTATTCACTAGCCTCAGACATTTCATCAATCTTTTAAAATAGTAGAACAAACAGGCGGTATTGTTCATACAGCTTCCAGCCTTTTTTCATAATTTTGGAAGATGGAGATGATCTATTTAATTATTGGGTTGGTTGCCGGTGGTGTACTGGGCGCGGTTATTTTATATTTTGCACTGAAATCGTCAATGGTTTCCAGAAGTTCTTATGATGCACTGAATACCTTATCTATTAAAAATCAATCTGATCTTGAAAATTCCAATCTGAAAATTCAGGAGCTTCATCAGAATATCAGTAAAGAGAAAGAAGCCAATATGCTTCAGCAGGATCTTTTGGATGATCTGAAAAATGAATTTTCTAAAATATCCGCCGAATATTCTTCTTTAAACATCCAGTTTCAGGAGTTAAAACAAATCAATCAGAGACAGACTTCTCAGATAGAAACCCACATTCTTGAAAAACAGACTCTTTTTGCTAAAAACTCTGAGCTTTCTGCTAAAAACGAAAGTCTCCAACAATCACTTGATACACAGAAAGAAGAAATTATCAAGATTCAGGAAGAGTCTAAACTTCAGTTCGAAAACCTCGCGAATAAAATTTTAGAAGAAAAGACAGAAAAGTTTACGGCTTTAAATCAAAATAACTTAAAAAATATCCTTGACCCTTTTCAGGAGAAAATTGCAGACTTAAAAAACAAAGTTAACGAAGCCTATGAAAAGGAAAATAAAGAGCGTTTCTCCCTTGCTGAAAAAGTGAAGGAACTGGCGGAACTGAACCAGCAGATTTCCGAAGATGCCAAAAAACTGACCCGCGCTCTGAAAGGAGAAAGCAAAACACAAGGGAACTGGGGTGAAATGATTCTGGAAAGTATTCTTGAAAAATCGGGACTGGTAAAAGGAAGAGAATATTTCCTGGAGCATGAATTACGCGATGAAGACAACAAAGCTTTATTCTCCGAATTTTCCGGAAAGAAAATGCGACCTGATGCCGTTGTAAAATATCCGGACGAAAGAAATGTCATCATTGATTCTAAAGTGTCACTGACTGCTTTTACCGAATTGGTAGACGAAACCGACGCCGATGTTTATGCCATAAAACTGAGCCAGCACCTTGGATCTATCAAGAATCATATTAATCAGTTAAGTCAAAAAGCATACGATGACTATGGAAAATCATTGGATTTTGTGATGATGTTCATTCCTAGTGAGCCTGCTTATATTGCTGCAATGCAGGCGGATCAGAATCTTTGGAACTATGCCTATGAAAGAAGAATCCTTCTGCTTAACCCAAGCAATCTGATCACTTCCCTTAAGCTGATTGCCGATCTTTGGAAACGCGAATATCAGAACCGAAATTCTATTGAAATCGCTGAACGAGGAGCCAGACTCTATGATAAATTCGTTGGCTTTGTAGAAAACCTGGAAAAAGTAGGCAGAAATCTGGATCAGGCTAAAAATGTATACAATGATGCTTACAAACAGCTTCATACCGGAAATGACAACCTGGTGATCCAGACTCAGAAATTGAAATCATTAGGCATTAAAAATAAAAAAGATCTGCCTCAAAGTCTTATTGACAACAGCAGTTTCACAGAAACATCAGAAAGCTAAACCTCAGAAAAGCTATTCCCCTTAGTTATTGGAAGCAGTATTCTTCTGAGCAAGCTATGTTCGGAATAAAATGGCTATTAATTGACTTTATGACCATTCTTATCTTTTTTTTAAATGGAAAAATAAACTCCATTTGAGACTACTCGGAAAACCATTTTTGTTAAAACCAGAGAAGTTCAATCATAAATTTTGCATAATTTTGCAGCATGTTGATAGAAAGTTTTCAAAACGATAAAATAAAAAATGTCACTAAGCTTCTTACTGACAACAGGTTTCGTAAAAAATCAAAAGTTTTTGTAGTAGAAGGACAGCAGGAAAATGAAAGAGCCATGCAGTATGATTTTGAGCCGCTGGAGTTCTTTATCTCTGAAAATATCTTTAAAGGAACTCTTCCCGATGGAAAAATCCATTATGTAAGTGAGAAGGTATATGAAAAAATCGCTTACAGAGGAAGTTCCGAAGGAATTATCGGCATTTACCATACTAAAGAAAATTCACTTTCATCATTTGTTCCTAAAAAAGATTCTACGGTAATTATTGTTGAAGGTGTAGAAAAGCCAGGAAATCTTGGTGCTATTTTAAGAAGCTGTGAAGCTTTTGGAGTGGATGCACTGATTGTTGCTGACGGAAAAACTGATTTCTACAATCCTAATGTAATCAGATCCAGTGTTGGCTGCCTTTTCGGGATGGAAGTATATCAGGCTGAAAACGAAGAAACATTGGAATTCCTTCAAAAAAACAGTTTTAATATCTATACAACGATTATGGACGAAAGTGCTGAAGATCTTTATAAGAGAGATTTCAGACAGCGTTCTGCGGTATTATTCGGTACGGAACATTCCGGACTGAGTGATTTCTGGATCGGAAAAGGAAAAAACACGCTTATTCCTATGGCAGGAAGTATTGATTCATTAAATCTGAGTAATGCTGTGGCTATTACGTGTTATGAATCTCTGAAGCAAAAGAAGGGATAGACTATTGGTCTTATTTTTTATAGTAAAGAGATTACTTCACCTGCGGCCCGCAAATGACTAAACATAAAAAAACCGTTTCACTGGGTGAAACGGTTCTTTTATTGTTAAGCGTATGCTAGAATTATTTCTTAGCAGCATCTTTAGCAGCATCAGCAGCACCTTTAGCAGCATCAGCAGCACCTTTAGCAGCTTCAGCAGCACCTTTAGCAGCATCTTTAGCAACTTCAGCACCAGCAGCAGTAGTAGCAGCAGCAGCATCTTTAGTAGCTTCTACAGCAGTAGTTGCAGCAGAATCAACAACTTTAGCAGCTGAATCAGAAACTACAGCAGCAGAATCAGCTACAGTAGCAGCAGCAGAATCAGTTGTACCTTCAGTAGCAGTAGCTTCAGTTTTTTTACAAGCAACTAGAGAGATTGCAGCGATAGCAGCTACGAATAATGACTTTTTCATAATAAATTAAATTTAATTTTGTTAATATTGTTTTATAAAATTTTCTTCTGTTCTGTTATTTGAACAAGACAAAGGTAGAGCAGTTAGAAAGTTTGTCTATGAAAAATAATTGTAATACCTTTGTAAAATAGTTTTACAAAAAAACATAGCTGATAATCAATAATTTAATTATTTTTTGAAAAATTGACAGATTTAGATCTATTACACTTTGAACAGCTAAAAAAGGATGTTCAGGGTCAATACTTAAAAGAATATACCCCTTCGCAGGATGACATATCCAAGTGGAAGGGTATAGATATTATATATTTTCAGGAAGACCTTCGAAAAAAAGCGAAAGGTAACATTAGTGAAAAGTCATTTTACACTTATTTTAAAACTTCACCGGTTACTAAATTACCAAGGATAGATATGCTCAATTTATTGAGTATTTATGCGGGTTATGACTCCTGGTATGAGTTCAAAAAGCAACATCTTTTTGCCGGCGAATTGCTGCAGGAAAATGAAAATTTTGATGAAGAAGATATGGATGAACTTGAAAAAACAGTTTCTTCAGCTCCCGAACTTCCAAAAACTGAATTTCAGCCTAAAAAAGTTGAAATAAGCACCCAAGAAAACACTGATTTACAAAAATCAAATACTGAAAATCAGACACTTACAAAAAACAAAGCGACAACAAATGAGATTGAAATTTCAGCTGTTCCGCCTAAGAAAAATTTCTTCAAAAAGAACGCCTGGGCACTTGTTACTTCAGTTTTGATTACCATTACTGGCCTTTTAGGATTTAAAGATGTACTTTTTTCGAAAACTTATAAATATTGTTTCATTGATAAGGACAGAGGAGTTTCTGTGATCAATACCTTAGAAATAATGGTGGTGAAAGAAAACGAATCTCCGTTGATGTATAAAATAAAGCCCGGCGAGTGCTTCTATTATTCCAGCAAAGATAAAAATCTAAAAATGCGAATCAGTGCTCCTTTCTACGAGCCTCTGGAGGTCAACAGAAGCCTTGAAAATGCCCCTGAAGAAGAAAAAATAGAACTAAAGCCGGATGATTATAAGATGGCTGTGTATTATTTCTCTATAAAAGACATCAAAGGAGGGAATCCGGATGAGCAGGTTGCTCTTATTAAGCAGAAAAGAAATCAGCTGGAAAACCTGATCAGCAGCAATGCAGTCATCTATCAGGTGTATGATAATGACACTTATGGCATTGAAAGGCTGGATAAACAGAAGTATATCACTCTGGTAACCACGCCAACAACCTCTCTGAAAAACCTGAATGTAATAGAAATGAAAAAGGATATCAAAGGTAAAATTGTATCCATCAAATTTAAAATTGCTACCACAGATGAAAAGAATAAGTAATTTTTTAATTTTCACCGTGCTTCTGACTTTAGTTATTGCCTGTAATAATAAAACCTCAGAGGTAAGCGACCTCGATAAACTACGAAACAGCAACAATGAAAAAAGCTATCCTGCCGTACAGATGGATAGCATGCAGGCTATCAACTCCATCACCAAACAAAAAGTTCAGGAGCTTCTTGACCTGTCTACCCTCTATCTTAGTGGAAACAGGAATACGGAAATAGATACTGTCATTTATTCTCAGATGGAAAGTTATTTTCACAAACCGGATTCTCTGACATTTAAAAGACTGCTGAAGGAACTGGACAGCATGAAAGCAAAAACAGCGAAAGTCAGCAATCTGAATGTATATAAAGAGTTTTATAAAAAAGATACATTAGACTACGCCAAGTTCAATGTGGAGTATTTTGATAATAAAAACAAGTCGCTGGGAAGCTTTGAAAAGAATGCACAATACATCTTATTGTCTACATCAAAGCTTAAAAAAGAATTTAAATTCTACTTTTTAGATTTTTATTCCAAGCCGCTCAAGAAAGACAGTACGTCTGTAGGAGTAACCAGATAGTCCAGAGGAATATCATTTTCCCAGACATCATCCACATATTCATCGGGGTCAAAATAATTGACTCCGATTTTTTTTGTCTCGGAAGAAATGCCTTGAAACAAGCCGTCATAGAATCCTTTACCGTATCCTACCCGATTTCCTTTTTTATCACAGTATAATAAAGGTGTAATCACATAATGAAAGTAATTTTCCCCTGAATCATCATTAGAAACAGGTTCTGAAATCCCCCAACTGTTGGTTTCAAAAACAGTATCTTCAAAAATTTCAATAGCAATCAGCTTATCAGCTACAATTTTAGGCACATAAACCCGGATATTCTGTGCTAAAAAATAATCAATGAATATCTGGGTATCAATTTCCATTCTTGCCGGAATCGGGATAAAAACATGCACTTTCTCCGATTCTTTCGGATTGAAATACTGAATGAAATTTTCAAAAATCTTTTGAGATAACAGGAAAGCCTCATCGGTAGACAAGGCCTTTCTTTTTTGGATATATTTTTTTCTAAGTTCAGCTTTCAGCATAATGATTAAGTAATTCTTACAGAAATAATTTTCACAGGACAGGCGTTTGCCGCTTTCTCCAAATGCTCAAATGCTTCCTGATCAGATGTTTTTAAAGTATAGAAGCCCTTTTTATCTACCGTCTTAAGCAATACTGATTTGCCATCTTTTTTAGACATTCTAAAATATTCCGGAGCGAATTCAACACAGTAATTACAACCAATACATTTATCTCTTTGGAGTGTAGCAATGACCATTACGCTTTAACAATTTTATATAATTTGTCACTTGCCCGTACACGAAACTTCGTAGGGAAAGTAATCACATCAGACTTTGTTGCCTTTTCAGCTCCTTCCTTCTTATCAACGATCATACTTTCGATGATCATTTCCTGTGATCCTGTAGTGGGCCCCTGTATAAGTACACTGTCTCCTACGGAAATATCATAGGCTTCAACCACAAACTCAGCAATATTGGCTTTCGGATAGAAATGCCGCCCTTTTCCTATATAAACTTTCTTTTGTGTTGCACTGGAACCTGAGTTCGAAGACCAGTCACCCAGCTCCTGGCCAAGATAATATCCACTCCAGAAACCTCTATTGTATACGGTTTCCAGAAGTTTCATCCATTCATCAACTTTTTCCTGAGAAAATGTTCCTTCAGCAATACTGTCAATTGCTTCTCTATAACATTTTGTAACTGTTGCTACATATTCAGGTGCTCTTCCTCTTCCTTCTATCTTTAAGACTTTTACGCCGGCATCTACAATCTGATTCAGAAAACCAATGGTACAAAGGTCTTTGGGAGACATCATATATTCATTATCAAGTTCAATTTCAAAACCTGATTCCTGATCAATCACAGTATATTTTTTTCGGCAGTTCTGTTTGCACGCGCCTCTGTTTGCAGAAGAATTATGAGAATGCAGGCTTAGATAACACTTCCCGGATACGGCCATACATAAGGCACCATGCCCGAAAATTTCCACTTCAACAAGATTACCGGAAGGTCCTTTCACCTGATCTTTTTCAATCTGAGTACAGATTTTTTTGATCTGGCTGATACTTAATTCACGGCTCATCACCATTGTATCAGCAAAAAGAGCATAGAATTTTACGGTTTCAACATTGGTTATATTAATCTGCGTAGAAATATGCACCTCCATGCCAATTTGTCTTGCATAAGAGATTACAGCCTGATCCATTGCAATTACAGCTGTAAGACCAGCTTCTTTAGCTTTATCTAAAAGTGTTCTGACGATAGACAGATCATGATCATATATAATGGTGTTAAGGGTAAGATAGGTTCTTACTCCTTTTTCAGCACATCTTCTGGCGATTTCCGGCAGATCATCAATGGTAAAATTCATTGTTGCTCTTGCACGCATGTTGAGTTGCTCAACACCAAAATAGACAGAGTCAGCCCCATTATCTATAGCTGCCTGAAGTGATATGAAATCTCCTGCAGGAGACATCAATTCTATTGTTCCGCTTTTTGTCATTTTGAGTCCGGAATTACTAAGTTATTAAACAGAAATAATTTATTGAAAGTTCGGAATTATGCATTTTGTACAATTCTGTACATCTTATCAGATAAGCGAACTCTGAATGGTAATGCAAAAGTAATCTGATCTCCTATATTTGCTGTTTCACAAGGACCTCCGTTAGCATAGATTTCAGTAATAGTAACCTCCTGCTCTCCTGTTGTAGGACCTGAAATTAATACTTTATCTCCAACTGACAGATCTTTATGCTCAATTAAAAACTGCGCAATTTTTGATTTTGAATAGTAATGCTCTGCTTTACCTATCAATTCTTTTTTAACAGCAATCTTCTGGCGGATATTTTTTGTTTCGGCTTTTGCTAAAGGCTTATCAGTTAAATCTCCTGAGTTTTTAAATTTCAGGGCATCGGATTTTCCTTTTCTGAATACTTTATTTCCAACCTGTAACCCTTTTCTTAGTTTCACCTGTTCTTCCCAAGGTAAATGGATGGTATCCAGACATTCTGCAGAACAGCAGTTTTCCATTGCTGCTTTACAATCATCACATTGGATAAACAATAGATGACAGGCATCATTGGCACAATTGGTATGATTATCACAAGGTTTTCCGCACTGATGGCATTGTGCAATAATATCGTCTGTGATTCTCTCTCCTAAGCGGTGGTCAAATACAAAGTTTTTACCGATGAATTTACTTTTTATTCCTTCTTCTTTGATCTGGCGTGTATATTCAATGATACCTCCTTCCAGTTGATATACATTTTTGAATCCCTGATGTTTGAAGTAAGCACTTGCTTTTTCACAACGGATTCCTCCGGTACAATACATCAGCAGGTTTTTATCTTCTTTAAAATCCTGCAGCTGTTCGTTAATAATAGGTAAACTTTCTCTGAAGTTTTCCACATCCGGAGTAATTGCTCCTTCAAAATGCCCAACTTCACTTTCGTAGTGATTTCTGAAATCTACAACAATGGTATTGGGATCTTCCAGCATATTATTGAATTCCTGAGCTTTTAAGTGAATCCCTTTATTGGTTACGTCAAAAGTCTCGTCATTCAAACCGTCAGCAACAATTTTATTTCTGACTTTTATGGTTAATTTTAAAAATGAGTAATTGTCATGGTCTACCGCTACGTTCAAACGGATTCCTTTCATGAAGTCATAAACTTCCAGCGTATCACGAAAAGCCTCAAACTGATCTGCAGGAACACTCATCTGAGCATTAATTCCTTCTGTTGCAACATAAATACGGCCAAGTGCATCCAGTGCATTCCAGGCTATAAATAATTCGTCGCGAAATTTTTGGGGGTCTTCAATTTTGGCATACGCATAGAAAGACAAAGTAAGACGGTCTTTACCGGCTTCATCAATAAGTTGAGCTCTTTCTTCTGCGCTTAAGGTGTTATACAGTTGCATGCTATAAACGTTTTAAGTGAGAATAAAATTTTTGCAAAGGTAATAATTTTTGAATTAAGTATATTTATGACACGAATCAAGAATAGTAAGTAATGACCTGTCTGCAATGAAAAAGAAATCACTTTACATCATGATTCTGCCATATTTTCTTTAATTTTTTTTTAAGTTTTGTTAACTCTGACATTAACAATTATGACATAAGACATAAAATGATATAATAGCCGTTAAATTTTAGTTAAAATTGAAACATAGCATACTAATTGCTTACTTATTTAACATTAAATTTGTTTACTCAAAAACATAAAAATGAAATTAATTAATAAAAAAGAAAGATATACAATGAAGACTACTTTTAAAAAACTATTACCATTTGCAGTGGTAGGGGTATTATCTGGAGCTACTACCGTTGGAGCTTTACAATATTTCGGACATAGCTCTAATAATGGAGATCAATCTTATTTCACAACAGCCGCACCTAATACATCATTCGCAGGAATGAATACAGGAGCTGTAGGTGATGATTTTGTAAAAGCGGCTAAAACAACCGTTCCGGCTGTAGTTACCATTAAAAACTATCAGAGCAGAACCTCAAGCAGAGCTTCAGAGCAGGATTTGTTCGACTTTTTCTTTGGAGATCCTTTCGGGGGAAGAGGCCAGCAGAGACAGAAGCAGCAACAAGCTCCTGACAATATGCCATCTGGAATGGGTTCCGGTGTTATCATCTCTCCGGACGGTTACATTATTTCCAACAACCACGTGGTAGCAGGTGCTAACAAGCTTGAAGTTGTTTTAAGCAACAAAAAATCATATATCGCTACTTTGGTAGGAACAGACCCTAATACAGATATCTCTTTATTAAAGATTGAAGAAAAAGGTCTTCCTTATCTGAATTTTGCGAACTCTGACAATATTGATGTAGGACAATGGGTACTTGCAGTAGGAAATCCATTAGGATTAAATTCTACAGTAACAGCCGGTATTGTTTCTGCAAAAGGAAGAGGTATCGGAATCTTGGGAGGCCAGGGAAAAGCTACTAATCCTATTGAAAGTTTCATTCAAACGGATGCCGCCATCAACCCGGGTAACTCAGGAGGAGCTTTGGTAAACACGAATGGAGAGCTTATCGGGATCAACTCTGCGATTCAGTCTACTACAGGATATTATCAGGGATACGGATTTGCAGTGCCTTCTAACTTAGCAAGAAAAATCGTTGAGGATATCAAGAAATTCGGAATTGTACAGAGAGGATTCCTTGGAGTTCAATCTTTAGATCTTTCGAATGACCAATTGGTAAGTTCATACAACAAGCAGTTTAAAACAAATCTGAAGGTAGGTTCAGGAATTTATATTACAGGATTTGGTGAAAACAGTGGTGCTGAAGATGCAGGACTGAAAAAAGGAGACGTAATCACAAAAGTAGACAACTACGATATCACAGACTTTGCTGATCTTTCTATGTCTATCGGAAGCAAACGTCCTGGCGATAAAGTACAGGTTACTTATTCAAGAAATGGCAAAGAAAGTACTACCTCTGTAACGCTTAGAGACCAGAAAGGAGGCACTTCAACAAGAACAAAAGCCGACCTTAGTGTAACAGAAAAAATCGGATCTGAATTTGATCCCCTTACAGAGCGTTTCAAAACAGAATACGGACTAAATAGCGGTGTAGTGGCTAAAAACGTATCTGAGGGCAGCGAAATGGCTAAAATCGGGATCGTAGATAACTATATCATCATCGAAATCAATGGCAAGCCGGTCAATTCACAGAAAGATGTTGAAAAGATCCTTGAGAAATATCAGGGGAATGTACAGGTGAAATTCGTGGATGACTATGGAAGAATCTATACAAAAGGTTTCAAAATGCCTTAATCAGAAAACAAATTAGTTTTTCATATCAACAAAAAGCGCTGCAAATGTCTGCAGCGCTTTTTATTATTTATTTAGACTTGTTCATTTTATCAGCGATATTCTTCTTTTTATTCCTTTCGTAGATCACTTCTACAATTTTACCCCCAATCCATGAAAACGGAAAGAACGTAAGAAAAATAGAGATCTTATAAAATGTAGGATGATAAGGAAAAATAATGACATCCAACATGGCGATAAAAAGCATAATAAAGCCAATCAGAATAGCATAGGCTACTTTAGCATATTTAACAATAATGGCCGTCGCAACTCCTCCAATGGTCGTTCCTAATCCGGAAATAAATAAAAGGAAGCCGAAAAACGCCTTATCATCTTTCATGCTGAAAAGAAACCTTTGCCAGTGCTCAAACGGAGCAAAAGCCTCAAAAGTTACCCATTGCGGAAAAGCCCTTATACCAAGAGTAATAATAAGTCCTGCAATACCAAGGCCTATCAGAACCGCAATTGTATTTCTTATAAAGTTCATTAATCCTGATGTGCGATCATAGAAATTTCGATATCCACATTTTTAGGCAAGCATGAAACCTGTACTGTTTCTCGGGCAGGATAGCTTTCTGAATCTAAGTATGATGCATAAATATCATTCATTACAGCAAAATCATCCATGCTCTTAAGGAAGATGGTCGCTTTTACAACATTTTTGAAAGTCATGCCAGCTTCAGTAAGGATGGCTTCAAGGTTTTTCATTACCTGATGCGTTTCCTTTTCAATTCCTTCTACCAGTTTACCCGTTGCAGGATCTACAGGAATCTGTCCGGAGATATACAAAACTCCGTTTGCCATATTAGCTTGTGAATAAGGTCCGATAGCTGCAGGTGCATTAACTGTGTTGATTATTTGTTTCATATGCGGATATTTAATTTTTTCCAGATCATAGGTGATCACTATCTGTTATGTTCGCTGGTTTGCGAATTTTGTCAACAGTGATTTCATTAGTATTTATTCTGCTTGCAAATATAAAATTTATATTCACAAATGCCAATCTGATATTAGAAAGGTGCATTAGGCTGGGTAAAACTTCTGTCTTTGTACTTCAATGCATCACTTAAGATATTGGCTTTGATACCGATAAAGAAGTCATACACTTTATACTGTCCGAAAGGAACCCAGTTGAAATTGATTGTAAAACTTCGCTGATCCCTTGAAAAACCAATCCTTGTATATGCCAATTCTTTAGTCACCATATCATAATGCGTACTTCCGTTGATATTCCAGTAAGGAGTAAGCTTGATACTACCGTCTAATCCTATGGATGCAATTTTATTGGCAAATTTGCTCAATCCTTTGGAATAAGCATAATTGGCACTGATATTTAAAGTCCAGGCCTGATCAAAGTGAGCATAATGATCATCATCAAAATAATAATTTTCATTTCGGACTTCTCCCTTCGAAGAATACTTCTTGGCATAATCTGTTTTTTCTCCAAAAATTTCGCTGCTTAAAGGATAAGATAGCTGAACGTTGAATCCTTGCACACTGAAGTGACCGAACTGCTCTGTTCTTACCCCTGTATTTTCTCCTGATGAGAAATCAATTTTATAAGGTTCCAGCGCAAGACTGGTATTTACAGTAAGTTTACTATTGAAAAAGGAAGACTGTCCGTTGATAGAGAATACAGACCAGGGATGATCTTTAGCAGCAAAGTTGTAGCTTCCTGCCAGGTTTAAAGATTCAAAAATTTTGATTTTCTTTACCCCTGTAGAATCACTCTTAGACTTTACTTTCATCTCAATATTGTTACCGATATTGAACCCTAAGGCTCCCTGCATACCACTTGACGGGCTTCCGATAATTCCTTTTTCAAAAATAGAATAGGGTGTCAGCGCTCCGGTTGCATTATAATAGTTTCTGTAATATCCGAAGCCAGGACTTGAAAAATCCGGTGAATAGGTAAAACTCATACTTGGAGTCATCATATGTCTTATCGCTTCCACTGTAGATCCTTTTTTGAATTTCATCATTCCAAAAAGTGTTGTCTGAAGACTTGCGGAAGTGGAAAAAGTAGAGTATCCTGTAAAGTTTTTATTGATTTCGTCAACCGTTACATTTTTTACCGGATCATAATATCTGTTCAGCGTTTTTGTAGTCAAAGCGTTATCGATATTCGCACTTAAACTGAAAGTGAAGTATTTCGCCAATGTTGTATTGGTAGCCAATGCGATATTGTTTTTAAGTCCTGTCTGCATTTTATCCCACATTTCTTTTTTAAATAGCTCGTTCTCCTGAGTATTCACAAAATTGGTAAGATTGAAACCGGTATTCACTGTAATATTTTCAAGTAATCCCTGTCTGATCCCTGTTCTTGATTTGAACAGATAGAACTGATTAATTGCTACGTTCATCTGTGGAAGACGAAGGTCTGCCAATCCTGTTGCAAAGTTCTGGGAATATGAAGCAGTTCCTGTGATAGTCATCGGAAGTTTCAGGAATCTTTTGGTAAGGGTTACTGTAGAGTTCTGCTGGGTATTCAATACATTCTGATTGAAAATGTAATTGTTGTTAAGCGGGTTGTTATAGAATTTGGTACTTACAATATCTACAGAGGCACTGAATGTAAGGAAAGGATTGGCTTTGGAATCCTGCGAGTGAGTCCAGTTGATTCTATAGGTACTGTTTTTAGTATAATCGTCCAAACCTTTGATCCCTCTCACCATTGTACCAATATCTGCCGTAAAGTTTCCTGAGTAGCGGTATTTCTTCTGGTAATTCACCTGAGGACGTAAGTTCCAGCTTCCTTTTGTATAAATATCTGCTAAAACCTTAAGGTCAAAATGTTCTCCAATCGGTTGATAATATCCAATTCCGTTCAGGAAGAAACCAACATCTTCTCTTTCCCCGAAACTTGGGATCAGAATACCTGCAGCCCTTTTATCTGAGAATGGCAAAATAGCAAAAGGAAGGTAAAGCGGCGTAGGAACCTGTTCGATAAACATCTGAATAGGACCTGTTACGATCTGGGATTTTGTTTTGGTTTTAATCAGCTTAATATTATAGGCTCTCATAAAATAATCCGCTGCCGTATCTTTCTTCTTAATGAAATAATCATCCGTTGTATAATCCGCTTTTCTCATTGCGAATACGGAATCATTATATTTTTTAGTTTTCTGGGCTATAATTACCCCTTCGCTTTCTTCTGTTCTGGCATTGAAAGCAATGGCCTGTTTTGTTTTTGTATTATAGTTGAATTCATTGGTTTCGTATTTTTTCCCGGCCTGTGTAGTGATTACAGGCTCTATAATCTTCCCTAGAGAGTCTTGTTTTCCTCTGGCGTAGATCAGATTTTTGTTATCATCAATAGAGATATAATCCGCATCAATCTGCATATCCTGATACTTTACCTGAGCATTTTTGTTCAGGAATGTCATTTTTTTGGGAACATCTCTTCTCTGATCATCCGCTTTTGTACGAAGAACATCATTTAAAGGTTCTTTTTTTACAACTATGGTATCCTTTTTGGAAATAGTATCATTAACCGCATTTTCAGGCAATTTTTCAGGAGTTTTCTGTGCTAAAAAATTGTTAAAAATTAGGATAATTAAAATTTGTAATATATTTTTGAAGACGGTTTTGGCCAATTTTATTCTATATAATTAAGGCTCAAAATTAATATAATTTTTATAACTGTAAGATGCACAAACAAAATTTTAAAATAATTTTATCATTTCTCCTTATCCTTACCAGCAACTTTATTTTCTCACAGAAGAAGTTTACTATCGTTCTGGATGCTGGACACGGAGGAAGTGATCATGGAGCCAACAGGACTTATTCCGACATTGGAAGGGTTGCAGAAAAAGACATTACACTTGCCATTACATTAAAAGTAGGTGCCATGTTAGAGAAAAACAGAGATTTCAAAGTAATATATACCCGTAAAATAGACGAGTATCCTTCTCTGTCTGACAGGACCAATCTGGCTAACAGAAGTAAAGCAGACCTTTTTGTATCCATTCACTGTAACTCTTCCCAAAGACCTACAGCATATGGAACTGAAACGTATGTACAGGGACCTAACCAGAATAATGAGAACCTGGAAGTAGCCAAAAGAGAAAATGATGTAATTTTTCTTGATGAGAAAGATAAGCAGATTTTTGGTTCTTATAACCCGGATTCTCCTGAATCATTAATTGCTTTGAAACTTCAGCAAAGTAAATATCTGGAATCAAGTCTTCTCTTGGGAGGACTGGTAGAAGATAACTTTGTGAATAAAGATAAAAGATTTTCAAGAGGTGTATTTCAGAAAAACCTTCACGTTCTCCGTATGAATGCCATGCCATCTGTACTGATAGAAACAGGTTTTATCAATCACCCTGAAGAAAGCCACTATATTGCTTCAGACAAAGGACAGACTGAAATTGCAGAAAGTATCTACAATGCCATTATTGATTATAAAAAAGCGGTTGACAGAAAATCCGGCGGTTCTATGGCTGTCAGAAAACCAGAACCTGAAAAACCGGCAGAAGTTCCTTTGAAAAACGATTTCAGAATTCTATTGATGAGTTCTCCTACGAAATACAATGAAAATGATCCTGCCCTGAAAGGCCTGAACTATATTCTTACCCTTAAAGAAAACGGACAATACAAGTATTACTATGCTGTAACCAATATGGCTTCAGTGAAAGATATTAATCTTAAAACTGCCAAAGATGCAGGTTTCAGAAATGCGTTTGCTGTAGGATTTATGCCTAACCAGAGAATCAGTATGGGATATTATACCATAGAAGTGTATGCAGGTGATAAACTGAATGGTAATTCTTATATCCTTCAGAATTTAAAAGATGTGGAAAGAAACAAGGATAATGGAGTATTTTATTATACCTACGGAAAGGTATACACATTGGAAGATGCTGTAAAGCTTCAAAAGGAACTTGAAGCTAAAGGTGTCAAAAATACCGTGATACAAAAGGTCTACAAATAAATCAAAAAAAATAATTTTGAAGTTTAAAAGTTAATTCCTACTTTTGCAACCTCAAAATTTGGCCTATTCGTCTAGTGGTCAGGACTCAAGATTTTCATTCTTGCAACAGGGGTTCGATTCCCCTATAGGCTACTCAACTACATCAATCAATCCCTGATCAATAAAGGTTAAGGGATTTTTTTATTCCAAAAATCAACAGAATCTCCACGAATTTTAAAAGAACGCCTCTACACACTTTGTACAGGGCGAATTTCGAAAATCTTTTTTCATCTCTTTAAAGATTTTTTAGAGCAATAGTTTCATTTTTTTCCAATATCCACAAAAGCAAAATTTTGATTGCCCCATATAACATTTTTGATTTCAGGAACCGTTTTGAGCAAATAAAAACTCAACCTCAAAATCACGAAAAAGGGTAATTGAAATGATTCTGATTATAACTGAAATTTGTACTCATACATAGTCTAAGTATGGTACAAACTAAACAGCGTTGTAAAAAATTGAGCATCAAATTAAATTAAAATTATAGGAGTAGAGAATTCACGCTCTTATAAACAGTCGTAAAAACTAATTAAAAACATATGAAACTATCCAATCTAAAATTCATAGCAGAGACTGAAAAAAGATTTTCAAAATTGAGTCTTCCTCATGCTAAAGCAGCAATTGAATCACCAACATGGTTAAGTGAGAAAGTTATTATTAACGAAAGATTAGATCACCTTGTTTCAAATCGCTTTGAACCTTTCAATCTTGCAAAGGAAAGAATCCTGAAGAAAAATGATTTAATGAGTATAAATTATTTACAGTTGGGGTTTTTAGCTTCAAATCCTGTATGCAGAATTCACGTAAAGAATATAAGTGGCGGTAGCATAGGTTTTGGAACTGGTTTTTTAATCTCTCCCAATCTCTTGCTCACAAACAATCATGTATTTGCAAATGAGGGCGATGCCCAAAATAGTCTGGCTGAATTCAATTTTCAATACGACCAGTTTGGCGAGCCTACAGTAAGCCATATATTTACTTTTAATGTAAATAAATTCTTTTATACAAATGAAAGATTAGACTTTACAATTGTCTATGTAAACCCTGATTCTAAAAGCAAGATTAAACCGCTCTATCATTTTGGATTTTTAAAGCTTACTGAAGACCCGAATAAAGCACTCGTTTCAGAATGCGTGTCAATTATCCAACATCCTTCAGGACAATACAAACAGATTGCTATTAGGGAAAACCAGTTAATTGCTAAAACAGAAGACTTTATAACCTATTTTACAGACACTGCACCGGGCTCTTCCGGCGCACCTGTTTATAATGATCAGTGGCAGGTTGTTGCACTGCATCATAGCGGAGTCCCCCGAAAGGACGAACAAGGTAATTACTTGTGTAAGGACGGAACTATATTTCAAGAAAACATGGATGAGAATCTTATAGACTGGATTGCCAATGAAGGTGTTAGAATTAGTTCCATTCTGCAAGATATTAAAAGCAACATAAACAGTATACGGGCAAAATTCCCCAATAATTTGGTTGAGGAAATATTCAATAATTCAAATTCAATTTCTGATTTACAAATCTTAACAGAAAAAAAAGTCCATCAATCTTCATCTGATAATAAAAAATTAAACGAAATGAGCAACAAAATTACATTTAACGTACCCGTTGAAATTACGTTAGGTATTGGTCTTACAGACAACTTGGTTTCACAAAATACAACAGACAGTATTCCCACTAACCAAGATACTAAGGAGCAATCTTTCTTCATAGAAAAAGCAAAAAACCCAAATTACAAGGGCAGAAACGGATATGACGCAAACTTTGTAAGCTCAGATAATTTCAAGATTGAAATCGAGGACTTATTAAAATCTCAAAGTAAAAATTTAGCACCATTATTAAACCCTACAGAGACCAACAAAAGTCTTCTGCATTATTTTAATTTTTCGATAGCCATCCATAAGAGCCGAAAGCTGTGTATGATGACAGCAGTCAATATCGATGGGAATAGGCTTGATCCTATAAAAAGAGAAAATACAAAATGGATAATTGATCCAAGAATGGACGAGAAATATCAAACAGGTCCGGCCGTATATGCAGATAATGATCTGGATCGCGGACATATGGTTCGGAGACTGGATCCTGTTTGGGGCCCAAATGCAGCTGCTGCAAATGATGATACTTTTCATTTTTCAAATTCTACTCCGCAACATAAAGACCTGAACCAAAAGACCTGGTTAAGCCTCGAAAACTATATATTGGATAGTGCGGGACGGGAAGATATTAAAGTTTCTGTTTTTACAGGTCCTGTATTTAGTGAAGATGACATTCCATACAGAGGAGTTTTGTTACCATTACAATTTTGGAAAGTGGCAGTGATGATAAAAGCAGATGGAACACCTTCCGTAAGTGGCTATATGTTAAAACAACCAGAAAATATTGAAGATTTTAGAAATAAAGAAGGAATCAGAGAAGATGGTTTTGGTCAATTTAAGACTTATCAGGTTCCATTACAAAAAATTGCAGATCTAACGGGTATTGCTTTTAATGATTACAATGAATTTGATCCTTTAAATGGAGTTGATTTCCGCGAAACTATAAAACTTATTGAAATTACAGGGAAAGATGATATAAAATTATAAGTTCCTAGATTACTTAAAAAAGTTATTGTTAATCTGAAAATATTAAGCATCAAACTCTTTCTAAATAATTCTTTTGAATTATAATTTACATACAGTTTTTGAGAACAATAAAGAAGGACCATTAAATGTCCTTCTTTATTATTTAAATAAAATTTAGTCTGTTGATTTTCAAAACCAACCCCTCATTCAGAAATATTATAGCTTTGAAGAAACTTTTCAAATTTTGTGACTTATATTATAAATAAAGAACACCCGAATTTTAGCATGCTGATAATTGGAGAATTACCATCATTATACTGAAAAGGCAATGACTTTTATTTGAAAAAAGCATTCCATTGATGTTATATGTCACAAAAGCATTATATTTGCAAAAATTTTAACCATACTTGGTCACACCAATATGGTCACACTGATGAAAAATATTATTGATAAATCATTGTTTGCAGTTTTCTGCAGACTATCAAATTTTATATCATGCCGGATTTAAAAATACAAGAAGCGAAATTGCTTTTTAAGAAAATCCACTCTAACCCAAAAAGTTACGATTTACAAATCAATGAAGGCGGGATTACAGGCAGAGATGATAAAATCAGTTTCAGGCTTTACAGGACTGGAGAAAGGGTTGCTTTTGAAGTAACAATTGACGGACTTACTTTCACCAATACCACTGGAGAATGGAATAATGCACTGATCATGCTGGGAAATACGATCAAAAAATTAGAGAAAGAACAAGAAAATTTAAAAATAGAACAGGCAATAAATAAACTTAGAAAGTACCTATCAGAAGAAAATTAAATTTTTTAAAAATAAATTTGGTAGTTTAAAAAAAAGTTTATAGTTTTGCACTCACATTTAAACGATATGGCAAATCATAAATCAGCACTAAAAAGAATCAGACAAAACGAAACTAGAAGACTTCGTAACAGATATTACCACAAGACTGCTAGAACAGCTTTAAAAGCTTTAAGAAATGAAGAGAACAAAGCTGCTGCTACAGAACAATTGCCAAAAGTTATCGCTTTATTGGATAAATTAGCTAAGAAAAATATTATCCACAAAAACAAGGCAGCTAACTTGAAAAGCAAATTAACAAAACACGTTAATAAATTAGCGTAACAATATAGCTGGCCCGTTCGTCTATCGGTTAGGACCTCAGATTTTCATTCTGGTAAGAGGGGTTCGATTCCCCTACGGGCTACTTACATCTTATAAGACCACTGTAATAACGGTGGTTTTATAAAGATCAAAGTAGAAAAAGCTATATTAAAATAAATCTAACCGGCCCGTTCGTCTATCGGTTAGGACCTCAGATTTTCATTCTGGTAAGAGGGGTTCGATTCCCCTACGGGCTACAATAAGAGTTGATACTTACTAAAACAAAGCTAACACATTACTTCAGTAATGGAAGATAGAAGGCCCGTTCGTCTATCGGTTAGGACCTCAGATTTTCATTCTGGTAAGAGGGGTTCGATTCCCCTACGGGCTACAAAGGACTTTTTCGAAGGTCCTTTTTTCGTTTCTATATACAGATTTCAGGGAATCTTTTCCACTCCCTAATAATTTTTTATGCTATTTTTATTCTCTAAAGTAAAGTCATATTAAATTTCATTAAAAATATCACCAATAATGGAAATATTATTTCATATTTATTCTATTAATTATTAAATTTGAATAAAACTATTCATTCTAAAATATATAACATGAAATTCAATTTACTTTCGGGAAATCAATTCTCTATTAAAGCCGGATTGATGGCTTTATTTTTATTTTCTGCCAGCACAATGTCATTATTGGCACAAGACAGAATTTACGCGCATGCACAAAGTTCAGGCGTATTCGGAGTAGCCTGCCTGGGATGTCGTATAGATAATCCACTTAATGCTGTAGGTTTTAACGAAGACGACTATTCAACAATGGTATTGGGAACCGTGCTATTGGGAGGGATTCAGCAAACTCTTCTTTTCCCAGACCTGAGATCAGACACAAGACTGGTAGTAGGAATCGGAACAGATAATATCCCGTTATCAGTACAATTATTGAGCGGAGTAACTCTGGAAACCATGAATGGCGGCACTTCTAACGATGATCGAAGAACAATCGATGTAAGCCTCCTTAAATTGGGAGCAACTCCTAACAGAGGTACAATAGAATTCAAGCCTGCAAAACCCTATGATGGAATAAGAATCGGATTAACCGGCGGTGTTTTGAGCCTTGGTGGTGGTTTCAGAATTTATTATGCTTATCAGGATCCATTAATAAATATTATGGCTCATAGTCAAAACGGACGGATTACTCTTGGCGGAAATGTTCCTGTGGAGGGTTCAGAAGTCACCCTGTTCAATACTTCAGGAAAAGAAGTATTCCGTGCAACATTGAACTCAAATACATTCGAAGCAAAACAACCGGAAGGTGTTTACATCATGAATGTACAGACCAGGGAAGGTAAAACATATTCCAGAAAAATTTTAATCAAATAATTTAATAAGCGATAATATAAATACGGCAGACTTTGTTAGCTTGCCGTATTTTTTATATTCATTTTTCAGATCAAAAATGGCAGCAATCCCTTTAAACAATAATAAAACTACAATTACAAATATCAATAAATCATTGACAATTCACATAATTATGAAATAAAACAAGTAACATAATTGTTTTAATTACAAAAAGCTAAAACCAAAATTTTTCTACATATGAAATCTTATTTATTACTTAGCCAACGCACCATGAAAACTGCAATTTTGGCATTATTCCTATTTTTAACCAGCACAATGTCTTTTGCTCAGATTGTAAAAACCTACGCAGACAGCCAGACCAATCAGGTATTTGGAGTATGTCTGGGCTGTGGTGTATTGAATCCTGAGAATGCGGTAGGAAGCAACGAGAATGACTACTCTACTTTACAGGTGTCAGTAGGTCTTCTTGCGAGAACGGAACAGACATTAATTTTCCCAACTACCAATATTGCAAACAATACCAACAAGCTTGTTCTTGCCATTGGTTCAAACGGAACTCCATTATCTGCACAGGTGTTGGGTGGTGTATCTATTGAAACATTTAATGGAGATGTATCCAATAACGATTATACAAGTCTTGCTACAAAAATCATCAACATTGGAGCCGGAGATCCCAGCAAAGGTGAAATTGAGATGACGATGAACATTCCTTTTGACCGTATAAAAATTAATGTTAACTCAGGGGTATTGAATATTGGTGGTGAGCTTAGAGTATATTATGCTTACCAATACAAAGATCCATTCATTAATTTCATGACGCATAGTAATGATGGGCAGTTTACTCTGGACAAAAATGTTTCTGCTGAAGGTTCGGAGGTTACTCTCACTAATACTTCAGGCAAAGAAGTATTCCGTTCCAGGCTGACATCAAATTCTTTTGAAACAAAACAGCCACAGGGAGTATATATTATGAAACTTCAGACAAAAGAAGGAAAAACATATGCTAAAAAAGTGATAATTAAATAAGAAAAAACATAACAGATTGAATCCGGCAAGCTTTCCAAGCTTGCCGGATTTTCATATCCAATTTATAATCATATTGAATGATAAATAAAAAACCTCTGGTCAATTTTGACCAGAGGTTTTATTAACAAGATTACGATCTAAACCGGTATTAGTTTTTGATTAATTTTTGTTGATATACTGCTTTATCTGTGACAGCCTTTAAAATATAAATACCTTTTGGAAGTGTTGTCACATTGATCTGTCCGTTGTTCAGCTGTGCATTCACTACTCTGCCTGAAGTGTCATAAATAGAAACATTCTGGATTTTCTCCTGTGTTTTAATGGTAAGAATATCAGTTACAGGATTCGGATAAATGCTGAATTCAAGTTTTTTCACCTCAGCGGTGGCTAAAGTTGATGTATTACTGTTTACTGTAATGTTTTTTTCAACCAGTTTACCATTGGAGTTAAAACCAATCACAATATCAGATGTGCCTGAAACAAGTGGTGTTAAAATCAATTCATCATTGGTATTAATCACAGCAGAAACCGCTGTAGGATTGCTGTTTGATTTTATGGTTTTCACAACAGATACCTCCATATTGTCGGCATCAGAAACTATTGATTTCAGATCAATCGTTGTTGTGTTTCCGGCAGTAACCTGAGAAGGTAAAATGTTACTTACAACAGGAACCGAGTTATTGGTAAATACCGTTAATGAAGGAAACCAATAGTAATCATTCAATGTTTTTGTATTGATAAGAGTTCCGGTCATATCATAAGTATGAATCCAGTTTTTCTGGTAGTGTGCTCCATATCCGCTTTCTGTAGTATTAAGAACTAATTCTCCGGTAACCGGGTTTACACGAAGTGCTGCTCCGTAAGGAATTTGTTTAAACTGACCTGTTTGTCCGGGAATTTCAGCAAAGTTTTCATTAAATGTTTTCGTGGTAACATCAAATCTTACAATCTTTGTTCCTGAACTCCAGCTGCTGATTGAATTGATCCAGTATAAAGCATTTTCTTTATTACTTGCTGTAAATCTGCCTGCATTCCATGCCCCCCAGTCTCCAAAATATTTAGTGGTAGGAATATTATAAACCTGTGTTGCAAAAGTAGTAGGATTAATGTTGATCAGCTTCTGATCCTGAATCCCCCAAACACTTCCGTCTTTGGCCTGAACCACTGAGTAGAAGCCTCCCGCAATAGTACTCACTATCGTATCGGTATTAGGATTAATGACTAAAATTCCTGCCCCTTGCTTTACTGCAAAAACATATTGTGAAGTTCGGATCATATTTCCAATCTGTCCGTTTCCTCCTGTTCCGGTTATTAAAGAACCTACCTGCAAATTATCAATATTGAAAGTAACAATACCAGTAGAAGTGCCAATGTAGCCTTTATGTTCGTTCACTCCTACAAATGATCTCCCATCACCTCCTCCAATATTATTAAAGCCGGCAAGTTTCTGCATGGTTTGTGCATTGGCTACAACCAGTCTTCCTCCCGGAGTATATTGCGTATCACCTCCATCAGCAGCCTGCTTTGATACGAAGTAAAATTTATCTCCATAGATTGTTCCGTACTGTGTAGTGGCACCGAAAGCCTGGTTATTGTTCGCATTACTGTAGACACGGTAGTTGATCTGACCGTTATTGCCAATGAAATTTACAGAACCGTTGGTATGGCCAAACCATTCTTCGTTCACCATAAAATATCCATTGGTATAGTTTGTAGAAGCTACAAATGGAGAAACAGGAGTAATGGTAGAAGAAACAGGTGTTACATTAAATCCTACATTAAAGTTCCATACATCCCAGGAACCATTTTCCAATGCACGGGAGGAAGCACCAACACTGGAATATCCGAAATCTGCATCTGCCGGATTTTTCACCCAGTACGCCCAGTATCCGTTCACAGTCCAGCCAGACTGCCAATGATCGTTCGCGGCATCTACTATCGTGTAGCTGTCAAAATCATAAGCGGTAGTATTGACAAAACCATTCACCGGATATAAAGGATAAGTGGCATTTCCGCTTTTTATCAGAGCATTGGTCCCCTGACCGTTCAGATCAAATCCAATTCCTCCGACTGCTGATCCAAACTGTGTTCCCTGATAAAGCAGGGTATATAATCTGTGGTCTGCTTTAGCAATAGCTTTCAGCATGTCTTCCCCTGTAGCATTTCCGTTCCATTTGAACCCCCAAACCATAGCATCCGGGTTTTTACCGTCGTTCCACTGTACTACAAAAGCAGCCTGATTGGTTCCGGACCCTACCCAATACTGAATATCAGAAAAACTGATGGTAGTGGTATTAAGATTACTGATTCCTGAAATATCATTTCTGGGCACACCCTGTACTTTTATCTGCGCATTGGATAAGCATGCAAACAGAAAAAGCATCATAAAAAGATAAAACTTTTTCATTTTTTATTAATTTAAATAGATTGTATTATTAATTTATTATTTGAAATGTAAATCGTAAGCTCCCGCTACTTCTGTAGAGACTTCTCCCAGCCAGCCAGCTTCCTGATTGACTCCTGTATATATTTTCATAAAATCGATGCCCGGAAGTTTTACATATTTTCCGTTTCTGTCTACCGCCCATGAAATATCAATATTGGAAGCATCATCATTGTTCGGTGCATTATCAGCATATCCAAACTCATATGATTTTCCTACCCAATACGATCCGTCACCGTTCTGATCGTAAAAATTATTCGCAAGTCTTGTTCCCGAAAAGCTGTAAGAAGGATCTGTAAACCATAAAGGATAATAGCTCTGGGCGTGAAAGGTATTTTTTGTTTTGAATCCCTGATTTCCCAGATTGTCACTCCACTTGATATATTCCACATCAGTCTGCCAGAATTCAGTTCCGGGTACAGGTGTTTTATTTTCGTTAGGCTTATGATAAGTTATGCTGTAGTCTTTAAGTGTAGCATTTTTGAAATATTCACTGCCTGCAATTTCGTACCATTCATCATTATCGGGTTTTCCGTTTTTATTTCTGTCGTAGGCCACCATAATAATTCCCGGTTCACAAGATCCTGAACGCTGATCCGCGGCATCATTTCCAAAGAATGCATTTCCCAGTACTTTAAAATCACGTCCGTTTAAATTGGGAATCGTATGATCAAAACCGAACACTACATATCCGCCATATCCTCCCAGGCTGATCATCGTAGAATTACCTCCCACTAAAGATTCATTGGCTTTCTGAAGCATATTCGCTGTGGTATTTCCAGGTAGATATTCCGGGATTTCGTTCATAAACTGTCCTACGGCAGGACGGAACTCCAATACTTTAGAAATATATTTACTGTAAGGTGTTTTTTCCTTGGTTACGATTATTTTAGAATGAAAAACCTGCTCGCTTCCATTATTGTTAATCTTTAAAGTCAAAGGATAAGCATCTGCAGTAGGACTGATGAACTCAAGTTCTGAACTTTGAGAAATAATAGAATCGTTGATGCTCCATGTAACCGATCCTGAAGCATTGGTAGGAATACTCAACACCTTTAAACGTTCAATGGTATAGGAATCATCAAGGCCTTTAAAGGTAAATTCCTCTTCATCATCGTGTTTACAGGCGATCACTCCTAAAAGGAAAAAGGATAAAAGTCCGGTTTTTAAATCAGTAAATGTATTTCTGTTCATGTCTTAAAGTTGGGTTATTTGTATAAAAAAGCGAAGTGGGCAGGGATATTTCCGCCTTCTGTTTTCCATTTAAAGTGTCCGTTTTTATCAAAGCAATACACAAATCCCATGGATACATAATTTCTGGCATCTGTGATGTAGATATCTTCTGTGATGGGATTTACGGCAATCCCATAAGGAGTTTTAATAGCGGTTTCATATTCTTTGTCAAAAATTCTGTTGGTGATAATCTCTTCTGTTTTTACATCAATGATCCCAAATGTTTTTTTGTAGCTGTGGGTATTGTAATTGAACTCATTTCCATAGAAATAGAGTTTATCATTCACAATTGTCATTTCACTTACGGAGAGATGAAAATCTTTTTTCACAGTTCCTGTGGCTGCATCTATCAAATAAAGGCTGGAAGGAACGTTATAATAATCTCCTCTTGAGGTTACGTACAAATCACCGTAATTGTCTTTTTTAATGTGATGAAGATTAATCGCTACATTTATTTTTTTGAGTTCTGTAAAAGTATTCAGATCAATTACCGAAACCGTATTGTCATAATCGGGAGCTTTATATCCTCCGGAGTTGGCCACAAACAACTGATTACCCACAATTTCCATTTCTTCCGGCTGATATCCTACTACCACTTCACGCTGAATGGAAAGAGAAGTGGTATCAATTTCCACTACTTTTCCTTTAGGAGCCTTGGGATTAATGGCTACAGGGCCGGCATAGCTGCTGGCATAAGCTTTCCCATTTTTAAAAGCTAGATATCTGCAGTTTTGCAATGGAATAGAAGTAATACGTTTCGCCGTTTTGGCATCCAGCACTTCAATTTTATTGGAAACATTGACAACGATATAGAGTTTGCTTCCGTACACTTTAATATCATTTCCTACATCTCCCAGTTCTTTTACCACATTCGGATTGATTTCTGCGTAAATATTCCGGTAATAAGTTCCTTTGGTGTAATCAAAAAAATCCAGGGTACATTTATTACTGCCCATATTCCCTTCATTCAGCATATAGAAGCCCTTTATGGATGTATTTTCTGAGGGAAGTCCTTCTACCACTTCCTGACGGACAATAATATCATCTGTACGACATGAGGTAAGAAAAGCTAATACCAGAAATAAAAAATAAAAGTTTAGTTTTCTCATAAGGTGAAGTTTAGAATAAGTTTAAAGTTTCTTCCGGGCATCGGATAATTGATGACCACATCATAGTATTGATTGAAAATATTATTCGCCTCAAGGCTTACTTTGAATTGATGATTGGCCCAGTTGAATTTTTTCTGAACAGACAGATCGTGAGTATACCAGGGCTGCACATAATTGTATTGAATATTATCCTGATTCACATCATATCTTTCTCCCACATACATTGTACTGTAATTGAAACTCCAGTCTTTATAATCTGCCATCAGACTGAAAGACCCACTGTGCCATGGCGTGTAAGGTATCTGATTACGGTAAAAGGTATCTTCCGGATCGCTGATATCTCTTGCACTTTGGTACGTATAAGAAAGCAAAGGTCGAAGGGTTACTTTTCCCAGCTGAAGTTCAGTATGTACATTTACATCGGCTCCAATTATTTCAACCAATCCAAGGTTCATCATCAGCCAGCGGAACATACTTCCGTTTGGAGCGGCTACAATTTTATCCTGTACTTTATTGTAGTAACCGTCTACTTTAGCATAAAAAGTTTTAAAGAAACGGTTGTTATAATTCTTCTGATAAGTAAATCCTACGTCATACTGATTGGTAAATTCCGGTTTCAGGTAAGTATTTCCGATATTGGTATAATACAGATCATTGAAGGTTGGAAGCCGGAAAATCCTTTTATAGAATGCTCTGAGGGTAAGCTCCGGAATGATCTCCGGCTGATAGCTCATAAATACGGCAGGTGTCCACTCTCTGGCATCTCCCGGTCTTTTGTTTTTTCTTACTTCCTCAAATGTAAAGGTTCCTAAAAGGCTTCCCAGAATTTTAAACCTGTTCCACTGATAGGTTGTTGCCAATGCTACCAATGTTGTGTAACGCGTAGGATAAGAAAAGTTATCCAGATTGGCATCCAGATTATTGTACTGAAAATCTCCACTCAGGCTGATATCCCAATTGGGCGTAATAGAATAGATATTGGATGAGGAAAGGTAGAGTTCCCGCTGGATATAGGTATTATCGGTATGAATAATAGACTGCGAACGAACCGTATCCATAAAATGGGTATAATCATAAGCAAATTTTGCTTTCAGCTGGGTTTCAAATTTCGGGAACAGTTTTTTTCTCAGATTGGCCTGTACGAAATAATTTTCATCAGATAGTCTCGCTCCCCTTCCTCCAAAACGGCCATTCACAATAGGTGCCGGCATTCCACGGTCTGAAATATAACCGTAACCACGGATATTCCAGCTTCCGTTATTCAAAGTTCCGTTGAGAGAGGTTTCAAAACGTTTTGCTTTGATGTCTGAATCCTGTCTTTTCGCAATGGTATCATAGGCCTGCTGTCCATCAGGATATTTCTTGGCATATCGAAATCTATAAATTCCGTCACTCTGCATAAATTCTCCACTGAAGCTGGCAGAAACCCTGTCTGAAATCTTCTGTTCCAATCGGAATGAAGGGTTGAAAAGATCAATAGACGCACTTTTAGCTCTTATAACGAGATTGGTTTTCCTATTTCCTTTAAATACAGGTGTTTTAGGCTGTAAATAAATAGAACCCGAAGATCCGAAGTCTTTTGCCGGTTGGAAAATCTCACTTTTCTGTCCGTTATACAATGATATTTCTTCCAGATCATCCAAGGAATATCTTCCCAAATCCACCAGTCCGTTTTGGGCATTACCCAGTTGAATTCCATCATAGAAAACCCCTACATGCTGACTTCCCATACTTCGGATATTAATGGTTTTCAAACCACCTAATCCTCCATAATCTTTGATCTGAACTCCTGAAAAGTACCGCAGTGCATCTGCAACAGAATGACTGTTCAATCTTTCCAGCTGCTCGCCCTGTAAGGTTTGTGCCGGAAGGATTTCTTTAAAATTCTTTTTGTATAGATTGATTCCTTTAATGGTCTCTTCCTGAAGACTGTCTTTTTTCCTGGTTTGAGAAGACAAAAATTGAGATGTGATCACAAGTATGGTGAAAACAGCTTTATAAATTGCAGAAGTAGTTAGTTTTGCCGCCATTAGCTCATTTAGGGTAATGAAGACGCTAATGGGTATAAGAATACAACGACAAAGCACAGCGGTCACTGCACAGAATCATTGATGTCCTAAGCTTTATTCCACGAAAGCGTCAAACGATTATTTTCTGGCAGGTCTTCTGACTTACTCCATTTTTGAAATCCTTCCCATTAAAAAAACAGTGGATATATTCTTCAAAAACTTTGGTGCGGAGCTTACAGCAGCGGGTCTGTTCCGGATTCTCACCGGATTCCCTTTTAAGAGCTTTTTACGGCTCACCAAATCCCGGCAAAGATAAATAATTATTCCTAATCCCCAATTAAAATCATGATTGATAAACAATTAAAGCTCCCGAAGGAGCTTTAACATGGTTTTATGGAGGGTGTTTGCCCTAAATTCCAATATTCAGGAAAATACTGAATCTTGATTTGGCTTCAATATCTCCTCCTGCCAGATGAGTATACATGGGAAGCATAATTTCACTTCCCAGGCTCAGCTTTTTATAAGAAGCTTCAAATCCCAGTTTTCCGTACAAAGCGCTCCCGGCAGTGTTAGGCAATGCTTCATCAAATTGCTTATTCTGGGCATATACTTCTCCCTGAACTCCCGTTTTTACAGAAAAAACAGACTTTTCATTTCCTGCAACCTGATAAAAACCTGTTGCAGCATAATTCCACTGGTTTCCAAAACGGTAATTTTTCTTATTCTCTGTTTTGATTGTATAATCTGTGTTAACCAATACGGCAACTTTATTTTTCTGAAATTTATAATTCAAAGCCGCCTGATAATCCCAGCTTCCGGTTCCCAGCTGAAAACTTGGATTGACACCGGATGTTCCTTTTTCATCAAATTTCCCTAAAGGAATTTTCAAGCCCAAACCTCCGCTCAGATGATGGAAATTATCTTTGGAACTCATCAGCTGGTAAATTCCCATCAGATTAAGATCCCCTATTCCATTGATTTTAATATCTCCCTGCATGGTTTTCTTTTCATGGAAATGGAATGGCAGACTTGCGTAAACACTCAGTTTCTTAGTCAGTGGAATTTTTCCCCAAAGCTGCAGGGTATTAAAATACTGATCCTGCGTAAGATCTTTTACAAATAAGTTTTCTTTGGCTTTGTAATGCTGGGCAAAGTATTTGATTCCGACAAACTGTGGATTCAGCAAAGATTCAAAGCCGGAAGAGCCGTTTCCTGCCGCACAGCCACAGGCATCACAATCATCATCAAAATTGAATCTGCTAAAGGTTTCCGGGGCAATATATGCACTGTCTATAATGGTCTTCGCCTGATACTGACTCAACAGGATCAAACTTATGATTACTATAATCTTCTTCATGTTTCTATAAATTATTCTGCAAATTTTGGATTGGATATAAAACTCTTATCTGATAGTGTTTTCAGAAAAGCTATAATATACTGTTTATCCTGACCCGTCATGGGAATACCAGTATGCCCATTCTGTTTTAAAAGAGGATCAAGATTTGGATGATTTTCAACATTGTCTGAATAGAAATTAAGTACCGCCTCTAAGCTGTAAAATCTTCCGTCATGCATATAAGGTGCGGTATATTCTACATTTCTTAAGCTGGGAACTCTGAATTTCATGTTGTCATTCCAATCTAAAGTAACCCTGTATCTTCCTCTGTCATCGAACTGGGCGTTATAATACATTCCTGTATTTCGGTAGCTCTCATCGGTAAATAATTCTCCTGAATGACATGATGCACATTTATTCTGGAAAAGGGACATTCCCTGTGTTTCTTCAGCGGTAAAAGATACTTTTCCTTTCATCATCTGATCATATTTGGAATCTGCCGATATCATTGTTGCCATAAACTGAGAAATAGCCTTAAGAATACGGTCTCCAGTGATCTTTTCATCACCAAATGCTGCTTTAAACATTTTTTTGTAATTCGCATCACTATTCAGTTTTCCTACTGCTTCAGGAAGAGAGCTGTCCATTTCAAAATCTGTAGTAATAGGAACCAGAGATCTTTCATCCAGATTATGACTTACCCCGTCCCATGTATAATTTTTGAGAAAAGCCATATTCTGAATAGGTGGTGCATTTCTTATTCCTAATCTATCATCTATCCCATGGCTTACATTATGGCCGTGGTGGGTAAATGCATATTCCTGAATGTGACAGAACCCGCAGGAAATAGTATTATTTCTGGACAGCTTTCCTTCATAAAACAGTTTTTTTCCAAGAGCTACTCCATTTACTGTAACAGGATTTCCGGTAATATCAAACGTCATTTTGGGAAAGCCTGAAGGATATTCTAAGCTATAAGGTTCATCTTTATCAATAGGAATTCCTTCATATTCGTCAGAACATGAAACCAAAAGGCTTGTCAGGATGATGAAAATCCAAAGAGAGCAAAACCGCTCTCTCTTGGACATCGTCAATATCTTAGTCATTATGCACATGATCTACTTTAAACATTTTTGTAATGTTGTTGGTCACATTCACAAGATGCTGGCTGGATCCCATTGCCATATTGTTGCTGCTGTTCAGAGTTAAAGCAGTCTGCCCGCTCAAATACTGATTAAGATCAGCCAGAATATGTACAGAAGGCCTGATATCTTTGGTTACTCTCGCTGTAACAGGTAAATCCAGAGTAATTTCACGGTAAAGATCAGGAGTACTGTTGGCCGTAACATTCCCCATATTCCCACAATGATTCATAAAGTTGGTATCTGCAGAAGAAGTACCATACTTACCTTCAAGCTTGGTAAAAATGTATCCTGCTGCCCAGGACCATGCCATACCAGCTGTTTTAGCCTTCTGCCAGAAAACTCCCTGTCCATCCTGTCCGATAAGATAGGCTGTCTGGCTGATTCCCAAACCAATTCTTATCTTTTTATATTTATTTTGAGGGATATCCGTTAAATTAATGTAATTGATTCCTGCAACAGCTTCTGCCTGATCTACAATGAAAGCCCCTTTATCAGGATCATTATAGTGGTACTTAAATTCTCCTCCGTTCTCATCAATAAGTGCAATATTACTGATCACATATTTAAGAGTAGAAAACTGATGCTTTTGTCCGTTTGCTGAAGTCTGAGTGGTCTGGTTCAGAACAATATCTCCAAGATTATTGAATCCGTTTTCAAATTTGATCTGAAGATTTCCGGGTGTTGTATCCTGAACCTCATCATCATCGCTGCTTCTACATGATGAAAGGGTAAATAATGTAATGGCTACGAAAAATAGGGATAAGAATTTGTAAATTTTCATTTTGATTGTTATTTTAATTGTTAGTTATTATTGTTTTGTTATTTTTATTACTTCAAAGCCTTCTTTGAATTTTAGTTTTACGAAATAGATTCCCTCACAAAGGCTTGACAGATCAATGCTAATGTTTTTGTCTTTAATAGTACTTTGCTTAAGGACTATACCTCCAAGACTACTATAAATTTCATATTCAGTAATAGATTGATCTGACCAGATGTTTACAGAATTTTTCGTTGGATTGGGATAATACTGTATATTATTTATTCTTGAAGTCTCCTTCACAGACAAATTATTGTTGATCACATTCATTATATAATCACGTGTTTCACCTGATCCGAAACTGCTGCAGGCATCTGCGGCAGATATTGAACTTCCATAAGCTCTCGACCGAACTCTCATCCTTATATTTCCTGATGGTATATTATTCGGTATAGAAAGTGTATGGGTATTTTGAGAATTCATTGAATTGACTAACAGTGTGAATTCATTCTGTTCAAAAATACTGTTGCGGTTATAATCAATCCATACCCCAATCACCGCTTCGGAAGACGTAAAGGTAAACACATCATAAGACTGCCCGGCTGTAAGCTGTGCAGTGGTATTCCCGTTCGAGGGATACTCGTGATAATAAACAGTTGGCTCATCATAGGTATTATGATTTAAATCTGTTCCGTTTATTCTGAAGGTTACAAAGGAAGGCTCAAGTCCGCCTCCAAGATTGGCTGTACATACTGCCTGAGCATTTAATAAAGCATAGGACAGCAGTAAACCACTTATTAAAAATGATTTCATTCGGATATTGTAATTAAAAAAAGAGAATCAGCAAAATGCTCCAATAAATCTATCGGAAACATCAATTATGGAAATACCGTTATTTCTTCAAGCAATTTTATTGTCTTTGAAGAGCATCCGCTAATTCTCCTAGAGAAAATAGTTGTTATTTTGAGTATTTTACAGGATTCTTTTTGAACTCTGTCTTGCAGGATTTACTACAAAACCCGTAAATTTTGTTTTTGTAAACGGCAGTATCCGATAAAGACATTGAGGTCTTCATTTTACAGATAGGATCCAAAGTATTTATTACTTTAACCTTTTTACTATCCAGGGTTCCTGAAGTATGTTGTGCAGATATGCTAAGTGATGACATTGTACAGAATAATGTCATAAAAAAAAATATTTTCATTCGAAATCAGTATAAATTGTTATTCTCTATTTTGTTACAGATATAGAGTTATACTAATGGCGGATGAAAAAACTGGTTATAAAGTAAAAGATTGTAAATATTAGTATAAAATGAACTAACAGAATTTTTCAGAGCACCTGATTTTAGAATAAAGCTTTCGTCAAGGCTTTCGTTAATGATAAAATTATCAATAGAATTTAAGCTTATTTTTTGGGGACTTTTATTTCCCTGCTCCTGGGTAGTTTTTACCAATTCTTTTGAGAGGTAACATTTACCGTTACACATCAGCTCAGGTTTCATTCTATTTTCACAAAGTTCTTTTGTTATATAGTCATAATTAACTGTATAATCTATAAATGGCAATATCGGACGTATTGTCATCTGAATAATCATGAATATAGAAATGATGTATTTCACAGAGCAAATTTAATAATAATTTTACCTTTTTTATATGATATTTGACATAAAAGACAACCAATAAATCAAACTATTAGCTGTCTTTTTATGATTTTAATCAATTAATGTTCATCTTCAGCAGAACACAATCCTACAATTGTATGGAAGGTATCGTGCACAGCAGTAAGAGATTTTGTAATATTTGCATCAGAATCTTTCTTCTTGATTTGTTTTTCAAGATTCTGACTATCTTTAAAAAGTTTTGCAATGGCTTCCTTTACACCTTTTTTATTAAATTCAGCAGGAATAGCCGAAGTTTGCAATGCTTTTGCTTTCGCTGCCATCTCTCCTGCTCTGGTTTTTATCGGCTCAAGATTCCCTTCTTCTGCGGGATGAAAAGTCTGGGACATCACTTCATGAAAATCTTTCATTAAAGCCCAGTCATCAAACCTGCCTTTTTTTGCTTTAGTGGCTTGTTCGTATCTTTTACTGATCTCATTCCAGTTGGTAACATTCCAGATCGCGGTAAGATAATCTGCTCTTTTATTCTGATATTTTAAATAATAAGCATGCTCCCATACATCAATTCCGAAGATTGGCGTTCCTTTTTCCTCCACTACATCCATCAAAGGATTATCCTGATTAGGAGTAGAGGAAACAAATAATTTTCCATCTTTCCCTACAGAAAGCCACGCCCATCCTGAACCGAAACGGTCTGCTCCTGCCTTCGCCATTTTTTCTTTAAAAGCATCCATACTTCCGAAAGCTTCGGTGATGGCTTTTGCTAATTTTGCTGAAGGCTGAGTGTTTTTCTGAGGCGTAAGAACCGTCCAGAACAATTCGTGGTTGTAATGTCCTCCTGCATTATTTCTTACTGCAGCAGGTAATTTTGATACATTGGAAAGAATCTGAAACAACGTTTCTTTTTCCTGTGGAGTTCCTGCAATTGCTTTATTCAAATTGGCGGTGTAAGCTGCACCGTGTTTTGAGTAGTGAATTTCCATCGTTTGGGCATCAATATTCCCTTCCAGAGCATTATAAGCATATGGCAGAGGAGTCTGCTTAAACTGAGCCAGTGCAAACTGAGCCGCGAAAACTGCACTTAAAGCAGCTATTTTCATAATCTTCATAACTTTTTTGTTTATGGTTGAACAATGTTTTCTTATTAAGCGGGAAGATGGGAGATGGAGGCTGGAAGCAATTTATTTTTAAAGAATAACTTCTTCAACTTCTATTTTGCTTTTACAGCTATCTCAAAAATCGCCAGAGCTTCATCGTCTTGAATAACTTCCAGCTTCAAACATCCGGCTTCCCTCCTCTCTATTTCAATAATTTCTTAATATCCTCAATCAGAATTTCTCTGTCGGGATGGTATTTTCCTGTAAGCACAGGTGTTTTACCTTCCGGATCTCCATAATTCAATCCTGAATAATACAGAATGGGCATATTTTCTTTATTGTATCTGCATCGGATATTTCCGTCCTGATCTACCAGAGCAATCATTCCGCTATGATTCAGGCTTTCCCCTTCATCTTCTTTATCACCTACGTAGATATTAAACTGATCAGCAAGATTACCTATGTATGTACGGTCTCCTGTCAGGAAATGCCAGTTGGGAGATTTTGCACCAATTCTTTGCGCATGTTCTTTCAAAGCTGCAGGTGTATCATTTTCCGGATCAATACTGATAGAGATAATCCCGAAATCAGGATCATTAATCTGGCTCTGAATCGCTTTCATATTGGTATTCATCACCGGGCAGATGGTAGGACATTTGCTAAAGAAAAATTCTACCAGATATACCTTTCCCAACATATCCTTACTGGTGATCTTTTTACCATTCTGATCTGTAAGTTCAAAGTCCGGAACTTTCATCACCGTATAAAGGTTCTTTTTAAAATACCCCATTCCTACCCCGATTCCCAGGAAAAGCAATGCAAATACCACAATGGGTATAATCACTTTACTTTTATTATTGGTCTTCTTATTTTTGGGCATATTTCTCGGGACTTTTTTTAAATTCATCTTTGCAGTACACACTGCAAAAACCGTACGTTTTATTTTTATATACCGCAGTATCTTTAAGAGATCCGGCTGTTTTCATGTGGCAGATAGGGTCTTCTTCATTCACTACCTGTACATTTTCTATTTTCTTTCCTGAAGTGTCCATATGGCTTGCATGCTTTACCTTAGGCGTTTCTTTTGCACACGACAGCAATGATATCGACAGCAAAGCAGTCGAAATAATGAGAGATTTCATTGTAATGTTAAATTAAAATTAATACTATTAAATAAAGTTACGATATAATGCATAAGTGGAAAAAATACAGCATTTCTTAAGAAGAATTGATGCATTCTTTTTGCTTACATCAATTAATTTTAATTGCAAAATATTTCTTTAACGGCTTATTAATAAAGACTTTTGAAAACCTTCATCTATTAAACTAAAGATATAGTTTGCAATACAATTATATCAATGGAGGATGGAATATCCTTGAAAAGTATTCTGAAGAACGAAAATTAAAGTAGCCTGAATCGGGAATTGCAGTTAACAATTCCGAGTTTAGCTGAGAAAAGAAGGAGAGGATATCATGAGAAATAAAAACATCTAATCCTGCAATCTTTATGGTTTGGGAGCTGTTGGATTGTTTTTCTGTTTTTGCCAGTTCTTTTTTCACATAGCATTTTCCCTTACATGTTGATTGTGGCACATTTCTGTTCTCACAAAGGTTTTTTACAATATAATCATAATTAACAGCATAGTTTACCAATGGCAAAACGGGACGCAATGCAACGGTAAAAATGATGAATATGGAAATGAATAACCTCAACGATTCTGTTCTCTGTTACAAATATACTACTTCAAAATCGTTTTATGACAGATTTATGATGAATGTCATTGGAAAATTTTTATCTGTTACCGTCAAAATTTACAAAACTGTGGCTGTTACTATCATCCTATTATCCCGAACTTTGAGCAGGACCAAATCCGATAAATTTAGTTCTTTATATACAGTTTAATCTTGTTGATAAGAGCTTTGCTGATATTGTTGGCAGAGCTTTTTTATTTTCTGTTCGTTGGAAATCACAAAGACGCAGTTTTTTTTTAAATATTCCCTGTATCAAGGCGCGAGGATTTTATCTCTGATAAAATTGCAATACTGTTTTGATTAATCTCTCTAATTAGAGGAGATTTGTTTTTGCAGAGATTACTAATCGGAATGACAAACCGGGTGTATCATTTTTATACTAAATGCAATTATCAGTTATAGTTTATACGAAAGTAAAGGCAGTCTCTTTGTCACTCCGCAGGAGTCTCAATAGCATAATATAGAGTTTAAAACAAAAGCCCTGCTGAAAATTCAGCAGAGCTTTTATTGAATATAATTGAGTTGTGTTTATTATTTGCTTGTTAAAATTTCATTCTTTGGATTCTCACCGCATTTAAAATAGCCAGCAATGCAACTCCTACATCTGCAAACACAGCTTCCCACATGGTTGCAAGACCTCCTGCCCCAAGAATAAGAACAACAGCTTTTACAGCAAAGGCAAGTACAATATTCTGCCAAACGATCTTTTTCGTTTGTTTCCCGATATTGATTGCCATTGGGATTTTGCTTGGTTTATCATCCTGAATAACTACATCGGCCGTTTCAATAGTAGCATCACTTCCTAAGCCTCCCATTGCAATTCCTACATCACTTAAAGCCACTACGGGAGCATCATTTACTCCGTCTCCTACGAAAGCTACAGTCTGGTTTTTAGCTTTGATTTCTTTAACCTTGTTCACTTTATCTTCAGGCAGCAGATCTCCGAACGCATTGTCAATTCCCAGCTGATCTGCTACATATTTCACAACAGTACCTTTATCACCGCTCAGCATGGTTGCTTTCACATTCATTTTATGCAGGTTATCTACTGTTTCTTTGGCATCTTCTTTTATGCTGTCTGCAATCGTGATATATCCTGCAAATTTGTTGTCATAAGCCACTGCAATCACAGTGTACACTATATTGGCGTGGTTGATATCATAACTGATGTTGAATTTATCCATCAGCTTAAAGTTTCCAACCAAAAGTTCTTTTCCGTTAATAGTCGCTATCAATCCGTGACCAGCTATCTCTTCAACATTTTCTAAAGGAATAGCGTGATTGATCTCTCCTGCATAATTATGAATAGCCGTTGCCACCGGATGGGTACTTTTACTTTCGAGGGCATTGACCAGCTGAAGGATTTCTTCTTTGTTAAATTCAGGGCTTATGCTTACTTCCTGAACTTTGAATACACCTTCTGTCATCGTTCCGGTTTTATCCATCACCACATTCTGAATTTCTGCAATGCTGTCCAGAAAGTTACTTCCCTTGAATAAAATTCCATTCCGGCTTGCCGCTCCGATTCCTCCGAAATATCCTAGAGGAATTGAGATCACCAGGGCACAAGGACAGGAAATCACAAGGAATATCAATGCTCTGTACACCCAGTCTCTGAATTGATAATCGCTCACAAAGAAATATGGCAGTAAACAGATTCCTATGGCAAGAAATACTACGATAGGCGTGTATACTTTCGCAAATTTTCTGATGAACAGTTCTGTAGGAGCTTTTTGAGCCGTAGCATTCTGAACGAGTTCCAGGATTTTACTCAGTTTACTGTCTTCATAGGCTGTATTTACTTTAACCAAAGCAATACTGTTCATATTGATCATCCCGGCAAGAACCGCTTCGCCTTTATTTTTGGTATCGGGTTGACTTTCTCCTGTTAAAGCGGCTGTATTGAATGAAGCCGAGTCTGAAAGCAATTCTCCATCCAGCGCCAGTTTTTCTCCGGGTTTCAGCTGTATAATGTCTCCAATTTTAGCCTCTTTGGCTTTCATGGTTTTTGGCTGATTATTGACCATAACCGTTACCTCATCAGGACGTTGATCCAATAAAGCTTTTATATTTCCTTTGGCTCTGGTAACTGCCATAGACTGAAATACTTCTCCTACGGCATAGAAAAGCATTACTGCAACTCCTTCAGGATATTCTCCGATGGCAAAAGCACCAATGGTTGCAATACTCATCAGAAAGAATTCTGAGAATACATCTCCTTTGATGATACTTTTATACGCATCCTTTAATACAGGAAATCCCACAGGAATATATGCAGCCAGGAACCAGACTAAACGTACCCAGCCTGTAAACCATATGGGTTTTATATAGTTGTCAAAGGCAATTCCCAATAATAAAACTACAAAAGAGATAATAGCCGGCAGAAACATCTGAAAGACCGTCTGATCTCCGGAGTCGTGAGAGTGATCATGCCCGTCATGGTCATGTCCGTCTCCTTCTGCATGATGATGTTTGTGTCCTTTTGTATCTGGTTTTTCGGGGGTTGTACTACAGCATTTTTCCATAACTGAATATTTTTATACAAATGTAAAGATGAGACTGATGCAATGCTATTGCAAACTTTCAAGACAGTTTTCACAGATTCCTTTGGCAAATAATCTTATTTCGTCAATCCTGAAATTGGTCTGGATATTTTCAGGGAAAGAAATATCTTCTTTGCAGGTAGTCTGCTTGCATATTTTACAGTAAAAATGCAGATGCCAGTCTTTGTGTGTCTTTTCATCACAATCGTCTTCGCAGAGTTTGTATTTCGTGGTTGTATTTTCCTGGATGCTGTGAACAATTCCTTTTTCTTCAAAAGTTTTCAGTGTTCTGTAGATGGTAATTCTATCAGCATTTTCAAAATGATTTTCTATTTCAGAAAGGGACAAAGCCGCTTCCTGAGAGCTTAAGAAATCATATACCAGAATCCTCATACTGGTAGGTTTGGTATTTTTATCAATGAGTTTGTGTTCTATATCTTTTTTCATATTTACAAATTATTACATTTCATAGTACAATGTATTTTCTTTTTTGGAAGGGACATTCTGTTCGCCAATCATCTGTCTGATATTGATTTCTATAGTCTGCGCCAGAGAAGTCATTGGGGTATCTACCGGACCATTTTCAAACGGATCCTGCATGATGATGGATGTTTTCTCAATGGCGATGAATGTCACCGGAACCAGGAAAGTAATGGCAATTTCTACTACCAACTGTGAATCATCAAGTCCAAACGGAAGAATGGCCGCAAAAACATAGATCAGAATATGTACTAAAACACTATAAGAGCGGGGAAAAACCGTATTCTTCAGTCTTTCGCATTTCCCCATACTGTCGCATAATCTTGTGATGATATCATTCAGCTGCATCTGCTGGAAATCCGTCAGTCCTTTGGAGGCAGCAATTTCTTTCACCTGTCTGGAGTGTTCGTCCAGAATTGCATTGGGAATATTGGCTCCTTTAATCTGATGTTGATCCAGATATTGCTGAACTTTTTCAGAAAACGAAAGTTTTCTCAGTGATTCTCCAAGGGCATAGGTCCAGATAATCTGTCTTTCGGCAAAATCTTTTATTGCTTTATCATCTCCGGCAGGTATAAACTGAATAACAAGTCTCACTAAAGTTCTGGAATCGTTGACAACGGCTCCCCAAACGGTTCTGGCTTCCCACCACCTTTCATAGGACTGAGAGGTACGGAATGCCAGCAGCAATGATACTGCTGTTCCCAGCAATGCAGGAATATTCAATGGCAGAGAGATCTTGCGAAACCATGGCAGCTCGTCCAGAAGTCCGATGGCTATGGCAAATATTCCAATCAACAGAATTTGGGTTTTTATTTCACGGATGAAATACCAGACTGATATTTTTTTGTTTAATAACATAATCAGGTCATTTATTAAAAATTCGGTGAGATAATCTTTTCTTTTTTTCTGCCGTTTTTATTCAATAAAAATTCTGTAAACAGCTCTAATGTAAGGATAAAAATCGACATTTTACTGGTTTCAATGGCTTTCATTAATGTTCGTGTTCTCCTGAATTCACCAGTTTTGCATTCACGAAAAATGCTCCTTTTACTACTATTTTTGCATGGTCAGGAATATTTCCTACAGGAGTTACGGCAGTATATCCCATATCGGATGTTCCTTTTACCACTTCTATTTTCTCAAAATTTAAGGTTTTCGGATGTGGTTTGCCTTTTTCTTCATGTTCTTCTTCCCCTTTTTTATCGGTCTGAACAAACACAAAATATTTCCCGTCTGCTTCTACAATGGCCTCTGTAGGAACTGCAGGAGTTGTGCTTTTATCAAGGCTTACAATTCCGGTGATATTCATTCCGTCAATCAGTCCGGATTTGTTTCCAATTACTTCGCAATGCATAGAAATGGTTTTGCTTTCGTTTTCAAAAGAAGATCCTATGCTGTAAATTCTTGCATCATATTCGGTTTCCGGATTGTTGGTCAGTTTAAAATGAACAATCTGTCCTACTCTCATTTTAGGAAGATCTTTTTCAAACACCTGAAGGTCGAGATGAATGGAGCCGTTATCAATCACTGTAGCAACAGGAGAAGAGATATCTACATAACTCCCGATCTGTGCGGTAATACTGCTGATTGTTCCACTGATTGGTGCTGTAATAACCAAACCGGATTTCATATTTCCATTGCTTACTTTTCCAGGGCTTATTCCCATCATCTGAAGCTGTTTCAACAGGGATGCTCTTTTGGTTTTTAAGGTTTTAAGTTCCGCATCGGCACTCTGAAGATTTTTCTTCGCGCCTGCATCATTATCAAAAAGTTCTCTCTGCCTTCTGTATTCCTGCTCTGCATAAGTAATTCTGCTGTTGGTCGTCAGGTAATCTTCCTGAAGCCGGATATATTCCGGGTTGGCAATGGTAGCAATCACCTGCCCTTTCTTCACGATACTTCCTACCTGAATATTGATGGTTTTGATGATTCCTCCATACAGCGAAGTAATGGTTGCTTTATTGCTGTTCGGTACGCTCAGCAAACCATTTGCTTTTATCGTTGATGTCAGCTCTTTCATTTCCACAGTTCCTAAAGCCACTCCTACAGACTTCATCTGCTCTTCCGTAAGAGAAGCTATAGTTTGTGGAGCTTCTTCATGAGTCTTCTCTTTCTGTTCTGTTTTTTCAGGAGCTTTTTCTTCCGAAGCTTCTTTTTTTCCACAGCTTGTTAATAACATTGAGAACAAGATAATGGGTATGATATTATATTTGAGTTTCATATCTGAGAATGTATTTTGTGTGATGCTGTATTTCAACACTTTCATATTATTTATTAATGATTGAATTAATGGTTACAACAGATTGGTTCACCTGCTGGATAGATTCCAGATATTTCAACTGGATATTCGTGGCTGTCTGCAGGGCAAAAAGATATTCTACATAAGAGATTTCTCCTGTTTTATATCCCAACTGAGCTGCTTTTACAATTTTCTCTGCGTTAGGCAATGCCTGGCCTGTATAGTAGTCATACTGCTGTAAATCCTGATGATACTGACTGAAGGCGTTTTCCAACTGAGCAGAAAGCTGTTTCTGCTGCATTTTAGCATTGGTTTCAGCGACCTGTTTTTCATATTCCAACGCCTGAATTCTTGCTTTTGTAGCCCCAAATGTTAATGGAATTGCTACGCCTACTGTTGCAGAGTGAAAACGTTTCCCTGAGTTAAAAAAATTCTCCTGCCCGTTGATGGTATGAAAACCTATCAAAGACTGGTTGGTATATCCTAAGCTGAAATCGGGAAGCCCCAGTGATTTTTCAACTTTTTTATTTTTCTCGGCAATTTCCATTTCCTGGTAAAAAGCTTTTACCGTAGGATTATTGGCAACCACAGCGCTATCGAGCACATTTTCTGCTTTTAAAGGTGCATAATCTCTGTTAAACGGAACTTCAAGATCTTCTGACGTGTTCATCAGCGTTTTTAAATTCTTGTAGGCGTTATTCAGAAAAACTTCATTTTGTCTGAGCAGCAGATCAATTTCCCCTTTCTGGGTTTCCGCTGTACTGATCTCGATCTTTTTGATATCACCCGCTTTGAATCTTACGTTTGCAATTCTGATGAATTCCTCATAATATTTATCAAGACTGGTCAGCTGGGCTTTATTATACTGAAGATATTCAATCTGATAGTAATAGGTACGAACCTGCTTTATCAATTCATTGGCCGTAATTTCTTTATCAATCTGTCTGCTTTTAATATTCTCATTGATTAATTCTTTTCTTGCTTTAAATATTGTTGGAAAAGGGATACTTTGTGATATAGCAAATGATTGGTCAAACTTCGGACTGTTGTATTGTCCGAGCTGCGCTTCAAAGCTCAACTTAGGGAGTTCTTTTGCAGTTGCCCTCAATGCTTCAGCGGATTTAATACTTAGGTCTTTTGACTGCAGGGTTAAGTTATTATTCACAGCCTGCTCTACCGCCTGTTCCACAGAAATAGATCTGGACTGTGCTTTAAAAGTCTGTCCCAGCATCATGAAACCTACAACAAGAACCGTTGTAAACATTCCTGTATTACTATTTTTTCTTTTCAAAATCTTTGTGTTAAAAATGATATACAACATTGGCAAAACAAATAGTGTTAGGAATGTTGCGGTTACCAGACCACCAATCACTACTGTAGCCAAAGGTTTCTGTACTTCTGCTCCTGCTCCGGTGGAAATAGCCATAGGTAAAAATCCTAAAGAAGCTACCGTAGCCGTCATCAGTACAGGTCTTAATCTGGTTTTTGTTCCTTCAAATACTCTTTTCAGAATATCGGTTTCGCCTTCTTTTTCCAATTGGTTAAATGTTCCAATCAAAACTATTCCGTTCAATACCGCTACTCCAAAAAGAGCAATAAATCCGATTCCTGCACTGATACTGAAAGGCATGTCTCTTAATAAAAGCGCAAAGACACCACCAATAGCACTCATAGGAATCGCTGTAAAGATCAATGCAGCCTGTTTGAATGAACGGAAAGTAAAATACAAAAGCATAAAAATCAGAAGCAATGATACCGGAACAGCGATCATCAGGCGTTTGCTCGCTTCCTGAAGGTTTTCAAACTGTCCTCCGTAGGTAAAGTAATATCCGGAAGGAAGTTTCACTTTATCCAGTTTTGCCTGAATATCTTTCACCACACTTTCCACATCACGGTCTTTCACATTGAATCCGATCACAATTCTACGTTTTCCCTGTTCACGACTGATTTGTGCAGGTCCTAATTTGTAACTGATATTAGCGACCTGCGATAATGGAATCTGTGCTCCGGCAGCAGAAGTGATCATCAGATTATTCACATCCGAAATATCGGTTCTGTGAAGACTGTCCAGGCGGACAACCAGATCAAAACGTCTTTCATTTTCAAAAACCTGTCCGGCAGCTTTTCCTGCAAAGGCTGTACTTACTGCATTGTTGACATCTTCGATATTCAACCCATAATTGGCGATTCTTGTTCTGTCATACTGAACATTGATCTGCGGGAGACCACTCACTCTTTCAACCTGAGGGGCTGTAGCTCCATCGACTGTCTGAATGATTTTCCCTACTTTATCCGCATACACTGCTAAAGAATCAAGGTTTTCTCCGAAGATTTTTACGGCAACATCCTGTCTGATCCCTGTCATCAGCTCATTGAAACGCATCTGAATCGGTTGGTTTTTCTCAAAAAACACCCCTGGAATAGTTTCCAGCTTTTCACTGATCTCATCCGCGAGTTCGTTGTAGGATTTCTTGGTTTTCCATTCACTTTGTGGTTTTAAAACTACAATCATATCGGTTGCTTCAGGTGGCATCGGGTCTGTAGGAACCTCAGCAGAACCTGTTTTTCCGACGACCATTTTCACCTCATCAAATTGCCTGATCAATCTTGAGACCTGCATAGAGGTTTCAATACTCTGGCTCAATGAACTTCCCTGTGGTAAAATACAGTGGAATGCAAAATCCCCTTCCTGCAGCTGCGGAATAAATTCGCCTCCCATATTTTTGAAAATAAAAGCAGAAATAAGAAACACGACAGCCGTTGCTGATACAATGATATATTTGATTTTAATTGCTTTCTGTAATAATGGCTGGTATACCTTTTGAAGACGGTTCATCATTTTATCAGAGAAGGTTTCTTTGTGGGATATTTTCTTAGATAAAAAGAGAGCACTCATCATCGGAATGTAGGTCAGTGAAAGAATCAAAGCTCCCAGAATGGCAAATCCTACTGTTTTTGCCATTGGGGTAAACATTTTTCCTTCTACTCCAGCCAACGTAAGAATTGGAATGTAGACAATAAGGATGATGATTTCTCCAAAGGCGGCACTGCTCCGAATTTTTGATGCAGAAAGGAAAACTTCTTCATCCATTTCAGACTGTGTCAAAGCACGAGAAGATTTTCTTACGCCTAAATGATGTAAAGTGGCTTCTACAATAATTACGGCACCATCTACAATCAACCCGAAATCTATGGCTCCAAGGCTCATCAGGTTGGCGCTTACCCCGAAAACATTCATCATTCCCAATGCAAACAGCAAGGAAAGCGGAATGGCTGAAGCTACGATAAGTCCGGCTCTCAGATTTCCTAAGAAAACTACAAGAACGAAAATAACGATCAGCGCTCCTTCAATGAGGTTTTTCTGTACGGTATTGATGGCTCTGTCTACAAGATCTGTTCTGTCCAGAAAGGGTTCTATAATGACATCATCGGGAAGAGATTTCTGAATGGTCGGGATTTTTGCTTTGATATTGCTGACTACTTCATTACTATTGGCTCCTTTCAGCATCATCACGACTCCACCCACAGCATCTACTTTTCCATCATAGGTTAATGCTCCGTAACGAACGGCACTTCCTAAACGAACATCGGCAACGTCTTTTATAAAGATCGGAACGCTTCCTGTTTCGTTTTTAACTGCAATGTTTTTGATATCCTCAAGTGAAGTTACCAAACCAATTCCACGGATGAAATAGGCGTTGGGCTTTTTATCAATATAAGCTCCTCCGGTATTTTGATTGTTTTTTTCAAGCGCTGTAAAAATTTCGGTGATGCTTGTTCCCATTGCTTTTAACCGATTGGGATCAATAGCGACTTCATATTGCTTTAATTCTCCACCAAAACTGTTAATCTCCGCCACTCCCTGTGTTCCGTTCAGCTGTCTGCGAACGATCCAGTCCTGCATGGTACGGAGCTCTTTGGCATTGTATTTCTTTTCGCTTCCTTTTTTAGGATGAAGAATATACTGGTATACTTCTCCAAGCCCTGTACTTACAGGAGCCAGCTCGGGAGTCCCTACTCCTTTCGGAATTTCTTCCACTGCGTTTTTCAGCTGTTCATTAATGAGCTGTCTGGCAAAGTACACATCTACATTTTCTTTGAACACCACAGTAATCACAGAAAGTCCGAATCTTGAAATACTTCTTGTTTCCTGAATATCGGGAACATTGGCAATGCTCTGCTCAATGGGAAAGGTAACCAGCTGTTCCACTTCCTGCCCTGCCAATGTAGGACATACGGTAATGATCTGCACCTGATTGTTGGTAATATCCGGTACAGCATCTATTGGCAATCTGGTGGCACTCCACGTTCCCCAGATGATCAGCACCAGAGTCATCAACCCAATGATCACCTTATTTTTAATACTGAATTTTATGATTTTATCTAACACGATTTGTATTTAATTTTTATTGAAAAATGAATGCATACAGCATAAAATACTGCAGCAAAAATATCCTGAAAACCTCTGCAATGGTATTGCAAAGTTTCAAGCACAGGTAAGAATCAGAAAGCGAGACTTTCTGAAAATCAATAAAAATTAAATTTTGGGAGGCTGCCAGATAGGGTCATATACCTGGTAAGCAAAGTCGTTTTTGTGGAATAAGATCTTCTTTGAAAAATAAGCCGGAATCTGATCCGGAATTTCTAATAAAGGATCCATTTTAAATGCCGAAACTGTCATCTGGCAGCAGCTGCAGGCACACAGCGGAGAACAGATATCTCCTTTTTCTGTAGAATGATTCTCCTGAATGCTCAGAGAAATCATTTTACTCTCTGAACTCTGCGGATGAGACACATCAGCACATGGCATTAATGATAGCGCCAAGAAATACATTGCCAGTATCCATCTTAAGAGATTCATTGTTACAAAGGTAGAGATTTTTTATAAACTGAATTATTCATATTAAGTATTTAACTAACATTTTTATGTAAAAACCTATTCGCAAATATGTACCAAGGTCTTTATGATAAAAATAAAATTCATATCATTGAAAATAAAAATAACTCAATATGAAAAAGGGTACATATGAAAAATAATCACTTTTTTATCACCTTTTATTTGCTGATTATCATTAGTCTGATATCATGTAATAAGCAAAATACAATAAACCAGAATTCATCATTCATTTATAAAGATTTGACTGATACCTACGATTCAAAAACAGGTTTGTTTACACGAAACTATGATTCCGATTCAACTACGATAAAGGTCAATTTAACCAGAGAAGAAGAAGAAAAAATTCTGAAAACTTTTTCAGAAAACAGCTTTGAAAGTCTTCCTTCTACAATTGATTGTTCTATATGGGGATATAATCCTAAGATTTATAACAGATTGATTCTGAACAATATTAATGTAGAGTATATTCACAATACTGAAGAAGGATGGTTCTGCTATAATGGAAAAAAATTCGACAGAATTAACAAAACTATACAGGATATTATCTTCAACAAAAATGAAGTGAAACAACTAGAGCCTTCCACTATAGCATATGAATAAAAAGTATCTGATTGTGGTTAAATATATTTTTTCAATATTCTGCATGATAGGATTTCTAAGCAGTTACGGACAAAAACTATATAAAATAGAAAAAGATCAATTCGGGGAACCTTTATTAAATAATAAAGCAGAATATTCATTTACAGAAAAACCTTCTGAAGAAGATTTAAAAAAAATCGATACTACAGCATATTATGTTCAAATTTTTGAAGATCAATACCACAACGAAAATGAAGTAAAAAATCCAACAATTATTATTTTTCATGATGATGGTTATTTTAGAGAAACATCACTTTTGGCATTTGGGAAATTTGATGAGCATAGAGGAAAAAATTCTGTTTATTATGGAGGAAAATATAAAATAAAAAATAATAATATTCAACTTGAACAATTTGGAAATTCTCCAGATTCAAAAAATTGGTATACAAGATATATAACTAAAGGTAAAATAGAAAATAATAAAATTATTTTTAATGAAGGTTTAGTTTCTGTTTTTGAGAAAAGAAAAAATTTATCCATAAAATAGCGAAATCTTTAATTTTGGAAACAATAAGTAAAGCAGGTCAACAAGCCGCAAATTGGAATAATTGGTTTTGGAAAGGATATTTTTCAATGACTTATGAAAATAACTTTAAAAACAAAAACCACCGCAAAAGCAGTGGCTTAAAAAAATCAATCTAATTATGGACTATATCTTATAAATTCGGGTTATTCTCAAACTCCCTCTGTGGAATGCTGAACAAGTAATAATTACTATTCGGTACAAAAGCAGATTTATCCGGGAAATCAAGCACAGAATGTCCTTTACCGTCTACGGTTTTCACAGTACCGTCCGGTGTAGTGATCTGAACTTTTATCGGTTTGCCATCTGCATCTACAAACGGTTTTCTTACTACTGTACCCTGCGTTCTGATAATATCTGAAAGCGAAAATCCTTCTCCAAACAATTCTTTTCTTCTTTCAATCAAAATGGCATCTACTACTGCATTCTGTGACAATGATCCAGAATAAATATTAGCATTTCTCGCTGATTTCAATTGATTCAAAACAGCTACAGCCTGAGAGACATTTCCGTTTCTCGCTTCAGCTTCGGCTTCAATTAAATACATTTCTGCAGCTCTCATATACACAATGTCTGCAATAAGAGTAGGTTTAAATTTAAACTTAGCATACCTCAGCAATCCATCTCTACCTTTCTGCCCATCCCATGAAAACAACTGGGATCTGATGTCATTAGTATCAAAAAGATCCTTAAAATAAGGGTCTGCCATAAAACTGTAATAATAACTTCCCGATGAAGACACATCCAGATAATGGAAAGCATAACTCGCATCCGACTGCTCCTGTGTCTGTGCATGTCCCCAGATCCATTCTGCATTGTTGATATCATTAAAGCCATCTTTATATTTCTCCGGAGCCATCAGTGGAAATCCTTCTCTTGCAATTTTTGCAGATGCTGAAGCTTTGCTCCATTCACCAGTATTCAGATAAGTTCTGGCCAGAAGTCCATTCACAACAGAACGGTTGATCTTATCTTTATTGTTTCTTGTATAACTTTTTAATAGGTTATCAGCATCCATAAGATCGCTTTTAATCAAGGTATAAATATCCTCAAGGCTTGCTCTTTTCTTCCCTACCGTACTGGTTGTAGAAGGTTCAGTATAAATAGGAGCCGTCAAAGCCGACCTATCTTTAAGATAGCTGAACTGATAAAAGCTCGCCAGATTAAGGTAGCAGAAAGCACGTAATGCTTTTGCCTGTCCTTTCACCTGATTCTTTTTCTCCTGACTGCCTTCCGTTCCATCAATTCTTGTAATCACATTATTCATATTATTGATAGTGGAATACAATAAAGACCATATAAACAGCGGGCGGCTAGCTGTACTGTTCACCATTTCTGTAAAGGCATAGGTAGAAGCAAAACCATACTTATTAGTCAATACTGCTACATCACTTCCCATCGCATCACTAGCTCTTAAAACTGTGGAATACCCGATATTGGCATAGGTTGTTCCGTCATTATTAAATTTTGCCCAGGTACCGTTCACTACTGTCTCAGCACTTTCAGCTGTTTTGAAAACTTCTACGCTGTTGGCCTGATCAGTCGGAGCGGTATCCAGCTCACTTTCACAGCTTGCCAGCGACAAAAATCCGATAAGAGCAAACGATAGATATTTTAATTTTTTCATTGTTTCAATTTTAAAGGTTAAAGAGTTGCCTGAAGACCAAAAGTGATGGTTCTCATCGCAGGATATCTGTAATACGTTGTTCCGTCCAAAGCCTGCTCAGGATCCATTCCTTTATGTTTATAGAAAGTCAGAAGGTTTTCTGCCTGGATATAAATTCTGAACTTTTTCAATCCTATTTTCTCAAAATAATCCTCAGGAAGTGTGTATCCTAAGCTTAGATTTTTAAGTCTTGCATACGTCCCGGAATACAGGAATCTGGAAGACGTTGAGGTCCAGTTATTCGTTGTTGTACTCAATCCCGGAACGTCTGTATAAGGATTATCAGGCGTCCACCTGTTCAGCATTTCGGCACTCCATGCACGTCCTCCCGCACTTCCGTTATGCATGATGGAAGTATAATCGGTATCTAAAATTTTACCCCCGATTTTGAATGTCAGCAATCCTGAAAAATCAAAATTCTTATAGGTGATGCTTGTACTGATTCCACCTGTCAGCTTAGGTAATGCAGAACCTTGTAATAGTTTTGTAGCTTTTGAATATTCCGAAGTTGTTCCTTCCACTGAGTTTCCGCTGGCATTGGTAGTAACAGTTTTCCATAAGGGTTTTCCATTGCCTGGATCCACACCAACCCATTCCGGAATAAAGAAATCATATACAGAACCTCCTACTGTCAGCAATTTAGTTCCTACCACAAGAGAACCTCCGGGTAATTTGGTTACTTTGTTGTTTAAAGTACTTAGGTTCACATCTACATTCCATTGAAAATCATCATTCTTAATAGGTATTGTAAATAATGAAAATTCAAATCCTGTATTCTGGATGGTTCCGATATTCGCAGGATAATCACTGATTCCCAATGATGGTGCAACCGGCATATTAAACAGAAGATCCTGGCTTTTTCTTTTAAAATATTCGATATTCCCTTTAATCCTGTTATTCAGAATGGAGAATTCCAATCCTACATTTAAATTAAGGTTGGTTTCCCATTTCACATTATTGGTAGAAGTCTTTTCAAGGGTTGTTCCCGGTTCTCCGCCAAGGCTTATAAATCTATAAAGCTCCTGATACGCATAATAAAGCGGCTGCCCATTAGGTCTAAGTAATTTATCATTCCCCTGACCTCCGTAGCTGGCACGCAATGTCAATTGATTGAAAACATTCAGGCTTTTAATAAATTCCTCATTGGATATTTTCCACGAACCTCCCACTGACCAGAATCTCCCCCATCTGTTATCCTTCGCAAATCTCGAAGAACTGTCTGCCCTTCCTGAAGCTGACAGGAAATAGGTATTATTATAGTCATACTCTACTTTTCCAAGGAAACTTAATAAACTCAATTTATTGCTGTTTCCACTGAAACTTCCCAGCAGAGAAGCAGCATCCGGTTCATAGTAATAAGGAAGTGAAAACTGGCTTCTCGTTCCTGAAATGGTCTGATAATCGTATTTATAAAACTCGTGTCCTGCTAAAGCATTTACATGGTGCTTTCCAAACTTTTTATCATAAGTTAGGATATTACTTGTCGTATAAGAAAGTGTTCTGGTATTGGTTTTCGTTACCGAACCTCCTATTTCAGCACCTTGCCCCAATAATGGATTTGAGTAATAATGTCCGTTATAATTCACTAAATCCACAGAGAAGCTGGTCTTGAATTTCAACTCCGGCAAGAAAGTGAATTCCATGAATCCTTTTCCGGAGAAGTTATCTTCTTTGTTTTCGTTTTTGTCTAAAGGCAGTGTTGCAGCGGCATTCTGATTCTGAAGCGCATTCGTAGGCCTGTATTTTCCAAAATCATAAACCGGGTTTCCATCAGCATCCAAAATATAAGTACCATCTGCATTTCTTTCATAATAAGGATAGAATGAAGGAATAAATCTTGCAGCGTTGATGATGTTACTCGCCTTGGAATCCGAAGAAGTAGGCGCCTGCTGAACACTGTTTGTATAATTCAGGTTTACTCCAACATTAAGCCATTTTTTCACTTCGGAATTGATCTTCAATCGGGTATTGTATCTTTTATAGCCTGATTCAATCGCCATCCCTTTATCATCCAGATACCCCAGTGAAAAGAAGTAATTGCTTTTATCACTTCCTCCGCTGATATCAAGATCCACCTGATTTCTTGAAGCTACTCTCTGTAAAATATCTCTCCAGTCATCATTCCAAAGCGGCGATGCACCAGGTAATAATTTCCCATCTGTTCCTACCGGTTTTGGATAAGCAGTGCCATATGGATTAATTCCAAGGGTCGAAACAAGATTATCAGTTGCCATTTGTGCAGCCTGCTGAGAAGAAACTTTGCCAGACTGATATCCGTTTCTTAACGCTTCCCAATATAATTGAAAGTATTGATCTGTGTTTACCTGTTCATAATCTTTGACAGCTCTTCCTGAGAATCCCTGACTGATATTAAAATTAACTCTGGCTTCTCCTTTTTTCCCTGATTTTGTAGTGATGATAATAATCCCGTTTGCTCCTCTTGAACCATACAAAGCACTTGCTGTAGCGTCTTTCAAAACACTTATAGATTCAATATCGCTTGGGCTAATGGAGTTCAGGTTTCCGTCAAAAGGAATCCCGTCCACTACGTATAAAGGATCACTGGAAGCACTGATTGAGCCAATTCCCCTGATACGGATGGTAGAAACTGCGCCGGGCTGTCCCGATGCACTGGTAGTTTGAATTCCGGCAACCTGTCCTTCCAGTGCTTTGGTAATATTCGTAACTGGTCTGTTATTGATTTTATCGCTGGAAATTGTAGCTACAGAACCGGTATAGCTGTTTCTTTTTGCTTTTCCGTACGCTACCACTACTACCTCATCAAGTTCCTTTTCATGAAGGCTATCTTTTTTCGGCCTGGAATTCTGTGCATTGATGCTGGTTATTCCCAGAAAAAAAGCAGCAACCGGAGGTATCCATGCTTTAGAATTGAATAAATTTTTGCTAATCATAATCAATTTTATTTATCATATATTAAAATTTTACCCTTTGCAGAAAAGTCAGCAAAGGGCATCGATAAATACGATAAACCAAATGCTTATTTTTCCTTAAAAGGCTGAATGTAACACCTTGCCCCACGAGGCAGGTTGTTAAGATTTCACAGGGTCAGTTCCCTCTATCTTTCTTTATAAGCCGATCGAAATATGATTGCAAAGCTAAAAACTTTTAGTCTACAAAACAAGTAGACTTGTTTATTTTTCATGATAATTTTTTAATAATTAACATAAATTTTTAATAAAACCCACTACAATAAGAAGTTGCAGACCTTATCATTTATTCAAACATGACAAATATCATTGTCAATAATTCAATAGCATGAAAATTCAGTATACCTTAATTTTTGTGTGATTTATTGAAAAAACTTTTTAATTTTATGCTATGAAAGTTTTGATCATCAATGGCCCTAACCTCAATCTGTTAGGCACAAGAGAACCGGAAATCTATGGAAATGTTTCTATGGAAAGTTATTTGGAAAATTTAAGATCCGAGTTTCAGGCTTATGAATTACAATATTACCAGTCTAATATTGAAGGTGAGCTTATCAACAGGCTTCAGGAGGATGATTTTGATGCGGTGGTAATTAACCCGGGAGCTTTCACCCACTATTCTTATGCAATTGCTGATTGTTTGAAGAATATCCGCAAGCCGAAAGTAGAAGTTCACATCAGCAATATCTACAAAAGAGAAGAATTCCGACAGAAATCTGTAACAGCCGCTAATACGGATGCCGTTTTATCTGGCTTTGGAATGGATGGGTATAGATTGGCTTTATTAAGTCTGAAATAATTCAGTCGTTTATTTTCCCGCAGATGGCACAGATTTTCACAGATAATTATAGAAAAAAAACATATGTCAGTAGTTGCACTGCTGCAAAAATCTATTAAATTTTGAGAAATAAAATACAAAAGCCTCATCATTGATGAGGCTTTTGTACGTTTATGGTTAACTATTAAATAGTTTGTTCCTGTAATTGAGGTCCTGAAGCTACTAACTTCTTACCTTCTTCAGTATCACAGTACTGTTCAAAATTCTTGATATATCTTGAAGCAAGATCTTTTGCTTTTTCTTCCCATACCGAAGCATTTTCATAGGTATCTCTAGGATCTAAAATACCTGCAGAAACGTTTGGTAATTCAGTAGGAATTTCAAGATTCATAATTGGAACCTGAGCTTTAGGAGCATTATCAATAGATCCATCAATGATTGCGTCAATGATTGCTCTGGTATCTTTAAGCGAAATTCTCTTTCCTGTACCGTTCCAGCCTGTATTTACCAAATAAGCTTTTGCACCGTGTTCCTGCATTTTACCGATCAATGTTTTAGAATACATTGTTGGGTGTAATGTAAGGAATGCTTCCCCAAATGCAGGGGAGAAAGACGGTTCAGGTTCTGTAATACCTCTTTCCGTTCCGGCTAATTTTGATGTATACCCGCAAAGGAAGTGGTACTGAGCCTGATCTTCATTCAGGATAGAAACCGGAGGAAGTACTCCGAATGCATCTGCTGAAAGGTATACAATCTTCTTGGCATGACCTGCTTTAGAAGGCAATACAATTTTGTTGATATGATATATTGGATAAGAAACTCTTGTGTTCTCAGTGATTGAACCGTCTGTATAATCTGCTACTCCATTGTTAATAACAACGTTTTCAAGAAGTGCATCTCTTTTGATGGCAGCGAAGATATCCGGTTCTTTTTCTTCAGATAAGTCAATCACTTTAGCATAGCATCCTCCCTCATAGTTGAATACTCCGTTGTTATCCCATCCGTGCTCATCGTCACCGATAAGGTATCTTTTAGGATCAGCTGATAAAGTAGTTTTACCTGTTCCAGAAAGACCAAAGAATAAAGCAACATCACCTTTCTCTCCAACGTTCGCAGAACAATGCATGGAAGCCATACCTTTTAACGGAAGGTAATAGTTCATCATGGCAAACATTCCTTTTTTCATTTCACCTCCGTACCAGGTACCTCCAATGATCTGTAGTTTTTCAGTAAGGTTGAACATAATGAAGTTTTCAGAGTTTAATCCCTGAGCTTCCCAGTTCGGGTTTGTTGTTTTTGATCCGTTGATTACGGTGAAATCCGGCTCACCGTAGTTTTCAAGTTCGTAGTGAGAAGGACGAATGAACATATTAGTAACAAAATGCGCCTGCCATGCTACTTCAACGATAAATCTTACTTTAAGTCTCGTATCTGCATTCGTTCCGCAGAATGTATCTACTACATAAATCTTTTTAGATTCAGCAAGCTGGTTCAGCACTAGTTCTTTACAAGACCCGAAAATTTCTGCTGTTGTAGGTAGGTTTACTTTACCATCCCAGAAAATTGTATCTCTTGTAACATCATCCTGAACAATATATCTGTCTTTAGGTGAACGACCTGTGAAAATTCCTGTTTTTACCGATACTGCGCCAGATTCCGTAAGCTCAGCTTGCTCAAACCCCTGATTTTCAGGAGAAACTTCAGCCTGATATAATTCTTCATAAGAAGGATTATACACTACTTCATAGTTTCCTTTAATCCCTAATTTCTCTAAATCCTGGATGATTTTAGTGTTTTTCATTTTACTTATATTTTCTATTTCTTTATTGACTTCAACAAAAATAATATTAATTATTTGTTAAAGGTGGTTTAAATATACTGATATAAGTCAGAATGACAAATAAAAAAAAAGGATTGTAATTGCTTGATTATAAGCTAATTATATTTTCCCATTCTAAAACAGTGGAAAAACCTTTCTCCCAAAAATAGTTCTTATAGTCCCCAAATTTGGCACTCATTACAAAATCTCCACCCCATGCACCTAAACTTTTGACAAATAAAGGGCAATCTGAGAATAATTTTTCTTTAACTGTGAGAATTTCAAGAAAATTTGCAATTTTATGCTCATGAATCATCATTAATTCGGAAAATTTTTCCAATTCATTGCATAACAATATTTTTTTTGTGAGATCTGAAAATTCATTCACCAATTCCGGAGACTTCTTTTTGGACTTGTATAAGTTGATTCCCTCTCTACTATCCTGCTTCTGATTTAAATGGATAAAAATCAGTTCATTTTTAAAGGATGGACTGAAATCTACCTTCTCATATTTTATCTCAGGTTTACTCTGGAACAGAACTGCAGATTTTTCTTTAGCTACAGCGATATCGTATCCACTGCCACCTAAGCTGATAGTATTAAGATAAAAAGGATCAACCTCTGCCCATTCTGCCAGATTGTTCATCAGGGTGGAACTGCTACCAAGCCCATAATCCGCCGGAAACTGAAGATTGGTTTTTAAATGATAAGTAAGGTCTGCTTTGAATTTACTGCTAGAAAGCTGCTGAACATTTTGTAGTGTTTTGGTAATGAATTCAGCACTTGATGGAATATTGGTTTCCAGAATCTGCCAGTTTTTATAATCTATGACAGCTTTTAACCATAATGTATTCTGATGATAAGCTTCCCAAAGAATAAGAGAGTTTCCATCTTCTTTTTCTTCAAAGAAAAACTCTTGTCCCAGCCTGGTAGGTACCGCTAAGACAAGAGCTCCATCTATTGCGAAATATTCTGAAGTAAGCATAAGCTTTCCCGGTGAAAATATCGCGTTCATATTTTTTATTAGATTGCAGAAGTTGCTTCTACAGATCCGTCAATTTTTTTGATTAATCCCTGAAGGGTTTTTCCTGGTCCTACTTCTACGAAGTTTGATGCACCGTCTTTAATCATATTCTGAACAGATTGTGTCCATTTTACAGGACCGGTAAGCTGAGCGATCAGGTTTTGTTTGATCTCATCAGGATTTGTTACCGCTGTTGTCGTGATATTCTGGTATACAGGAATGGTTGCTTTTCTGAATTTTGTTTTTTCGATAGCTGCGGCCAGTCTTTCCTGTGCAGGCTGCATCAATGGTGAATGGAAAGCTCCGTTTACTGGTAATAGCAATGCTCTTTTAGCTCCTGCTTCTTTCAGTTTTGCGCAAGCTTCTTCTACTGCGGGTGTTTCTCCGGAAATTACCAATTGTCCCGGACAGTTATAGTTGGCAGGAACAACAATTCCGTTGATCTGTGCACAGATTTCTTCAACCTTAGCATCTTCTAAACCTAAGATAGCTGCCATAGAACTTGGATTGGCATTGCAAGCTTCCTGCATAGCCTTTGCTCTTTCAGAAACTAATTTCAAACCGTCATCAAAGGATAAGACTCCGTTGGCAACCAAAGCTGAAAACTCTCCTAAAGAGTGTCCTGCAACCATTTCAGCACCAAGACCATTTACGGCTTTTAATGCTGCTACTGAATGTATAAATATTGAAGGCTGGGTAACCTCTGTTTTCTTAAGATCCGCATCCGTACCGTTAAACATAATGGAAAGAATGTCGAAACCTAAAATTTCATTGGCAGATTCCATCAGATCTTTAATATCTTTTCTAGAATCATACAATTCTTTTCCCATTCCTACGAACTGAGATCCCTGCCCTGGAAATACAAGTGCTTTCATGTATTGAATTAAATATTATGCAAATATAACTATAATGTTAATAATATTCTTTTAAACAGCTATAAATCATTTAAGGTACTAACCTGATTACTCTATAACCGGTATTTACATAAGCACCATTAGCTTTAGATTTTACAAACTCAAATTTGGTAGCAAGCTGAGTCTGAACTTTATTCATCTGTTTAAAGATCTCTCCTTTTTTATTTTCTCTGGTTAACATGTCATTAACAACATCAAAACCTACGATTGCATATTTTGGTGGAGTTTTACAGTATTTGCTTTTATAAGCAGCCAGAATTTCTTTTTCAAAATTTCCGTCCGTATTAATCTTTCTATCCATCAGATATACCAGACTTGCCTGGCTCAGTTCGTCTACTCTCTTCTCAAAAACCGGAGAATAGAACATACTGAATGCTTTTATTCCCTGAACTTCTTTAGAAATAGCGATCATTCTGTTGGCAAAAGAATCTCCAGCAGCATTATCATCATTTGCTAAAATGGCAATAACCGGTGCAGACTGTCCTGTCATCATATTCTGATCCGGCTGAATATCTGCCGGGGAATTAACAATAATGATATTAGGATTTTTCACCGCTTTTTCAAGTCCGGCTTTGATATAATTGGCATTTTCTTTTTTAGCATCTGCCACTATATATATTTTCTGATCTGAATAAATTCCTTTTACCTCTTCTACAATCTTATCAGCATAGGTCTGATTGTTGGTCTCAACAATAATAAGATTACTGTAGTTATAGAGTTCCGGAGAGTTGGCAAATGGTGCTACAACCGGAATTTTCTGATTTTTGGTAAAATCAAGAACATCAATTACATTGGATTTAAAGAAAGGCCCTATGATAAGGTCTGTATTATCAGGATTGATCTGTGTTAAAGAGTTTTTGAATGAAGCTTCATTTCCAGAATCTACCACTTTAATATCCAGTTTTTGTCCTCCTCTTGCATTTCTTTCAATGGCAAGTTTAGCTCCTGTCAAAAAATCAAGAGCCATTGCTCTATACTGAGTTTCGTTGGTACTGTATCCGAAAGGAAGCATTAAGATAACACTTAAAGCATCACCGTTTTTCTTTACGTATGCAGCATCCTGCTTTTTAATTTTTAAAACCATTCCGGTTTTCAAACCATGTGAAAGATCCGGGTTAAGAGCAATAAGCTCATCAATAGAAACACCGAATTTGTTAACGATAGAGAATACTGTATCACCCTGCTGAACTGTATAGGTTACATAATCATCACCTGCGGCAACATTGGAAATAGTTGTTGATTTTTCGTTCCCGGAATCCATTTTTGCTTTTGGATTGGCAGTTTCTGCAACAGTATCAGTATGAGTCGTTGTATTTATTCTTTTTATTTTAATGGTATCACCTGGTTTCAGTCCTTTTTCTTCCAATCCCGGATTTAAAGCATAAAGGTCCTGCTGGCTGATGCCAAACTGTTTTGTAATTCTGTAATAATTATCTTTAGCCTGGATAACATAAGACTCTCCTTCTACAGCAGCAGTAGCGGTTGTAGGGGTAATCGTCGTTATATTTTTTTCTACAGCGGGTTCAGCATGTTTTTCTGCTGTTACAGCCTGCTGCTCACCACCATATTTTTTAATGCTGGCAAGAGGTAAGGTGATTTCGTCCCCTATTTTCATGTGAGAATCCAGTTCAGGATTCAGTTTTCTCAAATCAGTTTCGGAAATTCTGTATTGTTTTGTAATACCATATATTGTTTGCTTTGGCAGTAAAACAATTTTACCCAGAGAAGAAGCACTTGTGTTTGAAGTTACTTTTTCTGCCGGAGCAGTTTTTGTTACAGCCGGAGTGGCTGCTTTGTCTGATTTTATGGTTAAAACATCTCCAATCGCCAGTTTGCCATCTTTATGTTTGGGGTTTAGCTTCAGCAATTCATCTACAGTCATTCCATACTTTTTGGCAATGTTGTAAGGATTGTCACCTTGCACAACCGTATGTGATTTCTGGGCTGAAACTCCCAAAACCATACATAAACTGGATAGAATAAAAAACCTCTTTATCATATTCGATAATTATAATTTACAAAAATACTTCTTTAAAATTAAATGGCAATAATTATTAATTTGGAATCATCAACCACCATCTCTTCCAAACAATTTTCAAGCCACGAGTAGCCGTAATCTGAAAAGAATACACTAAAGTTATAGACTCTTTCCTGCCATGTTTTTGCGGGATGAACATCTAAAAACAGATTTTCAAGCCGTTCCAGCAATTCGTTCTGTTTTATTTTTTCAGCATGAAGCAGACGTTTTTTCATTCTTTTAAAAGATTTCAACTGTCGTACTTCTTCTGCCTTTACCATATTTCCAAAAGATTTTTCAGTGGTTTCCGCCGAAGCTTTCAATGCAGAAAAATTACTCATCAATAATTCTTCTTTTTCTTCAAGTAATTGTAAAATCGGATTATCTTTTAACATCTTCTGATGGGTAAGTACCGAGAAGTTATGGAAAAAATCTTCAATTTTAAGATCAAGTTTCTCAATTTTCCCCAATGTTTTTTCTTTCAGGAATAGCATCGAGTTTCTTGGAATAAGGATAGGGAAAGGTGTATTAATTTTTGAGAAATAATCTTTCAGTTCCAGCCAGTACATGATTTCGGCATTTCCACCGATGTAGGCCAGATTTGGCAGTACATTTTCCTGATACACCGGACGCATCAATGCATTCGGACTGAATTTTTCAGGATGATTTTCCAATTCTTCAAGAATTTCTTCTTCTGTAAACTGAATAGGTTTATCTACAATACTATATTTCTGTCCGTTAAATTCTATTCTGTCTCTGGTTTCAGAAAGGTAGAAAAGGTTTATTTCACGAGGGTTCACCTGAACCTTTCCGTATTTCTCTGTCAGAAACTTTACTTTATCTTCAGAAGTTTTCTGTAAGCTAAAATGAAGAAGCTCATCTTTAAAAATGGTCTTCATCTGATTTTTAAGTTCCTTAGAATCTCCGTCTACAATCAAAAGCCCAAATTCTGAGAAAAGACGATTGACAAGAATCTTAATAGCTTCCGTTAAAGTGTTTCCTGCCTTATAAGCTTCTTTCATCATTAAGATCAGCTCTGTACCGAAAATAGAATCTTTGAATTCTTTTTCAAATTCCGAAATAAAATAGGTATCAGTGATTTCAATTCTCCCTACCGGACCTCCGGATTTCTCATGGGTTTCGTAATAATTATTCTCTGTTTTAAAATGATTGATCTCCGCAAAGTCATGGTCTTCCGAAGCCATCCAATACACCGGAACGAAATTAAAATCCGGGAAATTTTCTTTCAGATAAGTACATGTCTTTATCGTCTGAAGAATTTTATATACGAAGAAAACAGGTCCTGAAAACAAGTTTAGCTGATGCCCTGTCGTAATGGTGAACGTGTTGGGCAGTTTAATATTCTCAAGATTTTCTTTCTGCCTTGAAGATAGGGAAAGAGTTTCTAACTGACCTTCTAACACATCAGCTAAAATATTTCTTTTTTCTGAAGCAAAAGAATCTTTTTTCAGATGAATCTGCTGTCTGAAATGCTCTAAGGAAAATGTATAATTTTCAAAACCTTCAATTTTCTGATGTAAAAAATCTTTTACCAATTGAGGAATGCTTTCTATATCGTTAAATGATATTTTATTAATTGTTTTCAACCTGTAAAGTTTTTAGTTGAACAAATACCACACGATTCCGATATTCAATCTGAAATCATACACCGGGTAATGTGGAAATGCATATGCTTTGTTATTGGAAATCACTGTTCCTATCTGCTGTCCTTCTATGAAAAAGAACATTTTCTTCACCTTCATATTAATATAAACATCAGCGATAGGCTGTCCTCCAATGGAGAATGAATCTGCTCTTGGAAGGATATATTCATTAAGAACAGGGAAGTATTCTCTTGAAGCGAATTTAGAAAAGTAATATACTTTAACACCTGCCTGAATTTCTGCTGCTTTTTTGAAGGCCTGAGTCTGGTAGAAGAAATTGGCTCTACCAATGAAGCCCGGCATTGGAAGCAGATCTTTGTTCGTTAAGGTATTCTGGAAATGCACTCTTGTATTCAGATGGAATTTGTTGAAGCTGAATGTAGCATCTCCTCCGATCTGAGAGATATTGACTGAATTGTCACTTTGCTTCGGACTTCCATTGCTGTCAAAGTACGTATAGTTATCAACTCTGAAGTAATTGGCGAAAATTTCAGTTTTAAACCATTTCAGATTGATACTTCCTCCCACTTCCATTACAGACTGGTTCTTTGCATCTTCAAGATAATAATTGAAATTATTATAAACGGAGGTATTCAATAAGTAATTGAATGAAGGATAGGCACTTTGGAAGTTCACTTTTGCATTAACAAAATAATCTTTGATGGGTTCAAATTTCAGATTATTGGTTGTTTTAAGGTAGCTTTTAAACTGGCTACCGTTTGAAAATTCCAGGAATGAATTCAGTTGAATTTTATCCCAAAGTTTTACCTGCAGATTTCCTACGGCTCCTATTCTGTTTTCTTTGAGTTCACCAGGAAAAGGCACATTGTTGAGTGCAACAATATCTCTTATCCCGAATTTAATCATCTGATAACGTACACCAGCATCCAGCTTGAATTTTTCATTATTAAAGATAAGGCTTACTGTATTGCTGAAATTTTCAGAATATTTCTTGGTTGTGAGTGGAAAACCATTGACTAAATCTGTAGGATCATCATACCAATAAGATTCCAAAGCGGTTTGGTTATAATAGTATTTATTTCCCTGATGAGAAAGAATATGTCTTATGCTGAAAGGAAATTTCTCAGAATTGAATGGAGTAAACTGATGACTCAGATAATATCTTCTGTAAGAAAACTGCGAGCTTGAAGAAGCCAGATTTACCTGTGCGTTTTGTCTGTTGCTATAATTACTGTCTCCACTCTGAAACAGATTATCTTCGGTAATCCCTCCACTTTCCTGATTATTTACATTCTGATGAAGATAATGGGCAAAAAGCTCATAGTTTCCGCTTTTCGAAATATAATGCCCCGAGAATAACGTATTGTTGTTTGCTGACAATGAGTTTCTGTAAAGCCCCTGAGAACGAAGTCCCATATATTCAAGAGCGAAGTTGAATCTCTTTCCGATATTCTGGGTATAGGTTGATTTCAGAGCAGCTCCGTTACGCATTGCATTATGATAAATAAATGATGCGGTAGGTGTTTTTACATCATAGTATTTCACATCATTGGCTCCAATGATCATGTAAGATTTATTGGAAGGCAGTAAGGAAAGGTTTTCTTCCGGGTTTACCTCAAATACAAGTGGATTGAATCCTGAACCAATGTTGGCAGGCTGTACTCTTCCGAAGTTATCTTTATTATTTTGCTGTGAAAAGATATAGGTTTTATCAAAAGTCATTACGGTATCAAAAACTTTCTTTTCAGAAAACTGAGTCTGATACTGGTAATCATTAATGGTAGGCTTAAAAATTTTCAGGGAATCTTTTTTCCCGGAATCTATCACAAGGGTATCTTCTTTTTTGGACTGAGGCTTTGTCTCTGCTTTATTAACGACCTGAGCCCTGGCTACAAAACTTAAAGAGAAGAGTATGAAAAGGATGTACTTCATTATTCATTATTGTACAGCAAAAATAAGAAATAAAAGGACATAAAAAACCCCTGCTTTGAGCAGGGGTTCTATATAAAATGATTATTGTATGATTAATAACCAGGGTTTTGCTGACAATTTGGATTGGCAGAAGTTTCTTGTACAGGTATAGGTAATGTATACTTATAACTATCATTTGGTAAGTTAAGAGATGGTAACGTGATAAAATCATCTTTAATGTTTCTATCCATTGTTACCCCTGCAACTGCAGCAAGTCTTTTTAGGTCAATATATCTATGTCCTTCTAAAGCAAGTTCAATTCTACGCTCTTTCAAGATATCAGCGTAAGCAGATTGAGCATTCGCATATACAGGAGTTGTTGCAGTACCTAAATAGTTTCTGGCAACTCTCACCTGCTGAATTAGTGCCTGAGCCGAAGCTAAGTTACCTGCAGCTACTTCTGCTTCTGCTAAAATAAAGTACATTTCAGACAATCTGAATACCTTAAGGTCATTTCTTGTTGCTGTACTTGTTTTACCAGGATACTTATCAATAACTAATCTATCATTTCTAGAGTCAACATTCAGGTAGTTTGCCTGTATGATTGATGTTGGATCAATATAATTATATCTTCTAACATCTCCTTTATCAGGTTGTCCGGCAGGAGTATAAATTAAATTGAATAAGTTTCTACCTAAGAACCACATTGGTACTCCAGTTGCTGTAGATTGGTTTGTATTCCATCTTGACCCAATAGTTGCACCAGCACCTAAAGGAAGTCTGTTCAAAGAGAAAATAATTTCTCCTCTTGACGAGTCATTCCATAAGTTTCTGTATGGGTTGAAAGAAGATGCAGTACCATAAAATTCACTTCTCCAAGTACTACCAGTGCTTAAATCAATTGCAGGCGACGTAGTAGTTATAATAGGATTGGCTACAGTTAACTTAGAACCTGTTGCAGCATCCACAATAGGAGAATTATTAATCACATCCTGAGCATATTGCTTTGCTAATGTAGTATTCCCTCTATATAGATTGAAACGAGCAGAAAGAGCATTAACAAATCCTTTACCAACAGTGTATCTTGCAGCTGCAGTATTAGAATATGTTAAAATACTTCTAGCATAATCTAAATCCGAATTAATAAGGTCATAAACATCCTGATTCTTAGCTCTTGGTAACTTAGCATCAGTTGCTGGAACATCTTTTATAAGAATAACACCTAATCCATTAGGGTCTTTCATATTAGGAGCAAAATACGTTTCCAATTGAACATAGCAAAATGCTCTGATTGCTCTTGCCTGTGCAATAATACTGTTATATTGAGCAACTTCACCAGAACTAGGAGTGATATTTTTAGCTCCTTCCAATAATCTGTTAACTCTGTTAATTACTTTGTAATTGTTAAGCCAGATCCCATCACTTGAACCAGTACTTACTGATCCCCCTCCTACAATTTGAGTGGATGGATCAAGGAAAAATCTGTGTAGTTCGTACTCCTGACCTCCACTACCGCTTCCAGGCTTAACTTCATCTGTGAAAACTGCAGTAAAATATATTTCATCGATTGGATCAAACACAGCATATACAGATCCATTTAAAGCTTCGTTCAAATTTGACACATTAGTAAATACTTCTTCAGGCTTCAATTCTCCCGCCTGTTTAATATCTAGTGCATCCTGGCAACTATTTAAAGCAAATCCTGTTGCTGATAAAGTTGCTAAAATTAAAACTGTATTTATAATTCTTTTCATAATTCTTTTTTATTAAAAATCAACATTTAACCCAACTGAAACTGTTTTAGGGTTAGGATATACATTTAACGAGTACGTAGTAACCGGCTCAGGGTCAAATCCTTTCCAGCTGCTCCATGTATATAGGTTTTCAGCCTGAACAAACACTTTAATACCTTTAACAGGTAATTTTCCTAACTGATCTTTAGTAAATGAATATCCTAAAGAAACATTCTTAAGTCTTATGAAATCTGATTTATATAAGAATCTATCTGAAGAACCATCTGTACCAGCGTTATCAGCAAATAAGTTAGGTACATCAGATCCAGTATTTTCCGGAGTCCAAGCATTCAATAAATTAGCAGATACGTTAATGTTGGCAGCTGCATAATCAGGATTCATTACCCATGAGTATAAATTGTCATAAATATATCCACCTTGTTGGTATGAGAATAATGTATCAAGGAACCATCCTTTGTATTGGAAGTTAAATCCAAAACCTCCTGTAAATTTAGCATATGGAGATTTCCCTGTCAATCTTCTATCTGAAGGTTGTGGGTTTTCTGTAATATTTCCATTGATATCAAGGAATTGCATATTTCCGTTTGCCGCGTTTACTCCTACGTATGGATATAGCTGATACTGACTAGCAGGACCTCCAATAGCATTAACAACATCACCTGACAAATCTTCGTTACTCATAGAAACGATTTTGTTTGAGTTGTAAGCACCGTTAACAAAAATGGATAGTTTTGTGTTCTCTGTTTTAATAGCATTAACCCTGATTAGACCTTCAACTCCCTTATTATCAAGGATTCCGTCATTTCCTCTAATACCATAAGTACCTGTAACAGCTGATCTCTGTAAAGTATTGAACATTCTTGTTGTTCTCTTTTGATAGTAGTCAAAGCTACCTTCTATAAGACCTTTATAGTTGAAATCAACCCCAATATTTGTTTGTTTTACCTGCTCCCATTTCAAATACGGGTTAGATAAGTTCACAAAATTATATCCTAATAAATTTTGATATCCAGATATCCCTGAATATAAATCAAGGAAATTATTTGGAAGTAATGCCAACGGGTTTTGGTTATTAGCTGCAACTCCTAAATTCTGGTTACCTGTAGTACCAATAGAAGCTCTTAATTTAAGCAATCTGAATCCAGACTCAGCCATGAAATCTTCTTTGTCGATATTCCATCTTACAGCAGCTGACCAGAAAGTTTCCCATCTGTTAGTAGGTAAGAAACGGTATGATCCATCTCTTCTGATAACCCCACTTACTCCATATTTATCTTTATAATCATAGTCTAAAGTTCCGAAATACGCCAGGGTTCCTGCAGTTACTTTTGAAGCTCCTACAGTAGGTCTGTAAATATTCGGTGTATCAGGATTGAATGGAATATATCCTGTTCCAGCACCAAACTGCCATTGTAATGGGTTTAATCCATTTTGAGTTTGGGTATTTGTGTTTACATGAGCTTTAATATAATCCATGTAAGCAGCAACTGAAATAGTATGGTCACCAAATGTTTTATTGAAAGTAATGTTTGTGATACTGTTAAATGTAAGATCCTGAGTAGTTGTAAAACTCTCTGATCCTCCATATTTAGCACCAGCTCCTGCTGCTACAGCCGTAGACAAATATCCCTGAGCTCCTCTAGCAAAGATTCTTTCGTATTCTTTGTATTCTATACCAGTTCTGTTCCCTACACTTAGGTAATCAGTAATCTTATAATTCACATTCGCATTCGCAGAAATACTTAGTTCAGTAAATCTGTTTCTCACTCCTCCATTAATGTTATCCTGAAGAATCCAAGCTCTATTTCCTGCACTGTTTTGTCCAATAGCGTTGAATAATTCTACCCCATTAGAATATGGATTAGGAGCCACATAAGAAGGAGAAAGCACGCTACCAAATAATGCATTCTGGATTACATTGGAGCTGATTCCTGTATTTTCCTCATCATCTAACTGATTTCTTTTGGAATATCCTAAACCTAGAATTGTACCGAAAGTTAATCTGCCATCTTTAGACTTACCACTTAAGTTATTTCTTAAAGTAAATCTCTTGAAATCGGTAGACTTTACAGTACCTTCACTGTCTAAATAACCTAAAGACAAGAAGTTGTTTATATTTTCACCACCTCCTGTAATCGCTAAATTGTGTTGCTGAGAAATACCTACCTGAGTAAATTGTTTTCTCCAGTCAGTATCTATAGCCCAGTTATCAATATCTTCCTGAGATAAGTCTTGATCTGCCGCAAAACCACCTCCGTAAATTTTTTGTATCTGTAATTGCTGTTTAGCGCTTGACATATTATAGTCAGGCTTAGGGATCATTGAGAAAGAAGTTAAGGCATCATAAGAGATTCTCAGTCCTGAATTAAATTTCCCCCCTTTCGTTGTAATTACAACAACTCCATTTGCAGCTCTGTTACCATAAATTGCGGTAGCTTGTGCATCTTTCAGAATACTGAATGTCTCAATATCATAAGAGTTTAAGTTTCTGAACTGCGAACCTGAAGTGATTACCCCATCTACTACGTATAATGGATCTCTTGAACCATTCAAAGAACTCATACCTCTAATCAAGATATTGAATTTCCCAGAACCTGGAGAACCAGATCCAGAGTTAATAACAATACCTGGTGCTGTTCCCTGAATTGAATTCAGAACAGAAATATTAGGTCTGTTTTCTAAAGTTTCAGCACCTACGGTAACTGAAGAAGTTGTAGATTTTGCTTTTGTAGCGGTCTTACTATATCCTAAGACAACTACTTCCTCAATTTTTGTCTCCTTGTCTTTTTTATCCTTGGAGTCATTTTCCTGAGCAAATACAGCCTGTCCTGTAAAAAACAAAACACCAGCCGTTAATACACGTAATTTAACATTCATATTAACAAATTTTAATATATTTTAGGAGCAAATATGTTAATAAATATTAACACTAGCAAATTTTTCAGATTCACAAATCATAGATATATTCATGATAAATCAATCTAATCCCACAACACACATTATAATTCATAATATTAGATGTAAAAAATTATTAAAATTTAAATTAGAAACTTAAATTATTCGCTTTTTAACACTTTAAAATCAAAAGAAAAATAATTATTTATAATGAATCTAAATTAAAACAATGCTAATATTCAAGCTTATAGGCGTTTTTTTTTAATTTATATGATCATTAATTTCTATTTTTTCAATACAAATGTTTCATCCAATTAAACAGATAAAAAATACTGGTTTCTTTTAAAAAGTAATATATTTATAACCTAAAAAAAAAACATGAGAAAAATAGTCTTAACAGCATTAGCCATATTTAGCTTCAGTTTTAGTTTTGCACAAAATACACTTTCAGTAAATGGTGCTACAGGAGCACAATCCGTATTTGATGGCATCAACTCAACTACAGGTAAAACATTTAAATATGATGAGATTGCAGGAGATTCCCCATATATTGGGAAAGAATTTTCTGATGCAAAGATTGCTGTTAATTATGAGCAGCTTCCTATACGCTATAACAGCTACACTGATGAAATCGAATTTAAGAAAAACGGAAATGTTCAGGTTCTTCCAAAAACCACAGATTTTTCAAGAATTGAAGTTCTGTCTCCTAGACAAGTAATCGTTTTACTGGACACTTCAGATAATTTAAACGGATATTTTTTTGAATTGATCAACGGAAAAAACAATCTGTACAAAAAAATCAAAACTAAATTTACTGATGTTGTACCGGCCGCAAATTCTTATGCAAGTGAAAGACCTGCTAACTTCAGAACATTGCCTCCAGTGTACTACATCAAAACACAAAACGGCTTTATCAAGAAGCCTAAAAATCAAAAGGATATTATCAATCAGTTTCCAGATAAAAAAGACAGCTTAACCACCTTCTTTAAATCCAATAAAATAAAGTTTGATAAGGATGAGGATTTAATAAAGCTTGTTACCTTTTTGAATGAAAATTAACGAAATATTTATAAACAATCATAAAAAAAGCAGGCATCTGAGATGTCTGCTTTTCTTTTCTTAAATTATTATTTCAATTTTTTCTTGACTGCTACTTCTTCGTAAACTTCAAGAATATCTCCGATTTCAATGTCATTGTAACCTTTAAGGTTTAAACCACATTCATAACCCTTAGTGACTTCTTTCACATCATCTTTGAAACGTTTTAAACTTTCAAGCTCACCGTCGAATTTAACAATACCGTCTCTTAATAAACGTACTTTGGATTGTCTTGTCACTTTTCCGGTAAGAACCATACAACCTGCAATGGTTCCCACTTTAGAAATCTTGAATACCTCACGGATTTCAACATTACCAATCACCTGCTCCTGAATCTCCGGAGAAAGCATTCCTTCCATCGCTTCTTTTACCTCATCAATTGCCTTATAGATTACAGAATAGGTTCTGATCTCAATTTCTTCACGATCTGCAAGCTCTTTCGCATTAGCACCCGCTCTTACGTTGAATCCGATGATAATTGCATCTGATGCAGCCGCTAAGTTGATATCAGATTCTGTGATCTGTCCAACCCCTGAGTGAAGAATTTTAACGCTGATTTCTTCTGTTGATAATCTTTGTAACTGATCAGAAAGAGCTTCTACTGAACCATCCACGTCACCTTTAAGGATAATATTCAATTCTTTGAATTCTCCTAAAGCAATACGTCTACCTAATTCTTCAAGTGTCGTATGCTTCTTAGTTCTGATTGACAATTCTCTCTGCAGCTGTTCTCTCTTATTGGCAATAGCTTTACCTTCACTTTCATCAGCATATACCCGGAATTTATCACCTGCAGTAGGTGCCCCATCCAAACCTAAGATTGTAGCAGGAATTGATGGACCGGCTTCATTAAGATTTTTACCTCTTTCATCAAGCAAAGCCTTTACTTTACCATGATTTTTACCTGCTACCACATAATCTCCAACTCTTAAAGTTCCGGTCTGTACCAGCATTGTTGCTACATAACCTCTACCTTTATCTAAAGATGCTTCAATAACAACTCCGTTTGCTGCACGTTCAGGATTTGCTTTTAATTCAAGCATTTCAGCCTGTAGTAAAACTTTCTCCAACAATACATCTACGTTATTACCGAATTTGGCTGAGATTTCTTGTGCCTGTACATTTCCACCCCACTCTTCTACCAAAACAGGAGGGTTTAAACCTGAAAGCTGCTGACGGATGTTATCAGGGTTGGCATTTGGCTTATCCACTTTATTGATTGCAATAATCATTGGTACCTGCGCGGCCTGAGCGTGAGCAATTGCTTCTTTCGTTTGTGGCATCACATCATCATCGGCAGCAATTACGATAATTGCAATATCCGTGATCTGAGCACCTCTTGCTCTCATCGCTGTAAAGGCTTCGTGACCTGGTGTATCTAAGAAGGTAATTCTCTGACCGTTTTCCAGTTTCACGTTATAAGCACCGATGTGCTGAGTAATTCCTCCTGATTCACCAGCGATTACGTTGGTTTTCCTGATGTAATCCAATAATGAAGTTTTACCGTGGTCAACGTGTCCCATTACAGTAACTACCGGAGCTCTCTGTAATAAGCTTTCTTCAGTATCCACTTCATCTTCAGCATCTGTATCTTCAAGATCAGCATCTGAGAATTCGATTTTATAACCGAATTCATCTGCTACTAATAATAAGGTATCCGCTTCAAGTCTCTGGTTCATGGTAACCATTACCCCTAATGAGAAACAAGCAGAGATTACTTCCGTTGGAGAAACATTCATCAAACTTGCCAATTCACCTACTGTGATGAATTCTGTTACTTTCAGCGTTCTGTCTTGTGCTTCAAGCTCCTGCTGACGCTCATCTTGCTCTCTACGGAAAGTTCTCTTGTCTTTTCTGTGTTTTGCAGATTTAGACTTACCTCCTTTGTTAGTAAGTTTTTCTAATGTTTCCTTGATCTGGTTTTTAACTTGTTCGTCAGTTAATTCAACTGGCATAACTCTTTGTCCGGGTCTGTTGTTCTGGCCTCCTTTTTTGAAGCCACCACCTTGCCCCTGACGGTTTCCACCCCCTTGGTTATTTCCAAAACGGTTTCCACCCTGGCCACCCTGACCTGGAGGACGATTTCCTTGTACTCCCTGACCTTGGCGGTTTCCACCTTGTCCACCGTTATTATTCTGACGGTTTCCCTGGCCCTGACCACCCTGGTTGTTATTATTTCCTGAGTTTTGATTATTCCCCTGACCTTGTTGGTTATTCTGGCCACCTGGTTTTTCAATTCTCTTTCTTTTCTTTTTTGCTCCTGCACCCGGCTTTGGCGCAAACTGAGTTAAGTCTATCTTTTCACCAACGATCTTAGGACCGTCAAGTTTCTGATACACTGTCTCAATTTTCTGTGGTTCCTGAGATTCAGGCTCAGCCTCAGCTTTCGGAGTTTCCACTTTTTTCTCTTCTACAATAACTGGTTTTGGAGTTTCTTTTACTGGTTCCACAGGTTTAACTTCTTCTTTTTTCTCCTCCATTTTTGGTTTGTCTTTTTTCACAGGTCTGTTTCTAGATTCTATTTGAGACAAATCAATTTTATCCAAAACTTTAAATTCCTGCTTTTCTGGTACTGTTTTAACTTCCGGTTGCTGTTCTTCTTTCACGATTTCTTCTTTCTTTTCTTCAACCGGTGTTGCAACAGGAGCCGCAGGAGCTTCTTCAACTTCAGGCTTCTTAGGCTCTAAGTCTATTTTACCTAAAATTCTGGTTTCTGGTTTATTTGCTTTAGCTCTTATCACTTCAGGGGTTTTCTTTTCTTCAATTTCCAGCTTTTCTTCCGGAACTTTAGTGATCACCACCTCATGGGAAGCCTTTCTTTGTTCGCCGTCTTTAGCAAACTCAGCCTCCAATGCAGAATATGCCGCTTCTTCCAATTGAGCGTTAGGATTGCTTTCAACCTCGAACCCCCTTGACTGTAAAAACTCTACTAATCTGGACATCGAAATGTTGAATTCCTTAACCGCTTTATTTAATCTAATTTTTGGCATTTATATTATTTACTGTTTTTAATTTTTAAAATTAAAGTATTTCTTTTTTACTGTTTATTAAGATTTATTTACAATCTTAATCTTCAAATTCTTCTCTCAGAATACGTTTAACCTCTTCGATTGTTTCTTCTTCAAGGTCAACCATATTTAAAAGACTTTCAGTTTCTTTATCCAATACTGATTTTGCAGTTGTAAGTCCTACTTTCTTAAACTCATCCAAAATCCACTGCTCGATATCATCGTTAAATTCTCTCAATTCAACATCGTCATCCTCGCTGGATTCTCTGTATACATCAATTTCATATCCTGACAACCAAGAAGCCAGTCTGATATTCTGTCCTTGCTTTCCAATCACTTTAGAAATCTCTTCAACAGGGGTGTAAACCAATGCATAGTTTTGATCCTCGTTGATGTCAATTTTATTGACGGTCACATTTCCTAATGCTCTCTTCACCAAAATCTCAGGGTTTTTAGACCACTGAATAACATCGATGTTTTCATTTCTCAACTCTCTTACAACGCCATGAATTCTGGATCCTTTAACTCCAACACAAGCTCCTACCGGATCAATTCTGTCATCATAAGCATCTACTGCAATCTTTGCCTTTTCACCAGGAATTCTCACTACCTTTTTCAGGATAATTGTTCCGTCCTGGATTTCAGGAATTTCCAGCTCTAATAACTTCTCAAGGAACTTAGGTGCAGTTCTGGAAATAATAATCTGTGGTTTAGAACCTTTAAAATCTACTGTCTCAACAATAGCTCTGATATTCTCACCCTTTTTAAAGAAATCGGATGGGATCTGGTTTTCTTTTGGTAAAATAAATTCATTTCCTTCATCATCCAGCAGAATCACGTGCTTATGACGGATATGATGGATTTCACCAACAACGATTTCACCAATTTTATCTCTAAACTGTTCGTACAGCATTGCATTATTGTGCTCCTGAAGTTTTGTAGCCAGAATCTGCTTAAGGGTAAGAATATTTCTTCTTCCCAATTGTGCAACAGGAATTTCCATTGTAAAGTCTTCTCCTACTTCGAAGGTAGGATCAATCTTCTTAGCTTCAGAAATTTCAATTTCCAAATCATCATCTTCAGACATTTCGTCCTCTACAATTGTTTTATTTAAAAATATCTGAAAATCTCCTTTATCCGGGTTTACAATCACATCAAAATGATCATCTGAATCAAATCTCTTTCTTAAAAGAGTCTTCAGTGAATCTTCAATAATTGCCATAAGATCAATCTTACTGATCCCTTTTTCGTCTTTAAAATCACCAAAGGATTCAATCAACGCTATATTATCCATCTATTCTTTTTTCTTTTTAAAATTTAATTACTACTAATGCTTTTTTGATCTCAGGATAAGAAATCTCTTTCTCCTCCTCCACATCTACTTTTCCTTTTCCGATATCTTTTGGCTTACGGTAACGTAAAACAAGTGTGATCTTCTCATCGTCTACTTTTGACAATTCTCCTTCAATTTTGGAAGAATCCTCCAGCATCACCTCAATCTCTCTTCCAATGTTTTTATTGAACTGTCTTGGTGTGGATAATGGCTCGCTCAGTCCTGCAGACATCACCTGAAGGCTGAAGTCATGCTCTTCACGATCCATATTAAATTCAATGGCACGGCTTGCATCAAGACAATCCTGCAAAGAAACTCCGTTATCACCATCCAAAATCACTGTAATATCATCCCCTGCAGAAATTTTAAGATCGATAAGAAACAGATCTTTTCTGGTCTCAAGGAATTCATTTAATAATTCTTCAATTCTTTTTCTAAACTCCATATTTATTTATCTTGATTTACAGTACGAAAAAAGGCTTTCTTCCGAAGCCTTCCCATTTTTTCCGTAAATCCATTGCAAATATAAGCTTTTTTTCTAAAAATGCAAAATTATCTTAAGTATCAAGTAAATAGCGCAAGATTCATTTACAATAAATTAAAAGAATATGTCACAGGATTTTTATTACTTTTGTGTTTAGAATTTTAAAACAAACATTTTGAATATAACGATTGTAGGAACAGGTTATGTAGGATTAGTTACAGGAACTACTCTGGCAGAACTTGGCAATTCAGTATACTGTGTTGATATTGATGAAAAAAAAGTAGAAGGTATGAAAAGCGGCATTGTTCCCATCTATGAGCCGAACCTTGAAGAAATGTTTTTAAGAAACATCCAGTCTGAAAGATTATTTTTCACTACCAATCTTAAAGAAGCGCTGGACAAAAGCGAAGTTATATACCTGGCATTACCTACTCCTCCAGGAGAAGATGGATCTGCGGATCTGTCTTATGTACTTCAGGTAGCTAATAATATTGGTGAACTGATGACTGAATACAAAGTTATTGTTAATAAAAGTACGGTTCCCGTAGGAACTGCGGACAGAGTGAGAGAAGCAATTGCTTCCAAAACAGATATCGCTTTTGATGTAGTTTCAAACCCTGAATTCTTAAGAGAGGGCTTTGCTGTTGAAGATTCAATGAATCCCTCAAGAGTGGTGGTTGGCGCAAGTTCAGAAAGAGCTAAAGACATTATGTCTAAAATATACCAGCCTTTTACCAATACAGGAATTCCAATTATCTTCATGGATGAGAAGTCTTCAGAACTTACCAAATATGCAGCAAATTCATTTTTAGCGGTAAAAATTACCTTTATGAATGAAATTGCCAACTATTGTGAAAAGGTAGGTGCAGACGTGGATAAGGTAAGACTGGGAATGGGTAGTGACGACAGAATCGGGCACAGATTCTTATTCCCGGGAATCGGATATGGAGGAAGCTGCTTTCCTAAAGATGTAAAAGCGCTTATAAAATCCGGAAAACAGGAAGATTTTAATTTCAAGATTCTGGAAGCTACTGAAAATGTGAATACCACCCAGAAAGTTATTTTAGTTTCTGAAATTGAAAAATATTTTGGCGGAAGCATTGAAGGAAAGAAAATTGCCATGTGGGGGCTTGCCTTTAAAGCAAACACAGATGACATCAGAGAAGCTTCCTCTTTAGATAATATTGCTCTTCTGCTGGAGAAAGGAGCTGAAATCATAGCATATGATGCGGTTGCAGAAAATAATGTACAGAAACTCTTAGGCAATAAAATACAGTATGCCAAAGGGATGTATGACGCACTGGAAAACGCAGACGCACTATTTATTGCTACAGAATGGCCGGAATTCAAAAACCCTAATTTTGAACTGATGGCTAAAAAAATGAAAAACAAAGTCATTTTTGACGGCAGAAATATGTACCCGCTGGAAATCCCTGAACAAAACGGATTTCATTATAAAAGTATAGGAAGAAAGACCATCACAAAATAAATCAATGAAAAACATTATCATCACAGGAGGTGCCGGATTTATCGGTTCTCATGTTGTAAGAGAGTTTGTAAAAAACAATCCGGATACTACAATCATCAATCTTGATGCTCTTACCTACGCCGGAAATCTGGAAAACTTAAAGGACATCGAAAATGAGCCTAATTATGTTTTCGAAAAAGCAGATATCACAAAACCGGAAGAACTTAGAAAAGTTTTCGAAAAATATAACCCGGATGCTGTTGTACATTTGGCAGCAGAAAGCCACGTAGACAGAAGTATTACAGATCCAATGGCATTTATCAATACGAATGTAAACGGAACTGCTAATCTTCTGAACCTTTGTAAAGAATTCTGGACATTAAATCCTGATCATACTCACGGCAGATTCCCGGATGAAAAAAGAAAGAATCTTTTCTATCACATTTCTACTGACGAAGTATATGGAAGCTTAGGCGAAACCGGGTTCTTTTTAGAAACAACGTCTTACGACCCTCAATCTCCATATTCTGCTTCAAAGGCTGCTTCCGATCATTTGGTGAGAGCTTACGGAAATACCTATGGAATGCCTTTCATCGTATCAAACTGTTCCAACAACTACGGTCCGAATCATTTCCCTGAAAAGCTGATTCCTCTTTGTATTTCTAATATTATCAATGAAAAACCGCTTCCCATTTATGGCGACGGAAAATACACCAGAGACTGGTTATTCGTCATTGACCATGCCAAAGCGATTCATCAGATCTTTAAGGAAGCAAAAACCGGAGAAACTTATAACATAGGAGGTTTCAACGAATGGCAGAATATTGACCTTGTAAAAGAACTGATCAAACAAATGGATGCCAAACTGGAAAGACCCGAAGGCTATTCTGAAAAACTGATCTCTTTTGTAAAAGACAGACCGGGCCACGATAAACGCTACGCCATTGATGCAACAAAACTGAATAAAGATTTAGGCTGGAAACCTTCAGTAACTTTTGAAGAAGGGCTGGCAAAAACTATCGACTGGTATCTTGAAAATAAAGAGTGGCTTGAGAATGTAACTTCAGGCAACTATCAGGATTACTACAGCAAGCAATACAGCTAAATTTCCTGCTATTAAGGAAGAATTATAGAATCTGGGATAATTAATTACATTTCAGTTTTTATCATCAACCAGAAATAGCTAAATAAATGCATTTACAACACAAAAGAAATACGCGTAATACGTACCAAAACATGAAAGGAATAATACTAGCCGGAGGTTCCGGAACAAGACTTTACCCTCTTACCATTGCAGTAAGCAAGCAGCTAATGCCTGTTTACGACAAACCCATGATTTACTATCCGCTTTCCACACTACTTTTAGCAGGAATCAAGGATATTCTCATCATCACTACTCCACATGACCAAGAAGGTTTCATCAAGCTTTTGGGTGATGGCTCACAAATTGGCTGTCATATAGAATATGTTGTACAGCCTAGCCCGGACGGTTTAGCACAAGCTTTTATTCTGGGCGAAAAGTTTATTGGGAATGATGCCGCTGCACTGGTATTGGGAGATAATATTTTCTACGGTTCAGAAATGGGAACTTTATTGAAAAACAAAACCAATCCGGAAGGAGGAGTTGTTTTCGCTTATCACGTAGCGGATCCGGAAAGATATGGGGTAGTGGAATTTGACAAAAATCTGAAAGCTGTTTCTATTGAAGAAAAGCCTTTAAATCCTAAGTCAAACTATGCTGTCCCTGGTCTTTATTTTTATGATAACAGCGTAGTGGAAATCGCTAAAAACATCAAGCCTTCTGCAAGAGGCGAGCTGGAAATCACAGATATCAACAATGTTTATTTAAACAATGGAAAACTTGAAGTAGCTGTTCTTAACAGAGGAACCGCATGGCTGGATACAGGAACTTTTGATTCTCTTCATGACGCTTCAGAATTTGTGAGTGTTATTGAAAAAAGACAAGGATTTAAAATTGGCTGTATTGAAGAAATTGCCTTCAGAAACAAATTCATTGATGAAGAGAAGCTGCTTGAAACTGCTACTAAATATGGCAAAAGCGGATACGGTGAATACCTGAAACAACTTATCGGAAAATAACACATATAATTTATAAAATTCATAGACTATTGGCTTTATGGTCAATAGTTTTTGCTCATACCAACAAATATCAATATATTAGTTGTTGATTTTTAGTTTTATTGACAATGAAAATTCATAAACTAATACATAAGGTAAGAATTAATTATTATAAATTTGCAAAAACTTACACAGATGAATGAACCACAACAGAAGTGGACAGAAACGATTGATGCAGATCATTCGCTATTTGACTTGAAGCTAAAAGAAGTCTGGAGATACAAAGACCTTGTTTATATGTTTGTAAAAAGAGATTTTGTATCCAGCTTTAAACAGACTATTTTAGGCCCGATATGGTTTTTTATCAATCCCATTTTAACGACTATCGTTTATCTGGTTATTTTTGGAAGAATTGCCAAATTGCCTACAGACGGAGCTCCGCCACTGCTTTTTTATCTGGCTGGTGTTACCCTTTGGAATTACTTTTCTTCCTCATTAATGGCCACCTCCTCTACTTTCACCGGAAATGCCGGAATCTTTGGAAAAGTATATTTCCCAAGACTGGTTACTCCGTTATCTATCGTTATTTCAAACCTGATGCGGTTTGGAGTACAGTTTGTCTTATTTATTCTTGTGTGGGCATATTACCTGAACGAAGGAAAGGTTCATCCTAACATCTGGATTCTTGCGACTCCGTTCCTTATATTCTTAATGGCACTTTTTGCCTTAGGAGTTGGGATGATCTTTTCGTCACTGACTACAAAGTATAAAGATCTTGCTATGTTACTGGGTTTTGGAGTAAGCTTATATATGTATGCAACTCCCGTAATCTATCCTGTTTCTTCACTACCGGGATTCTTTAAAAAACTGGCTTATTATAATCCTTTAACCGGTATTTTTGAATGTTTTAAATATGCTTGGATAGGTGCTGGAGACTTTTCTCCCGCCATGCTTGGAATCAGTACGGTGATTATTCTCATTCTTTTAATGACAGGAATCGTCGTATTCAATAAGGTTGAAAAAAGCTTTATGGATACTGTATAGCATCTATTGAGAAACTTTCGTATTAATTTTAAATCATTTAAATATGCTGGCTTTAAAAGCAGAAAATATATCAAAACAATACCGTCTGGGACAAGTCGGGACAGGTACTCTTTCCCATGACCTTAACAGGTTCTGGCATAAAGTAAGAGGAAAAGAAGATCCTTATCTGAAAATTGGAGAAGCCAATGACAGAACGACAAAAGGAGATTCAGAATACGTATGGTCTCTTCGGGATATCGATTTTGAAATCGCACAGGGAGATGCTGTTGGAATTATCGGAAGAAACGGTGCAGGAAAATCTACACTGTTAAAGGTTTTAAGTAAAGTTACAAAACCTACTACAGGTAAAATTTATACCCATGGAAGAATTGCATCATTGCTGGAAGTAGGAACAGGTTTCCATCCTGAAATGACGGGACGGGAAAATGTCTTTCTGAATGGAGCTATTCTGGGAATGACAAGAAAAGAAATTACCAGGAAATTTGATGAAATTGTAGACTTTTCCGGTGTTGAAAGATATATTGATACTCCTGTAAAAAGATATTCTTCCGGAATGTACGTCCGTCTTGCTTTTGCTGTAGCAGCGCATTTAGAGTCTGAGATCCTTATCGTAGATGAAGTTTTGGCCGTAGGCGATGCCGAGTTTCAGAAAAAATGTTTGGGTAAGATGAATGATGTGACCAGAGGTGAAGGCCGAACTGTTCTTTTTGTAAGCCACAATATGACTGCCATAAAAGAGTTATGTTCAAAAGGAATTCTTTTAAACCAGGGAAAAATTGATTACCAAGGAGATATTCTTAATACCATTATAGAATATCAAAAAAGCAGCACAAAAGAAAGTTCCTATATCTATAATGGGAATCTTGATGAGGCTCTGGGAAATGAAAATATCAGAATAAAAGAATTTTCAGTATCTCCTATTAAAGGAGATTTACTGGATATTGATTCCGGGGTACATGTAAAACTTGTTTTCCATAATTACTGCCCGGATATTACACTTGACACAACATTTGAGTTAAAAAATTATGAAGAACTGGTGATTTTCCATGTTGGAAAATTTGTTTCTGAGAACAATGATTCAAAAATTGGAGAATATACTGTAGAATTTGATATCCCTGCCGGACTTTTGAATGCCGGAAACTATTATTTCAGACTCTATTTTGGAAAAGATCAAAAAATTCTGCTCTATGGAATTGATGAATTTATCGGTTTTGAGGTAGAAAACGTAAAAGTGGGAACAATGATGCACATCTATCCGGGAATCACCAGGCCGTTTTTTGAATATAAAGTACAAACACCATGAGTCCTAAGATAATAGAATTGCCTAAAATATATGATAAAAGAGGGAATTTATCCTTTTTTGAACATCCCAATCAACTGCCATTTGAGATACAAAGGACATATTGGGTATATGATGTGCCAGGAGGAGAAGTAAGAGGAAGCCATGCATTCAAGGAACAGCAGGAATTTATCATTGCTCTTTCAGGTAGCTTTGATGTGGTAATAGATAATGGAAAATCAGAGCAGAGATTTTCACTGAACAGATCTTACTATGGCTTATATATTCCTAAAATGTTTTGGCGAAGATTGGAAAACTTTTCGACTAACTCATTAGCACTTATTGTTTCCGACAAAGAGTACAATGAAAATGACTACATAAGAAATTTTGAAGAATTTAAAATACTGACTAATGAAGAATAATATTTCTGTATTTGACTGTAATGTTATTGATTTAGGTAAAATCAGTTTTGATGAAGGTAATCTTACAGTAGTTGAAAACAATTCATCTTTTCCTTTTAATGTAAAAAGAGTTTTCTATTTATATGATATTGCCGGAGGTGAAAGCAGAGGGGCTCATTCTCATAAAGAATGTCACCAATTTCTCATTGCAGCAAGTGGTAGTTTTGAAGTTTCTTTAGATGATGGAAAATTTAAGCGACAGGTTTTCCTTAACCGTCCTGATTTAGGATTACATATTCCTCCCGGGATATGGGCTTCTGAAATTAATTTTTCTTCAGGAGCAATTTGTCTGGTACTTGCCTCTCATTCTTACAATGAAGCAGATTATATAAGAAATTATGAGGATTTCAAAAAATTAAGAAATGATCTTTTATAAAGGGCAAATCATAAATCCTGAAAATTTCAGACAACCGTCTTTTTTCATTAGTCCATTCAGAACATCTGATTTAGGAAAGAATGATTCAATTATAAAGGACGAATACCCTTCTGATGAAGAATTATTAAAAAAATTTCATTCATTTTTTGGAGAAACGCATGAATACTTTTTGAGCGGCAAGGAAGCAATAAACCAAGCATTAAGTCTCTATAATCTTGAAAGTGATGATGAAGTTCTCATCATCACTACAACTTCCAATTCTTACATAAGCAGCTGTGTTACTAAAGAAATTGAAAAATTTTGTCAGTGGTCCAGAGAAAAGACAAATAAAACGAAATTAATTTTTGTTATTCACGAGTTTGGAAAGGTTTACCCTGATATGGAAAGAATAAAAAGTTATAATATTCCTATTATTGAAGACTGTGCCATGAGTATGCTGTCCAACAACTCGCAACATCAAATAGGTCAATATGGAGACTTTACTATTTATAGCATTCCGAAATTTTTCCCAGTACAATTTGGTGGAATATTAAGGATTAATAATAACTATAAATTAGAAACTCAAAAACCATATCAGAATTATTTGCAGAAGATATGCCTATATTATCTAAAAGATATTGAAAATATTATTATACAAAGAAGAGCAAATAATCAATATTTAATTTCAAAATTAGAAAAAATAGGTTTCAAATCATTCTTTGATTATAATGAGCATGAAACTCCTTCTGTTTGTATGTTTGAAAATAACGGCTGTGATCTATCTGAATTAAAAATATTCCTTCAGCAGAATGGAATAGAGTGTAGTATATTTTACGGTAAAGATGTATTCTTCATACCAGTTCATCAAAACCTGGGAACTTTTGAAATGGATTATATTGTTAACCTTATAGAATATTTTGTGTATGAAACTAAGTAATATTTCATTAGGTGAAAATGTTGTTATTGATCCTACTACATCAATAAACAACGTGAAAATTGCAGATAATGTTAAAATTGCAAAGCTATGCAGTATTTATGGATCCGAAAAGAACCAGCTGGAAATCGGGCAATCATCTTATGTAGGTATGTTCAGCATCCTTAACGGATTTAGCAGAAAACTTACAATAGGTAAACATGTTTCTATAGCGCAAAATGTAAACATTATGACAGATTCCGGTCCTAATGCAAGTGAAGAAATGCAAAAAATATTTCCTCTTATCTCAGGAGAAGTACAAATTGGTGATCACAGCTGGATTGGTGCCAATGCGATTATTATGCCGGGCGTACACTTAGGAAAATTCTGTGTAGTAGCAGCAAACAGTTTTGTCAACAAAAGTTTTCCGGATTATTCGATGATTGGAGGAAACCCTGCAAAACTTATAAAAACATTACTATCACCTGATGAAATTTGAAATAATCAAATATAATAATTCGTATAAAGAAATTTGGAATTCTTTTATCTCAACATCAAAAAACGGGCTTTTCTTTTTTGAGAGAGATTTTATGGAATATCACTCTGATCGATTCAAAGACCATTCTCTTATAATTTTTAAAAATAATAAAATTACAGCATTATTTCCTGCTAATGAATCTGAAAAGCAGATTATTTCTCATGGCGGATTAACTTTTGGGGCTTTAATTATATCTCATACTGTAAAAACAAGTGAAGTTCTGGAGATTTTTAGTGAAATAAAGCAATACTATTCTGAGCTTTCTTTCGATGAAATAATATACAAAGCGATTCCCCATATTTTTCATAAGTATCCTGCAGAAGAAGATTTATATGCACTTTTCCGTAATGATGCCAATCTGTACAGAAGAGATATTTCATCAGTTATCGATCTTTCACAGCCTATCCGATTTTCAGAGACCAAAAGGCAATTGGTAAGAAAGTGTAAAGAAAATAATGTAACTGTTACAGAAAATACAAACTTTGAAGAATACTGGGGCTTACTTACTTCTGTTCTTCAGAAGTTTGATGCAAAACCAGTACATACAATAGAAGAAATTACATTATTAAAAGAAAAATTTCCAGAAAATATAAGACTGTATGAAGCTCAAAAAGATGGCAACATCTTAGCTGGTATTGTTATTTTTGATTTCGGAAATGTCATTCATACTCAATATATGGCAGCATCTCCAGAAGGAAGAAAAGCAGGAGCATTAGATTTCATCAATCATTTTCTCTTGGATACATTCAAAGACAGAAAATATTACAGTTTTGGAATTTCCACAGAGAAACAAGGTACATACTTAAATGAAGGGTTAATTCAGCAGAAAGAAAATATGGGAGCAAGAGGAATTACCTTAGATTTTTATTCAATTAAACTTTAAATTATGATTAAATTTCTTGATTTACAAAAGGTAAACTTACAATATCAAAATGAAATAGAGGCTAAACTTTTAGAAGTTTTCCGCTCCGGATGGTATCTCATGGGTAGCCAGCTTTCAAGCTTTGAAAAAAATCTTTCGGATTATATCGGGACCAAGCACTCTATTGGTGTCGCCAATGGTTTGGATGCTTTAAGACTCATTTTAAGAGCCTATATAGAATTAGGAGTAATGAATATCGGGGATGAAATCATCGTTCCTTCCAATACTTATATTGCTTCTATTCTAGCTATTTCAGACAATGGTTTAGTTCCTGTTTTAGTAGAACCAGAAATTAACACTTATAATATTAACATCTCTAAAATTGAAGAAAAGATAACTTCCAAAACCAAAGGTATTCTTATTGTACATCTTCAGGGAAGAGTTGTTTTTTCTGATTCACTTAAAGAAATTGCAAGAAAGCACAATCTGAAAATTATAGAGGACAATGCCCAGGCAATTGGAGCAGAATGGAATGGAATAAAATCCGGAAATCTTGGGGATGCTGCGGGTTTTAGCTTTTATCCGGGCAAAAACCTAGGAGCCTTAGGGGATGCAGGCGCTGTCACCACAAATGATGATGATTTAATGAAAGTAATTAGAGCATTAGCCAATTATGGCTCTAATCAAAAATATGTCAATATATATAAAGGATTAAATTCAAGGCTTGATGAAATTCAGGCTGCGGTTTTGGATATTAAACTAAAATATATCGATAACGAAAATAAAATCAGACGAAAGATTTCAAAGCGTTTTATAGACGAAATAAAAAACCCGGCAATTATTCTTCCTGAATATCCTGCTGATGAAAATGAACATGTTTGGCATGTATTTGTTATCCGCTCTGAAAAAAGAGATGAGTTACAGACATATCTTACAGAAAATGGGGTGCAGACTTTAATCCACTATCCTATTCCTCCTCATAAACAAGAAGCTTACAAAGATTGGAATAATCTTTCATTTCCAATCAGTGAAAAGATTCATGCTGAAGTATTGAGTCTTCCAATTTCTCCTGTTATGGAGGATGAAGAAATAAATAAAATTATTGAGATTATAAATAAGTTTTAGTCCATGTCAAGACTATTAGAGAATAAGAAATTTTTCCTTAAAACATTAAAAATCGCTAAACTTCTTTTTGACGAAAAGAAGTTTAATGACTGTTTGATGTATATAGAGAAAATATCATATTCAGCATGGTATAATTTTCCGGGATATTACACCTCTAATTGTTTTGAATCAATTATCAGAAACATTGCTCTTGAAAGTTTAGATTTTGAGAACGTAAGTATTCAAGATACCACAGAAGATAAAACATTACACCTTTTTTCTGAAATAAGCAGCATTGGAGGGCATTCAAAGCTTATCTTCAGCTGGATAGAAAATGATAAAAACAGTAAACATTATCTAATGAGTACCTGGCAAAATTTTCAGGAGATTTCTGAAATAGCCGGATCCTATCAATATAAAATAGATAATAATGTTTTTACTTATGATCAGAAGCTGAGCATTATTGAAAAATCTCAAAAAATAGTAGATACTTTAAAGGAAAATAATTTTAGTAGAATTATCCTGCATATTCACCCACATGATGTAATTCCGTCAATGATTTTTTCTTCCAATAAATTAAAAAGTCCTATATTTTTTCTTAATCATGCTGAGCATACTTATTGGCTGGGTGTACCTGTTACAGATTTTCTGCTTCAGATAAGAGAATCAAATATTTTAAAAGATTCTAAAAACAGAAATATTCCTGTACAAGATCAGTTCTTCTTGCCAATACCTGTAGATGAGTCATATTCATTAAAAAAGACAGAAAAAAATACATTCAATATTATTTCGATTGGCAGAGAATCAAAGTATGAACCCAATCAGGAATATAATTTCTATCAGGAAGCGTTAAAAATTGTAAAAAAATTTGAACATGTCGTCTTTACTATCATAGGTATTGAACTAAATAATCCCAACAGGAAGATTTATTCTCATGAACGATTAATTTTCATTCATCCTACAAGAGATATTAACCAATACATTGAAAATGCAGACTTATATCTGGAAGGGTTTCCTATACCATCTTTCACATCACTTCTGGAACCGGCAATGGCTGGAGTTCCTTTTATAATGCACTACAATCCCGCAAGTGTCTATAAAGTTTTTGAAGATAATAAAGAAAAAGGGATATTTTATCCCAAAGATCTGAAAAGCTGGGAGCGTGAAGTAGAAAAGATGATCACAGATGAAAATTATAGAAACCTCATCAATAATTTACAAGTAAAATATTTACGTGAAAAATATTCCTCACAAGGCTGGAGTATGAAGCTAGAAGAGATTAAAAGTTTTTCTAAAGATAAAAATCATATAGTTAGGCCTATTCCTAGCAAAGAAAAATATAGAGATGGAAGAGATGAGGAATTAGTGTCTGTTATTGAAACAAAAACAACCAATCATTATTCTTATACTAAAAGTTTAGGATTTTTTTCAAAATTAAAAGTTATAGTATTATCTTTTGATAATCCTTCATGGGTAGAAATTTTACCTTGGAAACAAACGATCAAATATTTATTTAATAGATAATTTAAGCACATAAATATGAAATTAAGACCAATCGCCATACATTTACCACAGTTTCATCCGTTCCCGGAAAATAATGAATAGTGGGAAAAGGTTTTACAGAGTAAAAGCAAAACCTTTATCTGAAAATCACTGTCAGACGATTGTTTACTTAGCAAAACATAGTTAGGGCATATTTATTCTCATAGGAATGATGCCCATATATAAAAATTAGATGAGTAAAGTTTTATATCACCATTAATAGGTTTACAAAATCAAAGCATACTGGTTGAAAGCAAATTAAAAGATGTAACTAAATTTACCATCAGAAAAAATAAATATCTACACATGAAAAAAATAAGACCTATTGCCATTCATCTCCCTCAATACCATCCTTTCCCAGAAAATGACGAATGGTGGGGTAAAGGTTTTACAGAATGGACGAACGTAACAAAGGCAAAACCATTATTTGACGATCATTATCAGCCACATCTTCCTTCTGACTTAGGATTTTATGATTTGAGGCTGGAAGAAGCAAGAATGGCACAGGAACTTCTGGCCAAAGAATATGGAATTTATGGGTTCTGTTATTATCACTACTGGTTTAATGGGAAGAGATTAATGCATGAACCTATTGACAGGAAATTAAAAAATCCAAAAGAAGATCTACCTTTTATGCTGTGCTGGGCCAATGAAAACTGGACCAGACGCTGGGACGGCAGCGATCATGAAATACTCATTGAACAAAAATACTCCGTTAAGGATGACGAAGATCACATTGATTTTTTGCTTCCTATTATTACGGATCCAAGATATATTAAAGTAAATAATAAGCCCATTATTGTCATTTATAAACCCAATATTCTTCCTAATGTACAGGAAACCATTAAATGCTGGCGGAAAAAAGCCAAAGCAGCCGGGGTGGAACTGTACCTATGCCATATGGGGTTTTCCTATGAGAAAGAATGGGATCAGTTAGTAAATGGCTTTGATGCTATAGTTGATTTTGAACCTTTCGGAATACGTAGAAAAAGTGTTTTGGAAGAAGTTCATGACAGAAAAAGAAGGATACATAAAAAAGGAATTATAAATAAAATTAAAAGACGCCTGAGTAAAAATGTAATTAAGAATACATACAATTGCGTTCCTTACCAATGGATGGGAGAAAATTTAACTCCTCAGAAGGATTTTCATTGCAAAATCTTTCCATCTATTGTACCCGGATGGGACAACACTTCCAGAAGAGGTAACAACCCAACCCTGATACTCAAAGATTCGACACCGGAACATTTTGAAAACTGGCTTTCAAATCTTAAGTTAGATTTCACCCCATATTCTGAAGAAGAAAACTTCATTTTTATTAATGCATGGAATGAATGGGCAGAAGGTAACCATCTGGAGCCTGACCAAAAATTTGGAAGAAAATATCTTGAAGTCGTTAAAAAATTATTCTTGAATCAATGATGAAGAAAATAAAACCCCTTGCATTCTACCTTCCTCAATACCATCCTGTTCCCGAAAATGACGAATGGTGGGGTAAAGGTTTTACAGAATGGACCAATGTAGCAAAAGCAAAGCCTCTTTTTGAAGGACATGACCAACCTATATATCCTGCTGATCTGGGATATTATGACCTTCGTGTTCCGCAAGTCAGAGAACAGCAGGCTCAGATAGCAAAAGATTACGGAGTTCATGGATTTATCTATTATCATTATTGGTTTGGCAACAGAAAACAACTACTGGAAAGAATAGCAAATGATGTTCTTACATCTAAAAAACCAGATTTCCCCTTCTGTTTCTGCTGGGCAAACGAAACCTGGTCCGGTATATGGCATGGTCTTGCAGAAAAGATTCTTGCAGAGCAAGTCTATCCGAATGAGCAGGATTTAATAGACCATTTCAACTACCTGCTCCCATTCTTTAAAGACGAAAGATATATCAAGGTAGACAATAAGCCGCTTTTCATAGTCTACCATCCGGAACATTTAAATGAAGGAGATCCTTACTATATTTCGAAATTCAGGGAACTGGCAAAAAAGAACGGATTTGATGATTTATATGTCATGGCTTCCAATAAACTTCGTGATGATATTGATTTAAAATCAATGGGGTATGACGGGAAAATATCAAATGCATTTCAGAAAGCATGGGTACCTTATATTAAGAAAGGAGAATATATTTCCCATTACCAGTATTATAAAAATAGAATAACAGAACTACTCGGATTTAAGAAAAAAATTAAACCGAAAGTCCTGACTCAGGATGCTAAAGCTATTGTTAATGATCTACAGTTTGTAGAAAGTAATGTTGCTACTTACCCATGTGTTCTACCTAATTGGGACAACACTCCCAGAAGTGGCTATAGAGGAGTTGTCCTTACTGATACATCACCGGAATTATTTGAGAAGCAGATTGAAAAAGCAATTGATTATCTTGAGGATAAAAATGATTATCCCGAAAAGTTATTGATTATCAAATCATGGAATGAATGGGCAGAAGGTAATATTCTGGAGCCAGATAGAAAGTATGGCTTTGGATATTTGAATACATTAAAAAAAATATTGGATAAATACAATAAGAACGGCTAAGTACTTATTCTTAAATCGTTTGCATTGTTGAACTTATTTAAATTCCTAAGTATTCAACCCGAAATACACTAGAAAAAACTTTGTAGTAAAAACCTTATTAAAAAATGACAAGTAAAGTTTCAATTATAGTTCCCTGCTTTAATCATGCTTTATATTTAGAAGAATGTATTCAGTCTATTATGGCTCAATCCTATACAAATTGGGAATGTATTATTATAGATGATGGTTCCACAGATAATTCATCAGAGGTAGCTCAAAAACTGATAAATCATAATATACGCTATATTTATCAGAATAACAAAGGAGTGTCCTGTGCACGAAACAATGGAATAAAGCAAGCTACAGGAGACTATATTTTGCCTCTTGATGCAGATGATACACTAAACCCTTTAGCATTAGAGAAAATGCTGGAGGTTTTTACTAAAAATAAAGAAACAATGATTGTTTTTTCAGATACGATGATGTTTGGTCATATCAATAATAAAACAACAGTAGATGAAAAATTCAATATTAAAGAATTATTACTGCAAAATAAATTATTTTGTACTTCAATGTTTCCAAAAAAATATTTCGATCAGGGTATAATATATGATGAAGAACTTACACATGGGCTTGAAGACTGGGAATTCTGGATACACCTTATTTCTTCTCACCGCAACCTCCCTGTTACCAAAATAGATTATCCGGTTTTCAATTATAGATCTCATGCTGGTAGTTCAAGAAACAATGATATTTTTAAGAATGATGACAAAAAAGAAATTATCTATAATATGATTTATGAAAAGCACAAAGCTCTTTTTCATGAATTTTACCCAAGCTACATTTCACTCTTAAAAAGAAAAACCTTTTACGAAAAAAAACTGGAAAATATATACAATAGTAAACTATATAGAATGTATAACTTTTTAATAAATTTATTTAGATAAGCCCCATATCTAAGATTTTTATACGCAAAGACATGGGCTAAACAGCTTACCTATAAAACTTTTGTCATTTTTCAGCTTAAAAACTCATTTATACCCGTTAAATAAATCTAATATGCAAGATCATTAAAAATAAGTACTTAAAAATTATTATCATTTTTTACGTGCATCATTATCTAATGAATTTTCTAAAAAATAAAATCCCCCAAAATACATATTCATTAAACTAAAGATTGAAAATGGTTAAAATAATTATTGTAAACTATAATTCGGAAAAATGGATTGACCGTTGTTTATCATCCATTGATCAGGCAGGATTAATTAAAGATACCATTATTATTGATAATGCCTCCACCGATGATAGCCTTCATCTGATTGAACGAAGCTTTCCTCAGGTGGAACTTATTAAATTGTCTTCCAATTTAGGTTTTGGACAGGCAAATAATATCGGGATTAAAAAAGCATATGACCAAGGTTCAGATTATGTTTTTTTAATGAACCAAGACGTCTATATAGAACCCAATACTATTGACTGTTTGATTTCAACTGCAAAATTAAATCCGGATTTCGGCATATTAAGTCCTGTGCACCTCAACGGAAATGGTTCAGAACTGGACTTTGCTTTTTCAAATTACATCATTCCTTCGAAGTGTAAAAAATTATACTCAGATATATTTTTACAAAAACTAGCTCCGCCGTACGAATTGCCTTTTGTAAATGCCGCAGCCTGGTTATTAACACGAAAATGTATCGAAAAAGTGGGAGGATTTAATCCATCATTATATCATTATGGAGAAGATGACAATTATTGCCAAAGAGTATTGTATCATGGTCTGAAAATAGGTATTGTTCCGCAATCCGTTATATATCACGACAGAGAATACAGAGTGGAAAATAAATACTTTGACAATTCCGCCCTGCTTTATGAAAGAAAATTAACTGTGATGTTTTCAGACCCATTTAACGATACACAATCGGTAAGGGAAATATATATTCATTCTTATAAATTGATAATAAAATCTTTACTAACATTCAGATTAAGATCGCTTAAAAATCATTACGGCAATCTCAAGACCTGTAATTCGTTAGACTGGAAAATGATTCTCAATAACAAAAAACAATCTATCACTCAAGGAAAAAATTTTTTATAAACAGTTCCCTTAGTTTTTATATTAGTAACAGGTCATAATAACAGCAACTTTTTTAAAGGTTATTATCCGGTGTAAATTCCCAACCTTATCTTACTCTATATACACTAAAAATATTAAAATCACATTTGGATTACCTAAAACCTGGTTTGGTTTATTCAGATTTTGTGCGTTATGATAAGTACCTTACTCCGCAACCTGTTCTAAGATATGGCATATAAAAACGTTGGGTCAGTCTTATGACTAATGAATACGTGTATCACAATAATGCACTTTTACCACAGGCACCCCCGAAAAAATATGTTTGGGTATTGGGTGGCCCATATCAAAATGAAGGAAAGAAGATACAAACAGGCTCTCAATAAGCCGGATCACATAAAAATCCCAGATGTGCAGAACTGGGAAACAAGCTTGGGCTTTTAAAAAATTTTAAGCCATTTTTAAGTTTTTAAATTAATAAAACAAAATCTAATTAGAAAACAATACATGATTATAGGTAATGGAATTTTGGCAAATGCCTTAAAGTTTTATGATAAAGACGATGTTATCTTCTTCGCATCAGGAGTTTCCAACTCCCTGGAAAAAGAAGCTTCCGAATTCGAGAGGGAGATCTCACTACTGAAATCCGTTGTAAGTCAAAATCCTGACAAAAAATTTTTCTATTTTTCAACCTGTAGTATTTATGATCCCACAAAAACAGGAAGCCCTTACGTAATCCATAAATTAACGATTGAAAAACTGATCGCAGAACTTTGCCAACATTTCGTTATCTTCAGGGTAGGAAATGCAGTAGGACATGGTGGCAATCCTAACACCCTGATTAATTTCCTGAAAAACTCTATACTTTCGGAGAATAAACTTATGCTGCACAACAATGCAAGGCGGATACTCATCGGTACAGATGACATTGCTTCATTTATCTGTCGATATTCAGAAGATTTCAATAATGAGATTATCAATCTGGCTTATCCTTACCAGTATTCCTTACCTGAAATTTTATCACAGCTGGAAACCCATCTGGATAAGAAAGCAGATTATGAAGTGATAGAAGAAGGTTCTTTTTATAAAATAGAATTCAACAGTTTTACTGAAGAATTTTTCTCAGGAATATCACCAGATGAATATCTAAAAAAACTATATTCATACTATTTATAATAAAAACAGACATAATTTCTTCTTATAGGAATCCTGTATAGAAAGGTAATTTTTTAGTTCCAAAATAAAAATTATTACCATTGAAAAAGCAAATATTAAAACACAAAATTAAAGCATAATATAATGAAAATTTCAGTCATCATTCCCGTCTATAACGCTGAAAAATATGTTTCTCAAGCCGTTGAGTCTGCTCTTCAATTCGAAGAAGTATATGAAGTAGTACTGGTAGAAGACAAATCTCCGGACAATGCCCTGCAGGTTTGCCGGGAACTCGCTGAAAAATATGACCGAGTAAAACTCTATCAGCATCCTGATAAAGGAAATCACGGAGCAGGTGCCAGCAGAAATTTAGGAATGGAAAAGGCAGAAGGAGATTTTATTGCTTTCCTTGATGCGGATGACTACTATCTTCCTAACCGTTTTGATGCAGAAAAAAAGCTTTTCATCAATCATGAAGTAGATGGAGTATATGGTGCTATAGGGGTTCATTATTATTCTGAAAAGGCAAAAGAACAGTATTATAAGGTTTTTGGAGACCGCCTCACTACAGTGTATAAAGAACATCCTCCTAAAGACGTGTTCCCGGGACAGCTCAATATGAGGGGAACTTTCGGACTTTTCAGTATTGATGCCCTGACGATCCGTAAAAGTTCTTTACAGCATATGGAGTACTTTTTCAAAACCCATTTAAAGCTTCACCAGGACACTGAATTCTTATTCAGACTCTCCTACTATCTGAATCTGTATCCGGGAATTCTTGACAAAGCCGTAGCCGTGAGAGGTGTTCATGAGAATAACAGAATTACCAAAGTAGATTCAGGAGAAGTAAAACCGGCTTCCACACGGGTTGTATTATGGAAGGAAGTGAACCATTGGGCAGAAAATGAAAATAGTATTCCTGAAGATATCAAACTTCACATCAAACGTGTATACAGAAGTTTTCAGATAGCCAATGCTCCACTTCTGAAAAAATGGGGAATGATCACAAAGTATCTGTTTACAGATTATAAAAGCATACGCTCAGGACTGTACAATATCAATTTCAGAAATGATCTGTTCTGATTATACTCTTAAACTAAATATATAGTTTAAAAAACATCCATCCGGATATTAGTGTTTTGCAAAATGAATCTTTCTTAAAAGATTGCGCATCGGCTTTTCTATCAACTGATAAAAGATTGCGGAACTCAACAGCATTACGAGAATGTAAATCAAAAATACCAGATCAATACTGAATCTGTAATCCCTCCATTTTAAAAACTCCCTTACAAGATAAAGCACAGGAATATGGGTGATGTATATACCATAGCTTATTTCTCCCAGATATTCCAGTGGTTTCAATGAAAAGAACCTTGTAACCCTGCCATTATTAGCAGAGATAAGAAAAATTGCAGGAACAAAAAATAATGCCATCAAACCATTATGATAGAAAAGCGGGACAAACATCAGGGAAAGAAGGATCAGTAAAAAGACTGCGATAACGTGGTAATCATAATTTTTCTGCCTGTAATTTTTCACAAAATATATTCCTGCAAGATTTCCGATCAGGAATTCATTAAGATGCCAGAAAGGGAAATAATACAGAAACTCATGGCTTTTGGTATGAGGCCCTTCATAAGCTCCATACACCGGGTAAAGATTAGAAAACACCTGAGTAATTAACCAAAGACCAATGGCAAATACCCAGATCATTTTGTTTTTCCTGACATAAAAATAATTATATAAGACCGGAAAAAGCAGATAGAAAAAGAACTCTACGGAAATCGACCATCCCGGAAAATTCAGAATCATTGCTTCTCCGGGTATCCAGCTCTGAATGCCCAATCCATATAGAATCAGCTTACACCAATCGAACATCTCATATCTTGTCATAAAATAGAGCAAAAGACCAAGCATATAAAGTGGATAGATCCTGGCAAACCTGTTTTTATAAAATTCCAGGCAATCAATTTTATCTTTCTTATGATAAGCAATAATCATAATAAATCCTGAAAGGATAAAGAAATAGCTTACACCGACATTGGCCCTCAAAAAAAGATTGGAAATGTAATCTATCTTATATAAAAACAGATCTTTACTGAAATGAGAAATAACAATTGCCATTGCAGCAACAAATCGGGTAAATGTAATCTGACTTATTTTCACAGAACACAGGATGCTTTACTTTATCAAAACACAGCAACTACAACTCTGAAGGCTGTTTTATTTCGTATAAAGTATTAATTTTAAGGCACAAAAATAAGATTTATTATTATAATTATATAAAACAAATTATATTTGTAGACTGCAAATGTGAAAATAAATTTAAGTATGCTTGATGAAATTTTAGCAAAAATTCAACGAAAAAGCCAGATTTCTCGTCTCAAAAAACACCCTAATGTTTCTTTTAAGGGAATAAGGCTTGGGATCAGCAATCATTTTATTCTGCACGAAAATTTAAAAAATGTTACGCTTGGGAATTCTTTGAGTTTCAGAAATTATGTACATATTCTTGTGCAGCAGAATGCTATTTTAGAAATTGGAGATCATTTTTTCATGAATAATTTTTGCTCAATCAATTGTCTTGACAGGATTTCAATAGGAAACAATACGTTGTTCGGAGAAGGGGTAAAGCTGTATGACCACAACCATGCTTACCAGACTCAGCCGGAATTTAGGCTGCTTTCATCTGAGTTTACTACGGCTCCCATCAAAATAGGAAATAACTGCTGGCTTGGAAGTAATGTGACCGTCTTAAAAGGTGTTACTATTGGGGACAACTGTATCATCGGAGCTGGATGTGTGATTCATAAAGATATTCCGTCCAATACCACAGTTATCAACCATCAGGATTTAATATTCAAAGAACGGTCATGAAGTTTTCTATCCTTATTGCCCATTACAACAACGCTGTTTTTTTTAAAGACTGTTTTGAAAGTATTCTTCAGCAGACCTATACAAACTGGGAAGCTGTAATTTTAGACGATGCCTCTTCTGACAACGAGAAGAAAATAATACAGGAAATGATTTCAAAGGACAAAAGATTCAGGTTTTTTGAAAATGAAAAAAACTCCGGTGTAGGAGTTACAAAAAGCAAGCTGATTGAACTGGCCGAAGGGGAAATCTGTGGCTTTCTGGATCCTGATGATACCATCTCTCCTACCGCTGTTCAAAAATGTATGGAGATTTTTCAGACTAGAAAAAACACAGTCCTTACCTACTCAAGGTTTATGACGTGTGATCAGAATCTGAAGCCTATAGCTCCGTTCAGATCAGCTATGCAGGTGCCGAATGGAGATCCCTGTTTTTTTAATTTCCCGATTCAGATTGCTCATTTTGTAAGCTTCAGAAAAGCAGTGTATGAGCAAACAGAAAAAATGAACCCTAATTTAAAAATAGGGGAAGATCAGGATTTATACCTTAAAATGTATGAAAAAGGGAATGTTCATTTTATTAATGAAACGAACTATCTTTACCGAACCCATCAGGGCGGCATTTCTCAGAATGACAATAAAAAGAAATCCCATGAATATTTTGCTCAGGTGATTTTCAACACCATGAAGCGCAGAGGGCTTAGTACCATCAATGGGAAAAAAGTTCCTGAAAAGTATACAGATTCAGATGAAATATTCGCGCTGCTGCAGTATCAGCATCAATTGCCTTTCCGAATCAAGAAAAAGATAAAAATTACATTACAATCAATCTTCGGATAATGTTAGAAAAAAAAATAAAAATTTTGTTCAGGCACCGCTCCATGGAAATGGGAGGCGTAGAAAAAGTATTACTGGGACTGCTCAACAACCTTGATCCTGACAAATTTGAAATGACGGTATGCCTTACCCTCAACCAGGGAAAACTGCGTGATGAACTTCCGAAGCATATCAGAAAAGTATACCTTACTGATGGAAAAGAAGATTTTTCCAGCAATTCTCTTTTACAGAAACTTCAGCTCGTTAAAAGAAGAATAAAGCTGAGAAAACTGAAAAATATCCCTGCCATCGCAGACCGTCTTATCAATGATACTTTTGATATTGAAATCGGGATGGATTACAGGGACTATGATGTCATTCTGAATTCAACCAATAAGAATTCAAAAAAAATCGGATGGTTTCACTCTGAAATTAATGTACCGAAATTTCAGCCTTTAGTGCCGAACATACTAAAGAGCTTTCCGCAATTTGACCATATGGTATACTGTTCCCACAAGATAAAAGATATGATGCATCAGCATTACCCTAATCTTAATTATCCGGCTGAAAGCGTTATCATTAATCCTATCCCTATTGATGAAATTAAACGTAAGGCAGAAGAAAACCTTGAAAATTTCCCTGAAGGACCTGTTTTTGCGTCTATTGGAAGACTTCATTCAAGAAAAGGATATCATAAGCTTATTGACGCTCATAAAAAGCTTATAGATGAAGGGTTTCATCACAGCATCATTGTTATTGGTGACGGTGATGAAATGAACAACCTCAAGGCACAGGCAGCCAAAAATAATGTTGAAAAAACATTTATTCTGGCCGGAAATCAAATGAATCCTTATCCTTACATCAAAAAAGCGGATTATTTTGTTCTTCCTTCAGAATCTGAAGCATGGCCATTGGTCATTGCTGAAGCTTTAATTCTTCAGAAACCTATTATTGCAACAGAAGTAGGAGATGTAGGATTGATGATCAGGGACCGTGAAACAGGATACCTCATCAATTATGAAATTGATGAAATGTATTCAGCGATGAAAACATTCCTTACCGATCCTGGCCTTGTTCTCCACATCAGAGAGAACCTTAAAACAATTGAAAGTCAGTTTGATAATAAGAAAATATTTGACAGCATAGAACATATTATAGAAACTTTACACAAAAAGTAAGTTACTGTGCAGAATATCCTCCGTCTATCACCAGGTTGGTGCCTGTGACCCATCTTGAGGCATCGGACAGTAAAAAAATACAGGCATTCGCTACATCTTTAGGTTCACCTATTCCCAGCGGATGCTTTTTTATGATTTCTGATGAAGCTTCCTCGCCGATATTTTCAAACATCTTCTCTAAAATCGGAGTATTTACCATCGCCGGGCTTATGCTGTTGACACGAATATTACTTCTTGAAAGTTCCATAGCCAAAGAACGTGCTCCGGAGATTACAGCTCCTTTACTGGCAGAATAAGCCGCTTTTCCGGCCTCTCCTATCATTCCCGCAACAGAAGAGATAAATACGAAACTGGAGTTTTCATCTTTATATTTTTTTAAAGATAAAATTTTAGCGATTTCAAGTCCCGCAATGACATTAACAGCAAATATGTCCTGATACAGCTGAGGATTGTGCTTTTTTAATGGTAATGTTTTTTCGATACCGGCACAATGAATAAATCCCGATATTTTACCTAAAATTGAAACTTTATCCGCAATAACTGCTTCAAGGTTTTCAGATTGGGTAATATCTTCAGTGATGGTTTCAACTTTTGTTTCAGGATTGAGCATAGAAACGGTTTTCATCAGTTCTTCCTGATTTCTTCCTACAAGAATAAGATCTGCACCGCTATTGCTGCATTCTACAGAACAGCTTCTCCCAATTCCGGAAGAAGCGCCTGTAATGAGAATAATTTTATTTTTTAATGAGAAAGCATCCATTAATCTTCAAAATTTTCTTTTCCTATAACATTCATCAGATCTGAAACGGTTTCAATATCTTTAAAATGCTTGGTATCAATTTTCTTGCTGAAATTTTCGTCTACAAACGCAATAACAGAAAGTAAGCTTATAGAATCGTAGCTTTCTAAAGATTTCAGGTTCGTTTCAGTAGTCAATGTTTCATCTTCTTCCAGTTCCTCCTGTAGTTTTTCTAAAAAAACGGATGTTTTCATATTTTATAATTTTAAATGTTTGTTATTTTAAATTTCCATAATAGTGGCACCCCATGAATATCCAACTCCAAATCCTGCCATTAAAACCTTATCTCCTTCTTTTAGCATTCCTTTATCCATGATATTTTTAAGAGCAATAGGAATTGTTGCAGAAACGGTATTACCGGTTTTTTCCATGTCAATATAAAACTTTTCTGCCGGTATTTTTGTTTTCTTTCTTAAATAATTCAGCATAAAAGAATTGGCCTGATGAAAAACAAAATGGTCAATATCATCCATAGTCATTCCGTTCACTTCCAATGTTTCTTTTACCAGTCCCGGAATATTTTCAATTGTAAAATTAAAAATTTCAGGGCCATTCATATAAATATTCTCAGGGCCGAATTCGTGTTCAGGATTCAGTTCAAAGTCTTTTTTAAATGCTCCTTTTTTCACCATAAGATTTTCCGCACCGCTTCCGTCTGTTCCCAGACAGAACTGATAATCATTACCTTCAGCTTTTTCAATAATAGCAGAGGCAGAGGCATCTCCGAATATACTTCGGTTGCCTTTATCATCGGGATGAATATGTTTGGTGTATGTTTCTGAAGTTACCAGAAGAATACTCTTTGCAATTCCACCGGCAATCAGCCCTTTTGCAAAGGCTAATCCATAAACAAATCCTGAACAGCCAAGGTTAAAATCTATAGCTCCGATATTTTTTCTAAGCCCCAATCTGTCCTGCAAAATACAGGCCGTTGTAGGAAGAAAATACTCCGGACTTTGGGTACAGAACAAAATAAAATCTACTTTGTTCCTGTCATAGTTTTCGAAAATTTTTTCTGAAGATTGTACAGCCATATCCAGTACGGTTTCGCCGTCAGAAGAAATATGGCGTTGGGAAATACCTACTTTCTCCTGAATACGTTCGGAGCTCCATTCAGGGAACTGCTTTTCAAGATCCTCGTTAGTTAACACCTGCTGAGGCAGGTAATATTCTATTTTTGAAATTTTCATCATATTAATAATTTCTCTTTCTTTGCAAAAGTAACGAAAACAAATTTACACTTGTGATGATTTTTATATTCAGAATCCTATTAAAAATAGACTCCCTCTATCATACTTTTTTGAACAGGGGCAGCCTTGAAGTGGCAAAATACAGAGGTATGAAGGTAGGAAAAAACTTTAATATGCCTGATAAAGTGTATTTCGGAACTGAACCTTACCTTATCGAAATTGGTGATAATGTAAACATTGCCGGAGATGTAAGGTTTGTAAACCATGGCGGAACGACTACTCTGCTCAGAAAACTTCCGGGCTATGAAGATGCAAGAATACTGGGAAGAATAAAAATCGGAAACAACTGCACTATCGGGCTTAATTGTGTGATTATGCAGGATGTTCAGATTGGAAACAACTGTATTTTAGGAGCGAACTCTGTGTTGTCACAGTCTATGCCGGATAATACCGTCTTTATAGGAAACCCTGCTCAATTCTTGTGTACCATTGAAGATTATGGTGATATTGTTCTTAAAAATAATCCGGAATATCCCCGTGAACTGGAAAAAGACAGAAAGAAACTGGATGCCTATATCAAAGAAAATCTTCCTCACAAGTATAAAAAAGCAAGAAAAATTAAATAAATTTAATCTTGTAAAAAATTATAAAAAAGAAAAAAACAAATTGAAAAAGAAAAAACTCCTCATTCGTATAGGTTCATTACGTCATGGTGGTGCTGAGAAAGTGTTAATCAACTTTCTGAAGAATCTGCCTGCTGATAAGTATGAAGTTGATCTTCTGGTAAATCTCTATTCAGGATTATACATTAAAGAGGTTCCGTCATGGGTGACCCTGTACTATTTGACAAAAGGAGAAATGATTACCACCAACAGGCTGCAGGATATTCCTGTGAAAGCCTATAGGGTTCTTTATCAGAAAATGTTTCTTTGGTTCCCTTCCCTTCTCTATAAATTTATTTTAAAGAATAAAAAATATGATGTAGAAATTGCTGCCATCCATGCCATGCATCAGGAAATTCTCTCCAGCCCCCAAAAAGATTCGAAAAAGATCATTTGGGTACAGAATGATATTTTTAATTTAAAAGAATATACTCCTGAAGTCATCAGACAGTTTTTCAGATTTGACAGAATTCTGGTAATCTCCAACAAACTTCAGGAAGGAATGCATAATTTGGCTAAAAATGAAGCTGAAAAAGCATCCGTTATTAAGATCTTCAATCCGATTGACAAAAATGATACATTAAGAAAAGCGGATATTGACGTGAATGATTATCCCTTCAGCAATGATCTTCCAACTTTTGTAACTGTAGGAACCGTATACCCTCAGAAAGGATACGACAGATTGCTTAATGTACATAAAAAGCTTGTTGATGAAGGGTTAAAGCATCATCTTTTGATCATTGGCGATGGGTATGATTTTAACAATATTCAGGATCAGCTCAATAAGCTCGGTCTTCAGGACACTGCAAAAATGCTTGGTTTCAGCAGTAATCCCTACCCTTATATGAAAAAGGCGGATTTCTATATTATGTCTTCAAGACATGAAGGATTTCCTACCATTATTGCCGAAGCACTGATTCTCAATAAGCCTATTTCTGCAACAGATATTTCAGGAATCAGGGATCTTCTGCAGGATGGCAAACTCGGGAATATCACTCCAAATTCCGAAGAGGGGATTTATGAAGGAATGAAAAAGTTTCTTACGGATAAAAACATCACTGAAGAATACAAAAAACAGATCTCGGAAACTGAACTTCCGTTTGTTTTGGAAAAATCTGTAGAACATCTTCAGAAAATAATTGACGAAGTATAAAAATATTTATAATGGCTGATTATTCAATCATTCAAAAAGACTTTTACCGGGAAAGCGGAAAGTGGCTTTCTACATTTCAGATCTGGAAAAAATGTATTCATCCCAATCTTCATTTTGTGTACATTCTGAGAATCTCTCAGAAGTATCAGAAGAAATCTATTTTAAATACTTTCTGGAGGGTTGTACTGAGACATTACCAGATCAAATACGGATTTCAGATTTATCCTGAAACTCAGATTGGCGAAGGTTTTTATTTGGGACATTTTGGAAGCCTTGTCATCAATCCCAAAACAGTTATCGGGAAAAATTGCAATATTGCCCATGGAGTGACTATAGGACAGCAAAACCGTGGAAAAAATGAAGGATATCCGGTTATTGGCGACGAAGTATGGATAGGCACCAATGCAGTTATTGTAGGAGGAATCACCATTGGAAATAATGTGTTGATTGTTCCTAATTCTTATGTCAACTTTGATGTTCCCTCCGATTCTGTTGTCATAGGAAATCCGGCAAAAATTATCCACACACCGGATGCAACAAAGGATTACATCAACCGTAAAGTGTAGTAAACCCAATAGTTATAGTAAAAATTCTACTTGTATTTATCGGTAATTTCATGTACATTTGAAAAAGTGTATTATATGATTAAGAAGATAACATCATAATCATCTGATTGTATCCATAATAGCACATTTTACTATCAGGATAATGCCAATCATGCAATACAAATTGTCTAAAAAAATCGCTTGACAGTAAAAACACAACTCCAACTTAATTATTAATAAAAAAGTAATTTTTTGATGAAAAAAAACAGAAAACCCAACATCCTTATCCCTACTCATGCAATCAACTCTATAAAGCGTAAAAACAACATACCGCTATAAACTGAAACTACTTATTTTCAAAAGTTCCTTTTTTGAGTTGATATAATATCTGCAAAATTTAAGAATTATTATCTGACACTAATTCATTTTTGTACAATACACAACCCTGATATTCAACACACTCACATCTGGAAACGTTTGAGGAAGATGATATAAAATTGGTCTCAACAGCACAGAAATACACAACCATGTTAAAAAAAATAGTTCCCATTCTACTTATTATATTATACCTTACAGGTTTTTTGGTATCATTTCCTTATATATTCGATAATCTTTTCGAAGCCGAAAAACTGGACAGTATCCGGAATATTTTTGAATATGGAATTATGTTTTCTTCGTTTCTTGTATTCAATGCACTTCTTTTTAAGAATAAATATACGTCCATAATTTCTGTTATTCTCTGTATATTATTAAGTATTAACTTTCTGATATCAGTTTCCTGTTTTCTTATCTATCATTCCGGATTTAATGTAGGAATGGCCATCAGTATTCTTGAGTCTAATCCTGATGAGGCAATGAGTATGTCTTATATGTTTATTCTTCCAGGCATTCTGTTCTTCATTTTCCTTGGAATGGTACTGTACTCTGTGATTTACCTTAAAAAAAATGTAGTCAGGTTTGATGCTAAATTTATCATTATTGCTTTACTGTGGCTTATTCTGCCCTTTGGATATCATCTTAAACACAAATATGTAAGCAATAAAGGAGGTGGTAAGATGATTAAGAATGTATACTATCATTTATCGGATTTCAATACTGCTTTAAATATACAGAGAGACATTAACGAAATAAAAAAGAACGTTCCGGTCTTCAATATCAAAAAAATACAGCCTGGAATAGAAAACGTCATTCTCATTATTGGAGAATCTGAAAGAAAACAAAACATGTCATTATACGGTTATAACAAAAAAACAACTCCTTATACGGATGAACAAGCCGGTAATATGATGATTTTTGATCATGCCATTTCTCCAGCAGGCATTACCAACCTGAGTGTTCCACTGATGCTATCCAGTATCCACCCGGATGAATTCAGATATCGTTATGACAAACTATCCTATAATATCATCAACATGGCGAATCAAAGCGGATACAATTCTTTCTGGCTGAGTACACAGGCAAGTGCAAGAGGAATTACAGCCATCGCTTCCATGTCTAAAAACAAAAAATGGGTGAATGGCTATGATGAAGCAATTGTTCCTGAGCTTAAAAAAGTGATTCAGAAGAAGGAAGATAAATTTATAGTTCTTCATATAATGGGAAGCCATCCAAATCCGTGTAACAGACTTCCTCCTAACTGGAATTCGGGTGATCTGAATTGCTATGACAGCTCTATAAAATATACAGATTATGTTTTCAAAAATATTTTCAACACCCTGAAAAACACCAACTCTGTAATAATTTATGCTTCAGATCATGGTCTTAAAATACAGGGTGACAAATTATTGCATATAGACTCTAAAGAATCTACCCAGGTACCATTTTTTGTTTGGTTTGGAGATAAAGTACCTGCAAACTATAGAATTACAGGGCACGAAACAAAACAGACCCAAACCACTTATATTTATCCTCTGATCATGAAATATATGGGTCTTGAAGCTCCTCAGCATTATAAAAATGAAGGGAATAAATACTTAAACCTGAATATGAGAAGTATGGAATATAATCAGCTTCCGGAATAATAAAAACTCTTTGTAATCAAGCGATTTCGATAGTTTTGTTTTTTTTATCAAAAAAATTACGAATATTTTAATTCACAAATAACAAATTCTGATTTATACTTCGTAATTTTATCTAGTGTTTTTTAAACGTTTGATTTCCCCATAGATCATAAACTGCAAAGCATATTGGAATATCAGATATGATTTTAAGCATATTTTAATATTAAACTTTGTTAAAAGTGTTCAATTATTTAGCAAAAAGTATATTTTTGTATAATTATTGATTTGGTCTATTGATTTTGGAAATAATTTAAACGAAATAAATAATTATATAATCTTAAAATTATGTCACAATCGTACCAGGTTATTTTCGAAAACAACAAAAAGTGGGTAGAGTCCAAAATAGCTGAAGATCCCAACTTCTTCCATGAACTTGCTAAGACTCAGCATCCGGATTATCTGTACATCGGATGTTCGGATAGCAGAGCTACGGCAGAAGAGTTGATGGGTGCAAAGCCTGGAGAAGTATTTGTTTACAGAAACATCGCCAATGTTGTTAATACTTTGGATATGAGTTCCACAGCAGTTATTCAATACGCTGTAGAACATCTGAAAGTAAAACACATTATTGTCTGCGGACATTATAATTGTGGAGGTGTAAAAGCAGCAATGACTCCTCAGGATATGGGGTTATTAAATCCATGGCTGAGAACCATCCGTGATGTTTACAGATTACATCAGGCGGAACTGGATTCTATTCAGGACGAAAACAAGCGTTATGACAGACTTGTAGAGCTTAATGTTCAGGAGCAGTGCATCAACGTAATTAAAATGGCCTGTGTGCAGGAAAGATACATTTTAGAAGAGTATCCTATTGTACACGGTTGGGTATTCGACCTTAGAACAGGTAAAATCATTGATCTGGAGATTGATTTTGAGAAAATCTTAAAAGATATCCAAAAGATCTATAATCTTACAAGTTCGGATTGGGTGATGAGCAGAAAGACTAAATAGTTTTTCTAAAAAGAAGATAAAATGAAATTCTGGAGTATTATTGTATTAACGTTTTTTCTGAATTTTACAGCGCTGCCGGGCATTGCTGCAGTTGCAGGCTGGGATATTGCAAGAACGAATGTAATAATCAACGAAGAAGAACCTCATTCTCACCCCTCCTCATTCATTGTTTACGAAAAGACCATTCCGAAACCTTTAGATGTATTTGATTATCTGAAGTTTTCAGAACCAGATGTTCAGGGCATGTCTTTTGTTCTGATTGATGATTCTTTTCATCTTTCCCCATTACTTACCATATTTTCTCCTCCTCCGGAAGCGTAACTCCTATAGTTAGATTTTTTTGATACCATTTCCATATCATTTTGTGATATAGGATACACACGTACTTTAAAATTTTTTTTCACTTTTTTATAACTGACTTATTAAAAAACAGATAAGCCGGTTATCCCTTACAGCTTCACATTATGAAAAAGACATCATTAATAGGAGGAATCAAGGAAAATTTTCCTTCAGGACTCGTGGTATTTTTAGTAGCACTTCCGTTGTGTTTAGGAATTGCTTTAGCATCAGGTGCGCCACCATTATCCGGTATTATTGCCGGTATCGTAGGCGGCCTGGTAGTAGGAACAATCAGTAATTCAAATATTTCAGTTTCCGGGCCTGCTGCAGGTCTGACAGCTATCGTTTTAACAGCAATAACAGATCTTGGCGCATTTGAACTTTTTCTTTGTGCAGGGATTATTGCAGGACTTATTCAATTGATTTTAGGGTTTGTAAGAGCTGGAAGTATTTCCAACTATTTCCCGAATAACGTCATTGAAGGAATGCTTGCTGCCATAGGAATCATTATTATTTTAAAACAGATTCCGCATGCATTAGGATTCGACAAAGATTATGAAGGTCATGAATCTATTTTTGACAATGGCCTGAATTTCGGCTATTTTACAGAATTATTTGGAGCGATCCATGCGGGTGCCATTGTTATTACTTTAATTTCTGTAGCAATCCTTATTGCATGGGACAAAATCCATGTACTGAAAAGGATGAAAATGCTTCCGGGAGCATTGGTTGCTGTAATTGCAAGTATTCTTTTAAATCAGCTCTTTAAGATGTCCGGAAGTTCTCTGGCTATCGAAACCCAGCATTTGGTTTCTTTACCGGTTCCACAGTCTTTTGATGATTTTAAAAATCTGATCACCACTCCGGACTTTAATGGTTTCACGAATCCAAAGGTATGGATCGTAGGAGCAACAATTGCTATTGTGGCATCTATTGAGACTTTACTTTGTATTGAAGCTTCCGACCGGCTGGACAGACAAAGAAGAATTACAGATACCAATCTTGAGCTTAAGGCCCAGGGAATTGGAAACCTTATCAGTTCTTTTATTGGCGGACTTCCAATGACTTCCGTTGTGGTAAGAAGTTCTGCGAATGCCAATGCGGGAGCAACCTCTAAAATGTCAACTATTATTCATGGTGTATTCTTATTGATTTGCGTACTTTCTATTCCTGTTGTTTTAAATCTAATTCCATTAGCTACACTGGCTGCGGTATTAATTTTAGTAGGATATAAACTGGCAAAGCCGGCTACGTTCAAACATTTCTGGCACTTAGGAAAATATCAGTTTATTCCGTTTGTGGCAACCGTTGTAGCTGTAGTGGCAACAGACCTGTTAAAAGGAGTAGGAATTGGTCTTGCCATCTCCGTTTTCTATATTCTTCAGGGAAATATGAAAAGAGCTTATTATTTAAGCAGAGAAAGGTTGGATGATGCTGATGGAATCAATATCAAGCTTGCTGAAGAAGTATCATTTTTAAATAAGGCAGCCATCAAAAAAACACTTAAAAACATAAAACCAAACTCTACAGTGATCATTGATGCAAGGAGCACTTCCTACATTGCAACCGATGTATTGGAAATGATTCAGGATTTCGCCAATATCCGTGCAAAGGAACAAGACATTACTGTAGAGCTTATAGGCTTTAAAACTTCATACAGAGATTACGAAAGAAGTGAGGATTCCCATATTCTGGTGACTCACAAAAGAGCCATGTAATCCCAATAATTAATTAATTTTTTTAACTTTAAATTCGAAAATAATAAAAATATGAAAGCACATACATACGAAACCCAATCTACTATTACTCCTGAGAAAGCATTGGAATTCTTAAAAGAAGGAAACCAGAGATTTGTAAACAATCTTAAAGCAAACAGAGACCTTCTTGAACAAGTGAATGCAACCCGTGAGGGACAGTGGCCTTTTGCAGTAGTTTTAAGCTGTATAGACAGCCGTACCTCTGCAGAGCTTATCTTTGACCAGGGATTGGGAGATGTATTCAGTATCAGAATTGCCGGTAACTTTGTGAATCAGGACATTCTGGGATCTATGGAATTTGGCTGTAATGTTGCAGGTTCTAAACTTATTGTAGTTTTAGGACACACCAAGTGCGGAGCTTTGAAAGGAGGTCTTGATGCTGCAAAAATTGAAGGCATGGGAATGGACAACCTGAACCACCTTATCAACCACTTCAATCCTATTATCAATGACATTATTGAAGAGAATGAAGAGCGTTCATCTAACAACAGCTCGCTTCTTGAAAGGCTTAATCATCAAAATGTAAAAAGTGCGATTGAAGATATCCGTAAGCAAAGCTCAACACTTAAAAATCTCGAAGCTGAGGGTAAAATTAAAATCGTGGGAGCAAACTATGACGTGGAAACAGGTGTAGTAACCTGGTTATAAGAAGTAAAACTCTTACATTTCAATTATAATTTACAGAAAAATGCCATCGGAATCCGATGGCATTTATTTTTTATTACCTTACATACATTATCAAAGTAAATAGTTAACCATAAAACATATTGTACTGGCAAAATCAACAATATATCCCAATTCAAGGAGACAGGGTTTTATTTTTTGAAAAATAATTATAATTTGGCATCTTTAAATAACTTGAAAACCCAATTACATGATTTTTCCAAAAGCAAAAAAAATAGCCAGAGATCTTGGCTGGTATAAAACAGGCGATGGCATATTCGGGCTTTACAAAGGCTATTTTTTCAACGTTTCAGATGCAAGTATAATACACACTCCTCAATACAAGTCTGTTTCAGTAACAACCGGCAATTTAACGGAGGAACAAAGACTAAAAATTAAAACAGAACTGACCAACAATAGAAAACGGTTAAAGTTCACCCTCTTCGAAGTCCGAGAAAATAGTATTTATTTTAAATTTACTGAAAATATAATGCCGACTAAAATCAGGACTGTTTATGCTCTGTTTGACTTTTTGGCTGATTTATTAAAAAAGCTAAACATCCCGGAGCAAAACAAATGTCATAGTTGTGAAAAGCTTCAAAGAATCAATTATTACGACCTTAACCATACTGGTATACTTCTTTGTGATGATTGTTTTAAACAGATGGATAATAAATTCTATGAAATTGAAAAGGAAAGAGTATCAAAAGAGAAAAACTATCTGACAGGATTTTTAGGTGCCGTCATTTTTTCAATTCCTGCCATTATACTTTGGGTCTTACTTGCAGTATATTTAGGAGGGATTTCCTCAGGAATGGCATTTGTTACTGCCCTTCTTGGGTTTTTAGGCTATGATTATTTCAACGGATTTCGTGGCAAACTGACAAGATCTATCATTTTCTTCACGAGCATTATCAGCATATTTGTGGCTAATATTATTACCGTAATCGCTTTATTCGTAAAAGGGGGTTTCTCCATTACTGAAGCAATATCAGAATTTCAAACAAACCCTGCAGCTAATGAAATATTTATGCGGAATATTATTGTATCTTTTATATTATCATGTATTCCATGGATATGGATATTGTTTATCAGGAAGGATAATCAATTAGTTATCAAACCAGCAGAAAAATTTTAGAAGCAGATAAATAAATGACTGCCTTAAAAATAAGGCAGCCATTCAATTTTATAAACTAGACTGTAATTTCAGTTTTTTTTACTTCTGAAATTATTTCCCGTTAAATGCAGACATTGTATTATTCAATCCTGCAAATACAAAAGACAGACTGGCCTTAGCAAAGGTTTCAATTCTTTCGGTAAGCTTTTCAGCTTCTTCGTCATTCCATGTTCCTAAAACATAATCTACCTGTCTTCCTGCCGTAAAATCTGCGGAGATTCCGAAGCGAAGTCTTGCATAATTTTGAGTCTGCAATACTTCATTAATATTTTTAAGTCCGTTATGACCAGCATCTGAACCTTTTCCTTTCAATCTTAAAGTCCCAAAAGGTAAAGCAAGGTCGTCAGTTACAATAAGAACATTTTCCAAAGGAATATTTTCTTTCTGCATCCAGTATTTCACTGCATTACCGGAAAGGTTCATGTAAGTGTCCGGTTTCAGAACAAAAACTTTTCTGCCTTTGTGCTTTCCTTCTGCCATCCAGCCAAAATTGGAGGTATTGAATGATACTTCAAGTGTTTCCGCTATTTTCTCAGCTACTTTAAATCCTATATTATGTCGTGTATTTTCATATTCAGAGCCTTTGTTACCAAGCCCGACAATTAAATATTTCATTAGAAATTTTTTGCAAAATTAAGGTATAAAAAATAAAAAACTCAATCTTAGGAAAGATTGAGTTTGAATATTGTTAAAAAAATTCTTCTATTGTGGTTTATAGATGTAATTAACGCCATATCCTTTTGTCATGTAAGTCTGAGGATCATAAACGTAATTGGTACTCTTCACTATCGGTGTCGGAATTGGCGGTGTAAGATCTGTTACCGACCATCTCTTAGGGTTGTTTGGAGACAAGATAAGACTTTCTTTATCATTGATCACTGTAGATAATAATCTTGAAATTTTATATACATGCGGTAACAATGTGAATGGGCTTACCTGCTCATCATAAGCATAGTATTCGTAGCTATATTTTCCGGTAACAGCACCAAATGCTCCTCCTGTCATTGTTCCATAGTGTCTTACCACTTTAGATACATTGTCTCCTACATAAGTATAGGCAGTTTTGGAATAATCTGTGAAGTTAAGCGGCGCTCCCGGAACGTCCGGACCGTTTCTCATAATTATTGAATCCAGTTTTCCTGTAGCAGTACTGTACTTAACCTGATAAGCCGTTTTCTCTTTTTTCAGTAACGTCTGTGGTCCCGGAGGATCTCCAGGTATTAACGGCGGTGTTCTTCTGAAGGTTGAACGGTTTTCAGAAATCAGCTGCAGTTTGCTATTGTTTGCATAAGTAAACAATTGAGTATAGGATACACTGTCTTTATCCAGCTTTCCGTTTCCGTCAAGATCCAGGAAACCGTTGAAATTAATCTGACTGATTTTATCACCACTGTACATAATATCAGTGATAGAAGCACTGTCTGTTATTACTTTAGTCACAAGAAGTCCGCTGTAGCGATATTCTGCGATCGTATCTTTATCTGTAATTTCTCTGTATAATGCTCTGGGACCGCTTAATCCTCCTGTGTTGTTGAGATCCAACAAAGGATTTCCATCCTCATCCAGCATGTCCTTGCAGGAATGTACTGAGGAGAAACCTGCGATTAGTAAAATAAAATAGAAAATTTGCTTCATTTCCTTGTAATTGATTATTTTTTTGACAAATATAATTTTTTTTGCCTAAAAATTGTATTATTATTTATATTCTGCTAAGATTAATAACTATATTTCTTCTATAAATTTTTATAGGTAAAAGTTAAATTCTGGTTTTTCTCAACCACCACATACCCTTGATTATCATAAGAATAACTTTGAGCAGTATTAACAGGAGTAGCCGGTGATGGTAATTCTATGAACATAGAAGTGGGATTATTCGGAGATGTTTTATAGAACTGAGCCGGATTGATCAGACTTCGGGTGATGAAATATACTGATGGCAATGTAGAATACGGGCTTTTCTGAGTATCGTAGTTCTGGAAACTATATTTGCTTATTACTGCCGTACTCATATTCGGGTTTCCGTTGATATCCAGCAGACCTTTGGAACAAACGACCTGAATTATATTTTCTCCCGTATACACAAAAGAATAATTAATAAATCTGTTATAAGCGCTTATTCCTCCTTCTTTTCTTTTCTCAAGAATTTTGGTAAGCCTGTTGGTAACCGGATCATAGGTAAATGCATAATCACTTACAACAGAAACTGACGGCGTTGCTCCCGTAGCTGTAGAAGTAGCATTATAAATCTTTTTACCTGTAGCATCCGGAACAATATTAAATTCATAAGTGAGGCTGGATGCTGCTGAACTTACATATTTAATTTTAGTGATATTTTTATCTGTGTATGTTACCGTTGCCGTATAATAAGCACTTCCGGCAAAAGACTCATCTTTAGACACTGCAGTCTGCAGATCTCCGGTTACAGCTGTTGTAACATATTCTTCCTGGGAAACATTATTGGCAGTAACCTTTGCTAAAATCTTTTTAGGAGGAGGTCCGTCATCCGGATTCGGGATAGATTCTGTAGGATCTGAGGTAGTATTACATGCTGTCAGCAGCCCAAGAAAAGCAATACCGGCAAACATTTTAAAAAAATAGTTTTTTACCATATAGAATTTTTTTAGCTTGTCCAAATATAATTCAATTTTCGATAATACACTTTACTTTATCTGAATAAATTCACAAGAAATAGAGTTAATAAACAAAAAAAATCTAAAAACATAACGTTTTTAGATTTATGATTATTGTATTATTATGAAAATTAATAAGGTTGCAATATGGATGTTGTCAAAACAGACTGTGACATATCGCTGTTGAGGAAATTAGTATCAACCGCTTTTCCTATTCCCAGGGTTGTTCCTGCAATGGCTCTTTTTATACAGGCTACTTTAACAGAATACTGGTTTTTAGGAGTAAGATTGGTAAGGGTTGCATTAAGATTAAAAATCTTATAAGCACCACTATCCCCCAATAATACATCTGTTCTTACTGCTCTAAGGGCATTATCAACAAAAACACCACAGGCAAAACTTGCAGAATTCGTTCCCGTTTTCTGAACAGTTGTCTGAAATGAGAATGTAGCCTTATTTGTGCCATTGGTCACGGAGAATGTATCCACAGTTCCAGAAATTACTGTCCAGCCTCCAGTAAGGGCTTCCCCATCATTATAGGGATTGGTAGCCCCGCTGCTACCGGTAAAACTAACTCCGGTTTTGTCTGAAACGGTATTAATGGAAAACACAGACATACTTCCCTGCCCATCTGCAATTTTAATTGATTTCCAGTCATTTACACCTAAATCTGTATTATTGTGAAATATATCACCTGCTGTTCCGGCAGATCCTTTTAGGACATCAGTACCTCCTGTTCTTAATTCTTTTCTGATATTGAGATCTCCGTTCACATCCAGCATATTAGTCGGATTAGGAGTATTTATACCCACTTGAGCATTTGCTGCAACAGCTGATAAAAGCGAAGTTACAAATAATATTTTTTTCATAATCCGTTTTAATTTATAATCGTATTAAACACTTCAGGAACTTCATATACGTCTACTTTAAGAGAAGATTGTGAAATAAAACTATTGATATTGCTATACACATTAGTTCCTATAGAAAGGATATTTCCGGCTCCTGAAGCACCATAAGATCCTAATCTCGTACAGGCAACGCTAACGGTATGATTTCCCTGGGAAAGATTTTCTACAATCCCGATCTGGGTATGAGTAAGAAAAGGATATGAAGTAGTAATTGCCTTTAGATTTCTCTGTCTCAGGTTCACCAGCTTATTATCCACAAAGATACCACATGCATAATCTATGGAGTTATCTGTACTTCCTGCTGCCATAAAATCAGCCTGTACAACAGTTTCAAACTGGAAGTAAGCCTTGCTTTGAGTACTGAAAACAGTAATGGTTTGTGAAAGGCCGTCTATTTTCTTAAAATTGGTAAGTGTACTATAGTCCTTTCCCTTCGTAAAGGTTCCGCCTCTTGAAGTCATGCTTACTGAAGAGTTTTCTGAAGAAGAAAAGGTGACTCCTACTTTATCTGAAAAAGAGTTGTTATAGATCAGGTAAAATTTATTGGGTTCATATTCAGGAATACGCAATGATTTCCAGATTGGAGGAAAGCCTTCACCCTGAGAAACAAGAATCTGATCATTGTTTCCTTGAAATATTGAGTTATCAGCAGCATTAAGGACCGCAATTTTATTTCTGAAATTCACATCTCCGTTTACATCAAGTTTTGCGTTTGGGGTATCTGTTTTTATTCCCACCTGAGCCGTTGCAAAAATGCTTATGCTAAGAAGCAGCGTTGATATTAGTTTTTTCATCATTAGTTGTTTTTATAGCTCACGTATTCTATAACATCCATTTTCATGGTAGATTCCAGCGTAAATGCACTGGAAGCGCCATTTGAAGACTCTACATTTCGTCCGATAGCAAATTGTGAAGTAGAACTTGAAGTATCAATCTTTCTGCACGCGATTTCAATATTGTGAACCCCTACAGGGACGTTCTGTTCTGTATAATTAAGAGTAAAGATATAGTCCTGAAGGCCAGCTTTCCCACTATTATTATTAGAAGCAATTCTATCCGGGCGTACCGCTACCAATGCTCCGTTTCTGAAAACACCACAAGCAAATCGTACGCTTTGTACGGCAGTAGATGAGGATGCTTTCATTTCAATTCCTGTCTGGAACTGATAGGTAAGTCTGTTTTTTCCGTTTTTGATGGTAAAAGTATTGTCAAGTCCGTCTATCTTTTTCCAATTTCCTTTAGTAACATCAGTAATATTATCTCCAACTTGGTTTGTGTAGACACCGTCACCGGCAACACCAGCGGTAAGTGATATAATACCTGTTTGATCTGATGACAGATAAGAATTAATCAACTTATACTGTCCCTCTTCCATAAAGGAAACATTCAAAGATTTCCACACAGGCGGCAATCCTTCGCCCTGAGAAACCAAAACCTGGCCGTTTAACCCGGCATTTCCAGCCTGAGTTGATGTACCGCCTACTCTAAGTTCTTTTCTTAAGGTGGTTTTTCCGTTCACATCAAGAACAGATTTGGGCTTTACAGTACCTATCCCCACCTGAGCGTTGGCGTAGAATGAAAGAAATCCAGCTACGCAGCAATGTATAATTGTTTTCATAATTAATGACTGCAAAGTTACATAACGAAGTCGAAAAAATTTCAGTCACCAATCTATAAACCTATAGAAATAAACACATTAGAAGATAGAATTATTCACACACAAAAGTAGAATTATTTCTACATAACTCTACTTTTCATGTATTAAAAAAAGGAACTCACACCTCAACCCCTTGCTGTATGGGGTTTTACAAGATTTTTTTTATCATTACAAAGTGATTACAAGCCCTCGAAAACAGGCTTAATTCTCTTTAACGGGAATACTACAAAAGAAAAATATGATAATAATCACAAAAAAACGCATAAAAAATCAATTTTTTAATGCGTTTTAGTAATTTTTATAATACTACTTCCAATAAATGAAACAAAAATTTAATCATGATTAATGATTGCTTTCAACAATAGATTAACTTCATCTACATTTTTAACTCTTTCTTTCCTCATCATCAACTGATTACCTTCTTTTCCTGATTTTTCTTTAAGTTGGGCTTCGGCCGGATTCCGGGTCAGATAACTAATAATATGCCGGAATCTATCTGTCTGATAAAACTTATCCTGAGGATTTCCCGGGAAGTACCCTAAAAATACGCCGTTTTTCATGACTATCTTTTCAAAACCGATGTCAGCAGCAAGCCACTTCAATGAAACACTCTTCAAGAGATTGACAGCTTCTTTCGGCAGTGCCCCAAAACGGTCAATCAGTTCCAGTTCAAACTGATGAAGGCCTGCTTCATTAGTAATTTCAGCAATTTTCTGATAGAGCAGCAACCTTTCTTCTGTATTGGAAATATAGGAGTCCGGCAGCATCAATTCCAAATCAGTATCAATATTGACATCCTTCACAGATTTAAAAAGCTTCTGCCTGTCTTCTTCATTTTCAAAAAGGTTTTCAAAATCTGCATCATCTTTTAGTTCTTCCAGTGCTTCCTGCATTAGTTTCTGATAGGTTTCAAACCCCATCTCATTGATGAACCCACTCTGCTCAGCACCCAGAAGATCTCCTGCACCTCGGATTTCCAGGTCTTTCATCGCAATCTGGAAACCGCTTCCCAGATCTGAAAACTGTTCAATAGCTTCCAGACGTTTTCTGGCATCCGAAGTCATCATATCATAAGGTGGAGTAATCAGATAACAGAATGCTTTCCTGTTACTACGTCCTACCCTTCCTCTCATCTGATGCAGATCCGCCATACCAAACCTTTGTGCATCATTGATAAAAATAGTATTGGCATTCGGAACATCTACTCCACTTTCTACAATGGTAGTGGACACAAGAACATCATATTTCCCTTCCATAAAATCCAGAACATTCTTTTCAAGCTGCTTCCCTTCCATTTGCCCATGCCCTGTAATCACTCTCGCATCAGGAACCAGCCGCTGGATAAGTCCTGCAATATCTTTCAGATTTTCAATTCTGTTATTGATAAAGTATACCTGACCATCTCTCTGAAGCTCATAAGAAACGGCATCGCGAAGGGTTTCTTCATTGAATCCTATTAATTGCGTATCTACAGGCTGTCTGTTTGGCGGCGGTGTTTTGATAACGGATAAATCCCTTGCAGCCATTAATGAGAACTGTAAAGTCCTCGGAATAGGAGTCGCTGTAAGGGTAAGTGTATCCACATTATTTTTCAAAGTTTTCAGTTTATCTTTTACTGAAACCCCGAATTTATGTTCTTCATCAATAATCAGCAATCCAAGATCTTTAAATTTTACTGAACTGCTTACCAACTGATGTGTTCCTATAATGATATCTACTTTTCCGTTCTTTAAAGCCTCTAAAGTCTCCGATTTCTGCTTAGCTGTCCTGAATCGGTTTACATACGCAACATTCACCGGAAAATCTTTAAGTCTTTCTTTAAAACTTCTGTAATGCTGAAAGGCAAGAATAGTGGTTGGAACCAATACTGCAACCTGCTTACCATCTGTAGCGGCTTTAAATGCAGCTCTGATCGCAACTTCCGTTTTACCGAAACCTACGTCACCACAGACAAGCCTGTCCATCACCGTATCAGCTTCCATATCTTGCTTCACATCTACGGTAGCCTTTTCCTGATCCGGCGTATCTTCATAAATAAAGCTGGCTTCCAGCTCGTTCTGCAGGTAGGAATCCGGAGTAAAAGCAAAGCCTTTAGCCGTTTTCCTCTGGGCATACAGTTGAATCAGGTCAAAAGCAATCTGCTTAACCTTCGCTTTTGTCTTCTGTTTTAAAGATTTCCATGTTGGAGATCCAAGTTTACTCAGAACAATTTCTCTTCCATCCGGTCCATTGTATTTCGATATTTTATGCAGAGAGTGAATGCTTACATATAATAAATCTCCATTTTTATAGGTAAGTTTGAAACATTCCTGGATTTTTCCGTCATTATTCACTTTCACCAATCCCATAAACTTCCCGATTCCATGATCAATATGGGCAATATAGTCTCCTATTTTCAGAGACATCAGGTCTTTCAGGGTGAGTTGTTCAGATTTTGCAAAGGTATTTTTAGCTTTATATCTCTGGTAACGGTCAAATATCTGATGATCCGTGTAAACCAGTAACTTGTGTCCGTTATCTACAAATCCTTCATGAAGTTCAGACTTAAAACTTTTAAATGGAAGCTCATGTTGAAGCTCTTCAAAGATGGATTCCAGCCTTTCTTTCTGTTTTTCTGTTGAAAAGGAAATCCAGGTATCAAATCCGCTGTTCTGTTTTTCTTCGATATCTTCAATCAACAATTCGAAGTTTTTATGAAAAGAAGGCTGTGGAAGCTGCTCCATTTTTACTTCAGCAACTTCTTTCAGTCCTTCAATGATCATTCCTCCAAAATCAATTGTTTTGAATTTTTTATAGTCAAACAGAAACTCCTGATCAGAAATAAAAAGCTCCTGCGGAGTCCTGTGGGCTATGTCTTTACTTAATGTATCATATTTTTCCAAAGATCTTTCATAGAACGTCCGGATCTTCTGCATTCCTACCATTCCGTTTTTAGAAACCACAAAACTTTCCGTAGGCAATAGCTGCAACAGAGAAACCCTGGTTCCCGTTACTGAAAAGTTCATATTGGAAACCAACTGGAAATCCTTTACTTTATCTACCGAAAGCTGTGTTTCGATATCAAAGGTTTTGATACTTTCCACTTCATTACCGAAGAACGTAATTCTGTACGGTTTTTCATGTGAATAGGAAAACACATCCACAATTCCTCCTCTCACAGAAAACTCTCCCGGTTCAGAAACAAAATCAGCCTGCTGGAAATGATAATGATTAAGCAGTTCATCCACAAAATCAAAATCCAGCTGGTCTCCTACTTTAATATGATGGGAAATTGCTTTAAAATCTTCTTTTTTCAAAACCTTTTCAGATAAAGCTCCGGCGTAAGCCACAATAACTTTCGGAGATCTCCCGGAATTGATTTTATTAAGAACCTCAGTCCTTAAAACCAGATTGGCATTCTGAGTCTTTTCTACCTGATAAGGTTCAAGATGGGTTGCCGGAAAATACAGCACCTTATCCTTGCCCAAAAGATCTTCCATCTCAGTATTGACATACAAGGCATCTTCCTTATCATCTACCAGATAAAGAATATTCTTCTTCTGAGCCAAAAAAAGCTCTGCCACAAAAATAGAAACTGAAGATCCCGCACTTCCTTTTACGGCAATATGCTGACTGTTTTCTAACTGAGTAAAAATTTCTTTCCCAAACTCTTTCTGCATAAGGTCTGGAAGGAACTTTTCATTGATGGATTTTAACTGCATAAATAGTAATGGTATAAACGAAAAAAGCGATTTCGGGAGTTTTCCGAAACCGTTGATGGTATACAAAGGTACGGATATTTTTTCTCTTCCTCAGAAAAACAGAAAGACCGAAGGTTTAAAATGAAAGACTTATCTTCATAAATCTTAATTTTTTACAATTTTATCTAATAACCTGTTAAAAAAAATCAACTTTCTCCCCATGGCATAGTGTTTGGGACTTCCAGCCTAACCAAACATTAAGAATAGTATTATGAAAAAAGCAATTAAAATCTTAGGAGTTATGATGCTGTTATTATTCACAGCATTATCTTTTTCGTCGTGCAGCAAAGATGACGACCCTGTCAACAATGAATTTTTCGCCGGAACCTACAAAGGAAAAGTCTCTTATAATGATGGAGGCTCTACCAATATCAGCACAGACAATGGAAGTGTATTTGTAACGAAGATCGCCAGCGGCACCAAATATAATTTCGCTTTCTCCAACAGCATTCCGGATCTAAACGGAATAGAGTTTAATCAGGAAGGAGATCATACTCTGGTGATGATTGGTTCTACAGCAACCTCTTATATCAGAATTGACAATAATGTTCTAAAAATCCTGTATGTCAAAGATGGCAAAACGTGGACAGCCAACTGTACGCGCTAGCCATGTCTATTTATATATTATGCAAGCTTGTTTCCGGAAATGGAGACGGGCTTTTTCATTGTAAATGAAGTGTTTTAATTTTTTTTTAAGATGTAATAAACTTTAGTTAAGTTTGAAAATACTGTTTTTGTAGCCTGCTTTTTGTATATCTTTATTTAACAAAAAACAAACAATAATTCTTATGAAAAAATTCTTATCTGCAATGTCTTTGATCCTGGGATTAGGACTTGCCACTGCTCAGCAGACTGCTCCCGCTACAGGTGCTACTGCACATCCGCCTGTAAAAGCAACTACAGCAAAAGCTGCGAAACCAGCTGAAGTGAAAGCTGCAAAACCTGCAATGGATGCAAAAGCAGTGAAGCCTGCACAACCGGCTGCCAAAATGAAAAAAGACGGCACTCCGGATAAGAGATATAAAGAAAACAAACACCTGAAAAAAGACGGTACTCCTGATAAAAGGTACAAAGAAAATAAATAAGCATAACATTAACATATAGTTGTTATTTTCATAATCAAATTTCGAAAAACCGGTGGAACACGTTCCATCGGTTTTTTTATGTGAAGCTTCGTAAAAAATGATTCAAGATTCTTTACTTATTTATAAATTTGACCCATGTTAAACTTCTTCAAGAAAAATGCAGCGCTGATTTGGGCAAAGAGACATGTTCAGAAAGCGGAGGATTTCAAAAAAAATGCTGAAAAAAACCAGGAAGACTTATTAATTTCTCTGGTGAATACAGCTCAAAAAACACTTTTTGGACGGGAACATGATTTTGAAAACATTCATTCTGTAAAGGATTTTCAGGACAGAGTTCCTGTAGCCGATTATGAAGATCTGAAACCTTACATTGAAAGGGTAAAAAAGGGACAGTCCAATATTTTATGGACGGAAACTCCGGAATATTTTGCCAAAACTTCGGGAACGACTTCCGGATCTAAGTACATTCCGATTTCCAAAGAAGGAATGCCATTTCAGATTGCCGGCGCCCAAAGTGCATTATTTCATTATATCAGCAAAAAGAATAACGCTGATTTTGTGAATGGAAAAATGATTTTCCTTCAGGGCAGCCCGGAACTGGAAGAAGTATTTGGAATAAAAACAGGAAGACTGTCCGGTATTGTAGCGCATCATATTCCTAACTACCTTCAGAAAAACCGTCTGCCAAGCTGGAAAACCAATATTATGGAAGACTGGGAAGCGAAAGTAGATAAAATCATAGAGGAAACGGAACATGAAAACATGACACTCATCTCAGGAATTCCACCATGGCTGATCATGTATTTTGAAAAGTTAACAGAAAAACACGGTAAAAAGATCAAACAGCTTTTCCCAAATCTTCAGCTTATTGTAACAGGAGGTGTCAACTATGAACCTTATCGCGATAAAATGGAAGAGTTATTGGGAGGTAAGGTAGACATCGTTCAAACTTTTCCCGCTTCTGAAGGTTTTTTTGCTTTTCAGGATGATTATACAAAGGAAGGATTACTCCTTTTAACCAATCACGGAATTTTCTATGAATTTATTCCTTTGGAAGAATATGGCAAGCCTGAAGCAAGAAGATTGACGTTAAAAGAAATTGAGCTTCATAAAGATTATGCATTGATTCTTACGACCAATTCCGGATTGTGGGCTTATTCTATAGGAGATGTTGTAAGATTTATCAGTAAAGATCCATACAGGGTTTTGGTGAGCGGGAGAACCAAACATTTTACCTCTGCATTTGGTGAGCATGTGATTGCTATTGAAGTGGAAGAAGCAATGAAAGCTGCGCTTGAAAAACATCCTGCACAGATTACGGAATTCCATCTCGCTCCGCAGGTGAATCCGGCTGAAGGACTTCCCTATCACGAATGGCTGATAGAATTTGAAAAAGAACCTGAAAACTTCGAAACTTTCAGGGATGAACTGGATCTGCAGCTTCGGGCAAAGAATACTTACTATGATGATTTGATTTCGGGAAATATTTTACAAAAACTGCAAATCACCAGACTTAAAAAAAATGCCTTTCATGAATATGCAAAATCCCAGGGAAAATTAGGGGGGCAAAATAAGACCCCAAGATTGGCTAATGACAGAAAGATTGCAGATCTATTGGAAATTTACAAATTTTAATCATATTTTTTCAATTCCAAAAACGTATATTCAAAAAAAATTATAAATTTGAAAAACTAAAAGAAAATAATGAAAGCATCTGTACTGTTGAAATCATCTTTACTAACATCTTTATTTGTTATTACATCTTGTGCTACTACAAAATACAGCGAAGATATTTCAAAAAATAATTACTCTAATCTTGAAGCCGGAAAAATATACAAAGTTACAATGAGAGACGGCTCTCCGAAGCAGACGATCTTATTCAGAAACGTTGTTGGCGAAAATCTTGTAGGTACAGCCGGTAAAAAAGACAGTACAGAAGTGATTATTCCTAAAGCAAATGTAGCTGCCGTAAAAGACAGAAGAAAAGCAAGAATTGCGGCAGGTGCTACCATTATCGGAGCAGCAGGTGTTGCTGCCATCGTATTAAGTTCTTCCAGAGCTGACTAAAATAGATTTTATCTTTTGAGACTTATTTAATATATCTTTCAAAAATTGTCATATGAATAGCCCTAAATAAATTTTTAGGGCTATTTTTGTTCATGATTTCCTTTACCCCGTTAAAAACATTACAAAATGTTGAGTTCAGAAATCTTCTTAGCGGGAGATTTTTTATTGTTTTAGCCTTCCGAATGCTCGCTACTTTATTAGGATGGTGGGTGTATCAATTAACAAAAGATCCTTTTTCAATAGGCCTTATCGGACTTTCAGAGGTGATTCCTGCTGTAAGCTGTGCGCTGTATGCCGGACATGTTATTGATATGAATGAAAAAAAGAGACTGCTTCTTATTTGTAATTATGCCTATATTTTTCTGATCGGACTTCTGCTGATTCCTGCATTCCTGGATGTGGAAATGCACTTTACAGGTCATCAGATTACCTATTATATTTATGGGGTTATCTTTTTCACCGGGATAGCAAGAGCCTTTATCGGTCCCATTGTTCCTTCCATGATACCTAAAATCGTAAAGAAAGAGAATCTTCCCAATGCCGTAACCCTTAACCAGGCCACTTTCCTGATTTCTTCTGTTTGCGGACATGCTATTGGGGGTGTTCTTATTGGGTTTATCGGTGTAAAATGGACACTGGTTGCTATTTTAGCACTCATATTGGTTGCTTCATTATTTTTCTGGCAGCTTCACAAACAGTATTCAGAATACAAAAAGGAAACAGTAAATGTAGCAGAAAGCATGCGCGAAGGAATTTCTTATATTTTTAAAACCAAGGAGATTCTGGGTGCTTTATGTCTTGATATGTTTGCCGTACTTTTTGGCGGAGCAGTAGCTATGATCCCCGTATTTGCAACAGACATTCTGAATTCAGGAGCTGAAGGTTTCGGCTTACTGAATGCAGCTTCGGATATTGGTTCCATGTGTATTATTACTATTTTATCTATTGTTCCTCTCCGAAAAAATCAGGGAAAAATACTTCTTGCTGTTGTTACAGGATTCGGGCTATGTATCATTGGATTCGGTTTATCAAAATTATATTGGCTGTCTTTTATGTTCCTGGTGATGAGCGGAATGCTGGATGGAATTTCTGTGGTTATCCGAGGTACCATTGTACAGTTAAAAACACCGGATCACATCAGAGGTCGTGTTCTGAGTGTGAATTCAATTTTCATCATGTCCAGCAATGAAATGGGACAGTTTGAAAGTGGACTTATGGCCAAATTACTTGGTGTTGTGCGCTCTGTGGTATTTGGCGGCTGTATGACTGTTTTAATTGCCCTGCTGGTGGGAAGTACCAATCCTAAATTGAGAAAGATGCAATATTAATTTATTGTTTATCAGATCATTTAAAATCTGACGTCAAAAAAACAAGAATCCGAAATACTTAAAATCAGAATAGAACGTTTTCTATTCTGATTTTTATTTTATACCTGTTTTTTAAAAATTTATAAAAGAATTCAATCTCAAATATTTATCAAAACCACCAATATCTTTACGATCTCCATATAATCTAACCCAAACAATAAAATACAATATTTAAAACCAACACATTACTTTCGTTAAATATATCTCAAAATCTTTAATTTAACGTTAATAATTTTTTATATTTGCTTCATAAAATATCCCCCTATGACTAAACTTTTACTAATTTTGAGCTTTCTCATGACAGGTTCTCTGATAAATGCTCAATTTTTTTCAGATCAAACCCTACAACAAACTGCTTTGCAGCTCGATAATGCAAAGACAGACAGTGACTACGATACTGTTTTCAAAACATTTTCTGAAGCTAAAACTTCAGAAAAATGGCAGGCTAATTACTACGCTGCAGCAACATTGTATCTTAAGACCAATTTCCTTTTAAAGAACAGCCCGAACAGTCCTCTTGGAGAGCCTAATGAATCTGCAAGAAAACTGGCCATGCAGGCCCTTGCTTCTGAAAAGAATAATGGGGAGGTAAATATTCTCCTTGCTCTTATTCATTTTCAGAAAATAAGAATAAAAACAGCTGCAGACCCTCAAAAGGAATTAAAAACAGCTACAGGCTTTATGGCCAAAGCGGAAACTACTTTAAAGAACAATCCCAGACTTTCTTTTTTAAAGGCTGAAATAGCTGAAAAACAAGGAAACAAGACGGAGGCTATAAAGTTCTATAAAAAAGCAGCCAAAGAATTTGAAACATCAGACCCCTCATCCGCTTCACCTAATTGGGGAAGACAGCTGATCGGAACAAATTAACAGTAAGAATATGCATGATCTCCTGATCAAATCGGGACGATCAGTTTTTTTGATATGAAAGACTTAAAAATTCATCGAATGTTTAGAGAAACATTACTTTATATCAGATAAAAAACAGCATTTTTTGTAACTAAACACTTTTACTATTTGTTTTTAAAATTAATTCTCATGAAAAAAACATTACTTGTTTTCTTAATCATATTTTCACATATTTTATTTGCTCAATCAGATTGCGGCACTGCAATGGCGGTGTGCGGCAACACTGATATATCCTATACTCCCAACGGCCATGGAGACATTGCGGAAGACCTCGGCGGATGTTTAACTTCTGACGAAAAGTTCTCCGTATGGTATTCTTTTACCGTTGCTACAGGTGGAACTCTTACCTTTGAAATCATCCCTAACGACCAGGGAGATGATTATGACTTTGGAGTATACGGACCAAACAAATCTTGCGGAAACCTGGGAGCTCCAATACGTTGTTCATATTCCGGACAAAGTGGAAACACTGGTCTTAATATGACCGCTACAGATCTTAGTGAGGACGCTACAGGGGACAAATGGGTAAAATATCTTGACGTATTGCCTGGCCAGACTTACTATATTATTGTAAACAACCACAGAGAGACAGCTAACGGATTCAAATTATCATGGGGTGGTACAGCTACTTTATCATCTCCGTTCACTGATCCGAATATTCAGCCTTATCCATTCGTTCCACCGGGAATTCCAGGAGCTAATCCTACTGACCCAAGAGAAGTAGTGGTATGTTCAAATCCGGCGACTTTTGATTTCGCATCGTTATCAGCAGGAATTCTTAATGGTAACCCTAATTTCAGCATCAGCTACCACACCAGTCAAAATGATGCCTTAACCGGTAACAACCCTCTTGTTGGCCCTCAAACTGTTACTCCTGTTGGCGTTTATTTCTATAGCATCAATTATACTGATCCTACTAACCCGAACAGCCCTGTTAATAAATGCAGACAGACCGGTAAATTTAAATTTAAAGATGGCACCATCAAGGCTACCAATGTAACGCTAACAAGCTGTAATAATAACAATGCAGGTACCGCAACTTATGATCTAACAACTGCCGCTGTTTTTGCTGATCCAACCGCGACTAAAAAATATTATCATACTTTATACGATCTGAATAACTCAATTAATGAGATTACCAACATCTATCAGTTTGTTTCTGCAGAAGGTAAAATATATGCAAAAGTAACCTCTGTTTTCGGATGTAGTGATATTGCAGAAATTACCCTTAAGTTCTATCCGCAAATCATTGCAAAAGATGCAGAATTAAGATCATGCTTTATTGAAGCAAATCCTTCCACAGCTTTATTCAACCTTGACAATGCTGCTGTAATCACTCCACAGGCAGGTATTACTAAAAAATACTTCCCTTCACTGACCGATGCAATTGATGGAACCAATGAAATTTTAAACGCTAATTATATTGCACCAAGCGGTTTGGTATACGTAAGAGTATCTGACACCAGAGGATGTTATGTAGTAGTGAAAATTGGTTTAACAGTAATTGCCCCGGTAACATCTAATGTATTGAAAGACAAAATTATCTGTATAGAAGACACTACAACTTTAGATGCGGGACCCGGATTCAAAAGCTATGAATGGAGCACAGGAGCTACAACACAGTCTATCAAAGATGTAGGTGTAGGTGTTTACTGGGTAAAATTAAAAACAGGAGAATGTGTTGCCACTCAAAAGGTAACAGTTTATCCTTCTGAACAGCCGGTAGTAACAAACATCGATATTAACAACACTACATTAACAATCAATGTTATTGGAGGAACTCCTGATTATCAGTATTCTATGGATAAAATTTTATGGCAGCCGTCTAATGTATTCTCCAATGTAGCAAGAGGAACTTACAAAGTGTATGTAAAAGATGCTTATGACTGCGAACCTATTGAAGTGAACGTAGTAGTTCCTAACCTTATCAATATGATTACTCCCAACGGAGATGGCGTGAATGATGTAGTAGATTATTCTGCTATGGCAGATAAACAGAACCTTATTTTAAGTATCTTTGACAGATACGGAACAAAAATCCACCAGGGAGATAAATCCAACGGTTACAAATGGGATGGTAGAATTGCCGGCAAGAATATTCCTACAGGTACTTACTGGTATTCTGTAACATGGAACGAAAATGACAAGAAGAACACTCCTTTCAAGTTTTCAGGATGGATTGTTGTAAAAAACAGAGAATAAAACACCTTATAATATAAAAAGCCGCTTTGGCGGCTTTTTCTTTTACAAAGAATGATAAAAATTTATTGATTTCAAGTTTGTTTAACAAAAAAAGTTTTAACAATGAAAAAAATATTACTTCTTTTTATTTTATTGATAACACAAATGGTCTTTTCACAGTCAGACTGTGTCACAGCAATTCCCATCTGTGGTAATTCTGACATTTCATACACCCCTTCAGGCCCGGGGAATATTATAGAGATTCTTAACCAAAACGGAGGATGCCTCAGCACCAATGAAAGATATACAGTTTGGTATACTTTCACTGTATCCACACCAGGAACGCTGGCATTTAAAATAAAACCAAACGATCAGGGTGATGACTATGATTTTGCAGTTTACGGACCAACGGCAAACGGCTGTGCTTCCTTACAGAATGCGGATCACGTTTTCATACAGCCTATAAGATGTAACTATAGTGGTACTGCAGGAGATACAGGCCTGGATCTTACTCTTGCTCCGCCCGCAGTATTTCCTACCAATCCTCCCGGTGTTACATCCAGTATGAACAATGGAAAATGGAGTCCTTACATGGATGTATTAATGGGACAGACCTATTATCTGGTTATTGACAATTTCAGTAGATCCGTTAATGGTTTTTCTTTAGAATGGTCAGGAACTGCAAGCTTAAGTTCTGCATTTAACGATCCCGTTCTTTCCCCCAACCCGTTTATCGCGCCGGGTATTCCGGGAGCTACACCTAATGACCCTAATCAGGTAATGGTTTGTGCGCTGCCTACCCAGTTTGATTTTACAACATTATCTGCAGCTATTATTAATGGTAACAGCCAGAACTTCAAGGTTACTTATCACAAAACCACCAACGATGCTCTTACAGGACAGAACCCTCTTACAGTAACTACTGTAGACGGAACCACAACATATTATTACAGAATTGTATACCAGGATCCCAGCAATCCGAACAACCCTATCAATGGATGCTTTATAACAGGTAAATTCAAGTTTATCAATGTGGGGATCTCCGCCAATTCGGCAACTCTATACTCCTGTAACAACAACGGAGCTGGTACTGCAAAGTATAATTTAACAACAGCCAATGTATTTGGAGGAACCGGAGCAACGATTAAATATTATGCAACGGCGGCGGATATGAATGCGGATATTAATGAAATTACAGATCCCGCCAACTATGTTTCTGCCGAATCTACAATCTATGTAAAAGTAATTTCTTCTTTCGGATGTATTGCAACTACTACCATCAGACTATTATTCTATCCAACTGTTGTGCTAAAAGATGCTGTACTCCAAAACTGCTATATCGACAACGATGTTATGCGTTCAACATTCGATCTTTCCAAAGCAGATATCGGTGTAGCTGTTCCCACACCTACCGGAACTATTATTAAGTATTACACAACGGTAGCGGATGCTAAAGCACAGACCAATCCTATAACAGCAGCATTCAATTATCTTTCGGAAAGCAAAACAGTATATGCAAGAGTAGATAATGACAAACAGTGTTATTCCATTGCCAAAATAGAGCTTATAGTATTACCTCCTGTAAAATCAGCAGTATTAAAAGACAAAACAATTTGTGCTGAAGCCAAAACAACTTTGGATGCAGGACCTGGATTTGTAAGCTATGAATGGAGCACTGGCGAAACAACACAATCTATCAGCAACGTAGGAGTTGGGGTTTATTGGGTAAAACTTCAAACCGGAAAATGTTTCACACTTCAGGAAGTACATGTACACGCAAGCCTTCAGCCAGTAGTTTCAGGGATAGAAATTTCAAATAATAACATCACCGTTACGGCTACAGGCGGAGTTCCTCCTTACCAATACTCTATAGACGGTATCAACTGGCAGGATTCCAATGTATTCACAGGACTTCCCAGAGGAGAAAATACAGTCTATGTAAAAGATACTTACAACTGTACGCCTATCCAGGTAACCGTGACAGTTCCTAATCTTATCAACGCCATTACTCCGAACGGAGATAACGTAAATGATGTTATTGACTATTCTGCATTAGCCTACAAGAAAAACCTTATCTTCATTGTATATGACAGGTATGGAAACAAACTTCATGAAGCGAAGAAATTCAATAACTTCTCTTGGGACGGAACCGCTTTTGGTAAGAAAATTCCAACCGGAACTTACTGGTACACGATCTCCTGGAACGAAAACAATAAAAACAGTACCGAAACCAAATATTCAGGATGGGTATTGGTAAAGAATAAAGAATAAGTTTTTACTTCATCTTGTTGAAAAATCACCTCAGACTGAGGTGATTTTTTTTATCAACAATAGCAACCTCCTGTTTACAGTATTTTACGAAAGACTGCTAATAATTTGTTGAATACTATTTTTTTATTTTTTTTTAAATAAACTATCTTTGCACCATGGCGCAGAAAGAAACATTATCATCCCTGACACACGGAAACTTTGCAAAAGAATTGTCTATTGCGGATGGAAAAATGCCTCCCAATGCAGTGGATTTTGAAAGACTGGTTATCGGAACTTTTTTGATTGACAAAAAAGGTCTTGACCACTCCATTGACCTTCTTACCCCGGAGGTATTTTATGATCCCAGACATCAGGTCATCTTTTCTACTATCCTGAAATTGTATGAAGGCAACCACCCGGTAGACTTAATGACGATTATTCAGGAGTTAAAAAAAGAAGAAAAGCTGAGCCAGGCAGGTGGCGATCATTACATTATTGATCTTACCATGGGAGTAAGTTCATCTGCCCATATCGAATATCACGTACGTGTTATTCTTGAAAAATACATTTTAAGAAGCCTTATTAATGTTTCTGCTAATGTTATTGATTCTTCCTACAAAGAATCAACAGATGTTTTCGAACTTCTGGATAAGGCAGAACAGTCTTTCTTCGAGATTACCAACGGAACAATCAAAAAAGGATTCGATACCGCCAACTCATTGGTAAAACAAGCCATTGATACAATTAAATCTTTAAAAGACAAACAGGGACTTTCCGGAGTTCCTTCAGGATTCAGAGATGTAGATAAGGAAACGGGTGGATGGCAGAATTCTGACCTCATTATTATTGCAGCCCGTCCGGCGATGGGTAAAACTGCCTTCCTTCTTTCCATGGCAAGAAATATTGCAGTAGGCCACAAAATCCCTATGGCTTTATTCTCTCTCGAGATGGCATCAGTACAACTGATCACCAGAATGATTGCTTCTGAAACAAGAATTTCCTCAGAGAAACTAAGAAAAGGAACTCTGGATGATGAAGAATGGCAGAGACTATTTTCCAATGTATCTGAACTGGAAAATGCTCCTTTATATATTGACGAAACCCCTTCCCTTTCCATATTCGACTTCCGTGCCAAATGCCGAAGACTGGTAATGCAGCACGGCGTAAGACTTATCATGGTTGACTACCTTCAGCTGATGACAGCCGGCGGCGGTGGAAAAGGCGTTGGAAACCGTGAACAGGAAATTTCCATGATTTCACGTTCGTTAAAAGCGATTGCAAAAGAACTTAACGTACCGGTAATTGCTCTTTCCCAGCTTTCAAGAAGTGTGGAAGCCCGTCCCGGAAAAAGACCTCAGCTTTCAGATCTGAGAGAATCCGGAGCAATTGAGCAGGATGCGGATATTGTATCTTTCATTTTCAGACCGGAGTATTATAAAATTACCGTTTGGGATAATGATGAGGAAGGCCAGGAAACTTCTACAGAAAACCAGGCCGAACTGATTATTGCAAAACACAGAAATGGTGCTACGGCAGATGTCCGATTATCATTCTTAAAACATTTTGCAAAATTCGGTGATATTGAAGCTGCATTTGATGGTGGCGCCGGAGGTGGATATCCTTCCAACTTCGGAGAACCAAGTGGCTTTGACAAGATCAAAACAACAATTCAGCCAGGAGCAGCATTTGACCTTCCGGACAGCTCAAAACTTTCCGGTTCATCAATGAATGACTTTGATGATGACGATGACTTTCCTTTTTAGGTAAAGAATCAATTCAGTTTAATTGTACGGTCAATACATCAATTTTTAAAAAGCAGATTTGAGAATCGAAATTTATACGGACGGAGCTTGCAGCGGAAACCCCGGAAAAGGCGGATATGGAATTCTTATGCGCGTTCCTGAAAAAAATTATCAGAAAACATTTTCCAAAGGTTTTAGAAAAACAACCAACAACAGAATGGAACTTCTGGCTGTTATCACCGCATTGGAAAAACTGAAATCTACAGAAAATGACATCCATGTGTATACAGACAGTAAATACGTATCCGATGCCATTAACCAAAACTGGATTGCGGGATGGATCAAAAGAGGATGGAAAAATGTAAAGAACCCTGATCTCTGGAAAAAATTCATTGAACTCTACAATAAACACAACCCAACAATGCATTGGGTAAAAGGTCATGCCGGGCACTTTGAAAACGAGCTTTGTGACAAATTAGCCGTTGCGGCAGCCAGTTCTCCGGATCTTGAAATTGATACGTATTTTGAGGGTTTGGATAACAATTCCTTATTTTAATTTAATTAATGCAAATACGTATTAGCTACTATAATATTCACCATTATATCACAATAAGCAGCATTTTTTTAAAATATTATTAAAATTTAAGCGAAATTAACATTAAATACATATTATTTAATTGGGATTTAATATCTTTACATATTAATCTAAGTCCCATTATAAATGAATAAAAATCTATTATTGTATTTATCTGTTTTTTTACTCTGTATAGCCGGGAAGTCCTTTTCCCAGACTTATCAGCTTATCGGAAATCCAGTGAACACTACTGGATGGACAATGGTTTCACCTACTCAGGTAAATACAGATTTTATTCAGCTGACCCCGGACACCAACAACCAATCCGGTTCCATAAGGCTGAATGATCCTATCAATCTAAAATATTGCGACAAATGGAGAGTAGAATTTGATTTCAGAATGGATTCCAACCAAACCTCCAACGGAGATGGAATTGCCTTCTGGTATCTTGCCAATCCACCTGTTGCCAGCGTATTAGGTTCCGGCCTTGGTGTTTCTCAGAATGCAGTAGGGCTTGTAGTAGGGCTTGATACTTACAATAATACCACAACAGCTACCATGAGTAAAGTTCATGTTGCTTACGGGCAGGTTCAAAACACCACTGACACCAACAACGTTGAATTCTTCAATATACCCGGAAGCTCTTTCCATTCACCGGATCTGAATACTACCCAACCTTTTCAGGGAGCAACTTTTAAACATGTGGAAGTAACAGCACAGGTAGACCCTGCAGCTCCCACCAGCTGGATTATAAAAATAACAATAGACGGTAATGTAATTTGTAATCAGTCTTTTGCACCTTCAGGCACAGCTGCCGCAATGACTGTAGGCTATTTTGGCTTTTCAGCGTCTACAGGGGGAGCAAGATCAAGACATTCCATTAAAAATGTAAAAATTTATACGGATAAAGTTCCTATTTTGCAGAATTCAGCAACACAGTCATTCTGCCCTAATCCTGCTACAGGATACGGATCTGTAAACCTTACTACTTTCAATTCGCAATTTGTAAACAACCCTTCCAATTATACCTTTACTTATTATCCATTCGGAAGCTCTACACCTATTGCTAATCCCGCCAATTATCAGTTTAACGCTAACTCAACAGTAACAGTTGTTATTAAAGATAATGCAGGATTGCTCTGCGACAACCCGGATGGTAAAATTTTACTGGATCTTGCTCCTTTCAAAGCAGAAGATAAAACGATTACTGTATGCAATAATAATAAAGCCGGAACAGCAGCCTTCAATCTGAATACAGCAGCTGTCACAAATGTTCCTGGGGTTAGTAAAAAATATTATAAAACGTTAGCAGACCTCAATGCAGATACGAATGAGATTCAGAATCCTAACAATTACATATCCGCCCCCGGAGTTGTTTATGTAAAAGTAACCACTCCTCAGGGATGTACAGGTTCAGCAAAAATTACATTGACATTCTATCCCGACACTCCTGTGAAAGAAGCCACTCTAAGATCATGTTTTATTGAAAATAATATCACAAGTGCTATTTTTAATTTGACAACCGCAGATGTTACTACTTTAGGAACCGGCACAGCCAAAAAATACTACACATCCATCGCTAATGCATTAGACGGCATCAATGAAATCATGAATCCACTTCAGTATTTATCCACAAGTACTGTAGTGTATGCAAAAGTAACAGATGCTAACGGATGCTTCAATATTGCTAAAATCAATCTTATGGTATTACCACCTGTAACATCTTCTGTTTTAAAAGACAAAACCATTTGTATTGGAGAAAAAACAGATTTGGATGCAGGACCTGGATTTGACGGTTATGAATGGAGTACGGGAGCAACTACCTCATCTATTAAAGATGTAGGGGTTGGCACTTATTGGGTAAAACTGAAAACCGGCAACTGCATCACTACACAGACTGTCAATGTAAAAGCCTCTGCAAATCCTGTGATCTCCAGCATTGATATTGACAACAACACTATTACTGTAAATGCAGCAGGAGGAACGCCTCCATATCAATACTCTGTGGACGGAGTTAATTGGCAGCAGGGCAATATATTCACAGGGTTAGCAAGAGGAGAAGTAAGAGTATATATAAAAGATTTCTATAACTGTACCCCTGTTGAAGTTCAGATCACCGTTCCTAATCTGATTAATGCCATCACTCCAAACGGGGATAATGTAAATGATGTCATTGATTATTCAGCGCTGGCTTACAAGAAAAATCTGATATTCATCGTCTACGACAGATATGGCAATAAATTGTATGAAGCCGGAAAGATGAGAAACTTCACATGGGACGGAACTGCTTCCGGTAAAAAAATTCTTACAGGAACGTACTGGTACACCATTTCATGGAACGAAAACAACAAAGACAACACTGAAACAAAATACTCAGGCTGGGTATTGGTTAAAAACAGAGAATAAATTTTAGTATCAGAAACTACCTCTTTCGGGGTAGTTTCGGTATTAAAAACAGCATCTGCCCAATCAGAGATTGAGACCAGATATTTCTTTCTCACTATAATTTAAACATCAAAAAAAACGATTTTATATCAAAAAACAATAACATCATAATCCATCCACTATGAAAAAAGATATACTCATTTTTTTACTGACTATCTTATTATGCTTGCCGGGAAGGTTTCTTTCACAAACGTATCAGCTTACCGGAAACCCTGTAAATACAACAGGCTGGGATCTTGTCTCTGATGCTATCGTAAGCGGAGATTTTGTAAGACTTACCACAGATCAAACCAGCAGATACGGGGCTGTAAAATTATCCACTCCTATTACGTTGAGCTATTGCGATAAATGGAAAGTAGAATTCGATTTCAGAATTGACGGAAACGGAACCACACAGTTTGGAAAAGGAGATGGTTTTACCTTCTGGTATCTTGCCAATCCGCCAACAGGATTTGTATCAGGAGGAGGGCTTGGTATTCCAGCCAATGCTTCCGGGCTAATGGTTGGTTTTGATATCTTCAACAATACGACTGAAGGCCAGATGAGCAAAGTTCATATTCTTTATGGCACTAATAATACCACAGGTAACAATATTGAATTCAACAATACTCCAGGAAGCACATTCCACTCTCCGGACCTTATCGCTACCAACCCATTTGTAGGAGATACTTACAGACACGTTGAAGTAAATGGAGAAACAGACCTTACCAACCCAACAAACTGGATCATCAAGGTAAGAATAAACGGTGCGCTTATCGTAGATCAGTCTTTTGCTCCTTCCGGAGGTGCCGTGGGAATGTCACAGGGATATTTTGGCTTCTCCGCAGCAACAGGAGGTGCCAGCGCGAGACATTCTATTAAAGCAGTAAAAGTTTTCGTAGATAAAGTTCCTATTTTAAGCAATACGGTCTCGCCGTTCGTTTGTACAAATCCTGCTACCGGAAATGGTACAGTAGACCTTACTTCTTATAATTCTCAATTTGTAAACAATCCGGGAAATTATATCTTCACATATTATGTATTGGGAAGTTCTACTCCTATCGCAAATCCTGCCAGTTTCCAGTATTCTGGAAATACTACCATCAAAGTGGTAGTGAAGGATCCTACTTCTACTCTTTGTGATAATGGCGACGGTATTATTCAGCTTAACCCTACTCCATTTGCAGCAACAGATGCCAGTCTTACAGGATGTAATAACAACAATGCAGGAACAGCAACTTTTGATCTCAATACCGCAGCTGTAACAACTGTTGCCGGAGTTACCAAGGAATTCTACCCCACCCTGTACGATTTGAATAATGGTACTAACCCAATAACCAATCCTTCTGCCTATGCCTCTGCAGCAGCAACAATATATGTAAAAGTAACCACACCTCAGGGCTGTGTAAGTACGTCTAAAATTACACTGAATATTTACCCCGTGGTGGTTGTCAATGATGTTGAACTCAAATCCTGTTTTATTGAAACCAATCCATCTATGGCTTCCTTTAATCTTACAGGCGCTGTAGTTTCCCAGGGTGGGCTTACAAAAGAATACTATCCATCGTTGACGGATGCCATCAGTGGAACTAATGCAATCTCTACGCCGGCAGCATATATTGCTCCCAATGGAGTAGCTTATATTAAGGTATTCAGTACAAACGGATGTTATTCTATTGCTAAAGTTACATTAACTGTTATCCCTCCTGTTTATTCAAGAACTTTGCTTGACAAGACGATTTGTATAGAAAACACAACTACTTTAGATGCAGGAGCTGGTTTCAAAAGCTACGAATGGAGCACAGGAGCTACTACTCAGTCTATCAAAAATGTAGGAGTAGGCACTTACTGGGTAAAACTTAAAACCGGAGATTGTATTGCAACACAGAAAGTAACAGTATACCCTTCCGATAATCCGGTTATTACAACAGTTGACATTTCAGGAAGTACGGTAACAATATATGCTAATGGCGGAACTCCTCCTTATCAGTATTCTATGGATAATATCAACTGGCAGGACTCCAATGTATTTACCAATATTGCGAGAGGAGAAGCTAAAGTATACGTAAGAGACGGCTATAATTGCGTTCCTGTGGAAGTCAATATTACAGTCCCTAACCTGATCAATATAATCACTCCTAATGATGATGGCATTAATGATTTTGTTGATTACTCTGCATTAGCTAACAAACAAAATCTGGAAATAGCCATCTTTGACAGATATGGTTATAAAATGTTCAAAGCAGATAAAACCAATGGCTACAAATGGGCAGGAACTACCAATGGACATAAAAAAGTCCCTACAGGAAACTATTGGTATTCGGTTTCGTGGAATGAAAATAATAAAAACAGTACTCCGATAAAATTCTCAGGCTGGATTGTTGTAAAAAACAGAGAATAATTACACTTTCCATCACATCAAAAGAATCACCCCGCAGGCCGGGGTGATTTTTTGTATAAACAAGGAGGAGATATTTCATTTTAAAGACACTTTATTCATATTCAATTCTTAAATTTGTCCTATGAATTATTTGGAAGCTTTAAGCAGAAGATATTCTGTAAAAAAATTCAATCATCAGATTATTCCTCAGGAAACCCTTCACAACATTCTTGAGTCAGGAAAGCTGTCTGCCAGTTCGCTGGGACTTCAGCCTTATAAAATTGTGATTGTTGAAAGTGAGGAAATGAAGCAGAAGCTGATTCCGGCTTTCTATAATCCATCTCAGATTTCCACCTGTTCTCATCTTATTGTCATTATTTCAAAGAAAGTGATTGAAGAGAGCTATATCCGGGGTTATTTTAATCATATTTCTGAAGTAAGAGAAACTCCTATGGAAACACTGGCCCCCTTCAGAAACAGTATTAATCAGCATATTACACAAAAAACACAGGATGAAATTTTCAACTGGGCAGAAAAACAGTCTTATATAGTATTGGCCAATCTTATGTATGCCGCAGCTATTGAAAATATAGATTCCTGTCCTATGGAAGGTTTCCGCCAGGATCTTATAGAAGAAATTCTGAATATCGAGCCTGAAACAGAAAAAGTAACTGTTACCCTCGCTTTAGGTTTCCGTTCTGAAGAAGATCATTTCCAGCACATGAAAAAAGTAAGAAAACCAAACGAAAAATTGTTTAAATTTATTTAATATTTTAAACGATTGTACCTAAAGCCAGCATATGATAAAAGCGGATGTATTAGTAATCGGTTCCGGCATTTCCGGACTTTCCTATGCCATTAAAGTTTCTGAACAGCACCCTGATGCCAAAATCATTATTGTAACCAAATCTGATGAAGACGAAAGCAATACCAAGTATGCACAAGGCGGTCTTGCTGTCGTTACAGATTTTCAGAATGACAATTTCCAAAAACATATTGACGACACCATGCGTGCCGGCGACGGAGAAAATAAACGTGATGTCGTAGAAATGGTGGTAAGAGAAGCTCCTGCGAGATTCAATGAAATTGTAGAATGGGGTGCACAGTTTGATATGAAGAACGGCAAATTTGCTTTAGGCAGAGAAGGAGGCCATACTGAAAACAGAATCGTCCATCATAAAGATATCACAGGATTTGAGATTGAAAGGGCTTTATTGGAAACAGTCAAAAACAGCCCGAACATTGAAATCCTCGACCACCATTATGTGATTGACATCATTACCCAGCACCATGTTCCGGGAAAAGAACTTAATGAAGGCGACATCCACTGTTATGGTGCCTATATTCTGGATGAAAAATCCAAAACCATCAAAAAAATCACTTCTAAAATAACGCTGGTTGCCACAGGAGGTGCCGGACATGTTTATAAAAATACAACCAATCCCACGATTGCAACCGGTGACGGAATTGCTTTTGTTGCCCGTGCTAAAGGAAAGGTCTCCAATATGCAGTATTACCAGTTTCACCCAACAGCTTTGTACAGTAAAATGGATGGAATGTTGTTCTTAATTTCAGAAGCAGTTCGTGGAGACGGAGCCAAATTAAGAACCAAAAGAGGCGAAAAATTCATGCATAAATACGATGAACGTGAAGAATTAGCATCCAGAGATATCGTTGCAAGAGCCATCGACGCTGAAATGAAAATTACAGGAGACGAATTTGTCGGCTTAGACTGCAAGGAAATGAACCATGAAAAATTCTTAGAACATTTCCCGAATATTTATAAAAAATGTAAAGACGAAGGAATTGATCCTTTCACTCAGCTGATTCCTGTTGTACCAGCCTGCCACTATCTCATGGGAGGGATTGAAGTAGACAGAGACGGACAGTCTTCCATCAGAAATCTTTTCGCAGTAGGAGAATGTACCAACTCAGGACTTCACGGTGCCAACAGACTTGCTTCAAACTCGTTGCTTGAAGGCTTGGTTTTCGGACATAATGCTGCTATGAAAACAGTAGACCTCCTGAATGAAAACAGTTTCAACTTTGATGATCTGAAAGCCGTTCCGGAATGGGATGAAGAAGGAATGAAAATCATGGACGAAATGGTCATCGTCAGCTATCTGAGAAAACAGCTGCAGGAAATGATGAGCGATCTGGTAGGTATTGTAAGAAGTAACAGACGTCTGAATATGGCACTTCAGAAACACCAGGAGATTGCCGCTGCCGTAGATGAAATATACCACTACTCTATTTTGTCCCCACAATTATCAGAATTAAGAAACTTAACAACCGTTGCCCACCTTATTATTATCCAATCTATGGAAATGACAGAAAATAAGGGAGCGTTTTATAATAAAGATTTAGCCTAACAGAAATCACACAATGAAAAGACCAGCATACGTAACTGATAAAGCATTAAAGATATTCATTAAAAACGCCCTTGAAGAAGATATTCAGGATGGTGATCACTCTACGCTGTCTACTATTCCGCAGGACCTTGTACAAAGCGCCAGGCTTTTGGTAAAACAGGAATGTATTCTTGCAGGTGTGGAGCTGGCAGAAATTATTTTCAACACTTTTGATAAAAACCTAAAAGTTGAAATTTTTATTAAAGATGGAACTCCCTGTAAATTCGGAGACGTAGCCCTTATTGTTACAGGAAGTGCAAGATCTATCCTTTCTACAGAAAGATTTGTTCTTAACTGTATGCAAAGAATGAGCGGGATTGCCACCCTTACTCATGACTGGGATTCAAGATTGGTGGGGACAAAAACTAAACTTTTAGATACAAGAAAAACCACGCCCAACTTCAGAATGTGTGAAAAATGGGCGGTTGCCATAGGCGGAGGAACCAATCACAGGTATGGTCTTTATGATATGATCATGCTGAAAGACAATCATATTGATTACAACGGAAGCATTACTAATGCTGTGGCAATGGCAAAGGATTACGTTAAAAAGAATAAGAAAAAGTTAAAAATAGAGGTTGAAACCAGAAACCTTGAAGAGGTACAGGAAGCAATCAATGCAAAGGTGGACAGAATCATGTTAGATAATATGGATGTAAAAACGATGAAGCAAGCTGTAAAAATGATCAACGGTTCTTGTGAATCTGAAGCTTCAGGTGGAATTACCCGCGATATGCTGAAAGAAATTGCCTCTACAGGCGTTACCTACATCTCTGTAGGAGCCCTTACACACTCTGCTGAGAATATAGATCTGAGTCTCAAAGCAGTGAAATAGCGTTGAATTTTTAACAAAAACACCCCCACTTTGTTAAAAATTCAATAACATGACTTTTTTCATACAAAAATTCAATTTTTAGCCATAATACTGATTTTTAACACATTAACATTATTAAGACTGATTAAAAATTAACATTGAGTTAATAATAGTTAAATTTTATTTTGCGAATTTTGCAGAAAATTAAATCTAATTATTACTAACGATTATGAAATTAATCAACAAATCAATACTAACTGCGGTTATTACTTTATCTACAGCTAGTGTTTATTACGCTCAGGAGGTTCAGGATTCTACGAAAACTAAATCTAAGGACATTGAGGAGGTAATCTTAAGAGGTGTTACAGATATCGCTAAAGATAGAAAAACGCCTGTTGCAGTATCTACTATTAAAGCTGCACAGATTTTAGAAAGACAAGGAAACCAAGAACTTGTCGAAATACTAAACACAACACCTTCTGTATATGCTACAAAAGGAGGTGGTGGTTTCGGAGACTCTCAAATTGTTATGCGTGGGTTTGAGTCTAGAAACATTGCAGTAATGGTAAATGGTATGCCTGTAAACGATATGGAGGGCGGTACTGTTTATTTCTCAAACTGGACTGGATTATCTGACGTAACAAGTACATTGCAGGTTCAAAGAGGTTTAGGATCATCTAAATTAGCGATTGCTTCTGTAGGAGGTACAATGAACTTCATTACCAAGTCTGCAGACATGAAAAGAGGTGGGGTTATTAGATTAGGAGTTGGTAACAATGACTATTTAAAAACATCTTTTGCTTATAATACCGGAAAATCTAAGGATGGTGTTTCCGCATCATTCTTAATGAGCAGACAAGCCGGAGGTACTTATATTGAAAATACTGATTATGAATCTTATGCATATTTCTTTGCATTAGGTTATGAAATCAACAAAAAACATAATTTACAGTTCTCAATTACTTCTGCACCTCAGTGGCACGATCAAAGAACTTTTGCACCGACTATCCAAAACTATATTAACTATAACCCAGATCATGACGGGACTCCATATAGAAGATATAATTCAGATTTTGGTTATTACACAGATGCCAACGGAAATAAAGTAGCTTTAGCAAACAGAGCCAACTACTATTCTAAGCCGGTGATGATGTTAAACTGGGACTGGACAATGAATGAAAAGTCTAAATTAAGTACAGTATTATACATGTCTAACGGTAGAGGTGGTGGAACAGGTGACTTAGGACGACTAGGAAATAAAAGTATCAATGATGCCAGCTTTACAGATGCTTCAGGACACATTAACTATGATGCTGTTTTTGCAGCTAACGCAGCGGTTAATTTAAATACTGCAGGTGCAGGAAGCACGATTGTTCGTCGATCAAGTATCAATTCACACAACTGGTATGGTATTTTAGCAAACTTCCAACATAAAGTTAATGATAACTGGAATTTCTCAATCGGTACTGACGACAGATACTACTACGGTTACCATTATCAGGTGCTTACAGACCTTTACGGAGCTAAAGGATATAAAGATGCGGCTAACAAAAACATCGCTACACCTAGAATAGTAAACGCACTTTATGATTACAAAAAACTTTCGTGGAATCCTTTCGGAGGAAAATTAGCTCCAGCTGAAGATCAGGTAGGATATAGCAATGATGGAGAGGTTATTTGGTACAGTGGATTTGCACAAGTAGAATATACTAAAAATAATCTATCTGCATTCTTACAAGGTTCCGTATCTAATCAAGGTTACCAGAGAATTGATAACTATGTAGTAGACGGAAGCACATTAAGAGGTCAAACCATCAACACGAAAACAGGATTTAAAAATATTTTCGGATATAATATTAAAGGGGGTGCTAACTATAACATTAATGAGCAACATAACGTTTTTGCTAACTTAGGTTATTACAGCAAGCAACCATTCCTTAATACTGTTTACCCAAGTAACCAGCAGCTTATTAACCCTTATCTAACGAACGAGAAGATTTCTTCTGCGGAAGTTGGTTATGGATTCAGATCTGCAAAATTCACAGCAAACGTTAACGTATACAGAACACAGTGGAAAGACAGATGGTTAAGAAAAACAGGTCAGACTTTCAATTTAGCAGACGGTACAACGACTACAGGTTATTCTGAAATCAATGGTATTACTGAGGTTCACCAGGGAGTAGAATTCGATGGAGTTTACAAACCAAACCGTTTCTTAGAAATTCAAGGGATGTTCTCTTGGGGAGATTACTATTACAAAGGAAATGCTAGTGTAGCTTCTTTTGATGACAACAACAACCCTGTTACTTTAGCTGGATCAGCAGGAAACGAATTATACTTAGATAAAGTAAAAGTAGGAGGTTCAAGTAACAACAGTATCCCTCAGATGACTGCATCATTAGGACTTACTGTAAAACCGGTAAAAGATCTTAACATCTTTGGAACATGGAGATATGTAGGTAAACTTTATTCTACCATTGACGCTGGAACATTTACCAATATTGCAGCTCAAGACAGAGGAGTATTGAAATTACCTGATTTCAACTTATTTGATGTAGGGTTCTCTTACAAAATCAGATTACAAAACGAAGCTCAGTACTTCACAATCGGAGCTAACGTTTACAACCTGTTTGATAAAATTTATATTTCTGATTCTGCTACAAGTATTTTCGGAACTGATAAAATTACAGCAAACAATGATCCTGACAAAGGAAAAACTTATGAAGAAGCTGGTAGAATGTATAATGGTATTGCAACGGGTAACCGTGCTTATTTCGGATTCGGAACTACTTGGGCAGCAACCTTATCATTCAACTTCTAATAAAATCACAATATTAGATTTTCTCAATATCAATCCCGGCTTTGAGCCGGGATTTTTGTTATCTTTGTGTACAAAAAAAATAGGATTATGGATTTTTACAACATTTTACTTAATGCCCACAAAGGATTCGGGTATCTTGAAATTCTTTTGGTAACATTATTTGTTATCGCACTTTTAGCTACCATGTTCGGTTTCAGTGGAAAAGTGAACAAGTTTTTGAAGAAAACAACTCTTTTCACGATGATTTTCTTTCATGTTCAGTTTTTATTGGGAATCATTATGCTGATCACCACTTTCAGCAAAGGATTAAACATGGGAGAAGTAATGAAAAATGCAGCATTAAGATTCCAATATGTTGAACATCCATTCTCTATGCTTATTGCAGCCGTTTTGATGACCATTGTCAACAAAAAAGTAAAATCAAATGATACTATTTCTTTAGGAGTAGTAATTATGGGATTGATTGCAGTAGGTTTATTCGCATTCGCATTCCCTTGGACAAGAGTCTTCGGGGCTTAAAAAGATAAAAAAATTATATGTGTTATAATTTATAAATAGTTTAATCTTAAATTTTAATTAAATCAATGAAAGTAGCTGTAGTAGGTTCAACAGGAATGGTTGGGCAAGTTATGCTTAAAGTTTTGGAGGAGAGAAACTTCCCTGTAACAGAATTAATTCCGGTAGCATCCGAAAGATCTGTAGGCAAGAAGGTGAAGTATAAACAGAAGGAATTTACCATCGTAAGCATGAAGGACGCTATAGCTGCCAAACCGGATATTGCAATCTTCTCTGCAGGAGGTTCTACTTCACTTGAATTCGCTCCTCTGTTTGCAGAAGCAGGAACAACAGTCATTGATAATTCTTCTGCATGGAGAATGGACCCTGACAAAAAATTAGTCGTTCCTGAAATCAATGCTGATGTTTTAACAAAAGAAGATAAAATCATCGCAAATCCGAATTGTTCTACCATCCAATTGGTAATGGTTCTTGGACCTTTGAACAAAAAATATGATTTAAAAAGAGTAATCGTTTCTACCTACCAGTCTGTAACAGGAACAGGAAAAGCTGCTGTAGACCAGTTAAACGGTGAAATAAGCGGAGATGATTCTACTGAAAAAGTATATCCTTATCAGATCTTCAAAAATGCATTACCACATTGTGATGTATTTGCTGATGATGATTACACCAAAGAAGAGATTAAACTGATGAAGGAGCCTAAGAAGATTTTAGGAGATGATACCTTCAACCTAACAGCAACTGCTGTAAGAGTTCCGGTTCAGGGAGGGCATTCTGAAAGTGTAAACATTGAATTTGAAAATGAATTCGAACTGGATGAAGTAAGAAAAATCTTATCTGAAACTCCTGGTGTTATTGTAATGGATGATGTAAAAAACAACCACTACCCGATGCCGCTGTACTCTGAAGGAAAAGACGAGGTTTTCGTTGGAAGAATCAGAAGAGATCTGTCACAGCCTAAAACGCTCAACCTCTGGATTGTTGCAGACAATCTGAGGAAAGGAGCAGCAACAAACGCTGTACAAATTGCAGAATACCTTGTAGCAAACAACTTAGTATAAACTAACAAAATAAAAAAGAGTCTCAAAATTGAGATTCTTTTTTTTATCAAACTCTATATGAATACCCACAAAGAAAAAATAGGATTCCAGAAACTTATTGCCGTATTTGGAGTTATTCTTTTTATCGGAAAGATTATTGCCTGGAAACTTACCAATTCTGATGCTGTATTTTCCGATGCCATGGAAAGTATCGTTAATGTTATCAGTGCATTCATGGGATTATATTCTCTCCACCTTGCCGCCAAACCTAAAGATGAAGATCATCCTTACGGTCATGGAAAGGTAGAGTTCGTGACTTCCGGTATTGAAGGTGCACTTATCGCTATTGCCGGCGTGATGATCATTTATGAAGGAATCCATAGTCTTATTGTAGGAAAAACGCTAAGTAAAATTGATCTTGGGATATGGATTATTGCAGCCACTGCAGTTGTTAATTATCTGCTGGGATATATCTCTATAAAAAAAGGAGAAAGAGAGAACTCTCTGGTTCTTATTTCGTCCGGTAAACACCTTCAGTCAGATACTATTACAACCCTTGGAGTAGTGGCCAGTTTAATCATTGTTTATTTCACTAAAATCTATTGGCTGGATTCCGTAGTAGCATTAAGTTTTGGACTTTACATCATATTTGTAGGCTATAAAATAGTCCGAAAATCTTTAAGCGGTATTATGGATGAACAGGATCCTGAAATACTCAATCAGGTCATTAGAATCCTTGAGGAAAACAGGCATGTAGAATGGATTGATATACATAATATGAAAATCCAGCAATTCGGATCTTCTCTTCACATTGATGCTCATATTACGCTTCCCTGGTATTATGATCTTCGCGATGCCCATGGTGAAATGGAAAAAGTCATTATTCTTCTTGCAGAAAATATTAAACGTACTATTGAGTTTAATTTTCATATGGACGACTGTAAAGCTATTTCGTGTCCGGTATGTCAGATCAAAGATTGTCCTGTCCGCGAAAAAGATTTTATCAAACGTGTAGAATGGACTCCGGAAAATGTTACCAGTGTGGATAAACATACAATCATTGAAGGAGAATAAGCAAATCGCTTTTAATTTCTCAGCTTTCTTTACTGATCACCTGTTTTCTATAATAGAACATCGGAACAATCAAGAGTATAATCAACGGCTGAATCACAAATCTTCTCATATAAAAAGAAAAAAGATATCCTATTTCAAATTTGCTGTGAATACAGTAAAGGTAAATCGGAAATGTAATGGAAAATACAACAATCATTAACACTACTCCCTGTATCGTCCAGTCTTTATTTTTAAATAAACCGTAAATAATCAGGCAGGAAAAAAAAAGATTTAAAATAAACCTGAGCACATGTCCGGCAATCAGTTTTCCCCATTCAAAGGCAGGGAATTCAATATTTTTATTCGCTTCATGAAAATAGCCTAGGAAAGGATCATAAAAAAGGGTATCCTCCAGAACTCTTACTCCTATCAAACCGCAGATTCCTGCGATAACCAACACCCAGCTAAGAATTTTCATATTTTAAAGCAAAAAATTTAATCCAGATCAGCCAAAGTAAAACAACGCCTCCATAAATAATAGCAGGGAAAATGAAATCATGAAACATTTTACCATATTCCTTATAGTCGGACATCACGATATTTAACCCTACAATTCTCAAAAGATTTATAATGTATAATAATACTAATCCTGCTCCTGCAAAAACAAAGGTTTTCACTCCTTTATAAAAGGCAAAAACAAAAGACACAAATAAAATGATGACAGAAACGGCATTGCATCCTTCCACCATTCTCGTCACATAATTCTGTTTTACATAAAACCAAACCTGCTCATTCTTTACATCATTATAAAGTTCTGTAGGGTATCCTATCGCATTCTGGAGAGACATTACCTGATTGGCAATCATCCTTGAAAAAGCATCCAACCCGGAATCTTTACCGCTGTTCAGGTAGAACTGATAGGCAAAAAGCAATACCAGGTAGATAACAATAAAACGCAATAAAATACCTAAAACAGGCTTAAAGTCTTTCAGCATAGTGCAAAGATAAAAATTAGACTGTAATATACTGAATTTGAATAAAGAAAGTTAAAACCCAAAAAGTAAATTTTACAATATTGAGGCACAATTCTGAAAATTTTTCACAAAAACATTTAATAAAAAAAATTATACAACTCAATTATCATACTCTTCAACCCTAATCGATCGGTTCTTTAAACTATGATTTCCAACTCATGTTAATTTAGTATATTTGTTTTCATATTATGACTTCTGAAAACGCAAAACGATTTTTTGAAAACCATTTAGGTCAAAAATCTTCTGAATTCGTCACATTAGCTCAAAGCGGTTCTGCGAGGGTAAATTTTCTGGCCACTGCAGGTACCGGGAAATACATTATCACGTACAATGAAAATATCCCGGAAAACGAAAGTTTTCTTTACTATTCCCAAGTATTTTCAGAACTAAATCTTAATACTCCTTACATTTTTGCTGTTTCAGATGACAGGAAAATGTACATCCAGGAATTTTTAGGACAGCATACTCTTTCTGAGGTGATTACCAAAGAGCAGCGGTCTCCCACTGTAAGACATTTGGTACAGCAAACCTTAGAAAAGCTTTTCCAGATGCAGATGCAGACACAGGGAAAAATTGATTTTTCAAAAACCTTTGAATACGAAAGTTATGATGAACTTCCCGTGATTCATGATCTTTACTATTTTAAAAATTTCGTTGCCGATTTTCTGGAACTTGAATACAACAAATCTACCCTTCTGAAAGAATTCAAAAGAATTGCAGCTTTTATTGAAAATATTGAACCTAAAGGAATTATGATCCGTGATTTCCAGGCAAGAAATATCATGGTGAATGAAAAGAATGAAGTCTCTTTCATCGATTATCAATCGGCCATGAAAGGACCATTACTATATGATGTCATATCTTTTCTTTTTCAGGCTAAGGCCAATTTCCCGGAAGATTTCAAACAGGAAATGCTGGATTTTTATATTGAGCATTTTGAAAATCCTGAAACGAAGACTCAGTTAAGAAATGCAGTGATGCCTATTCAAATGATGAGATTTTTACAGGTTTTAGGAGCCTACGGATTCCGGGGCCTGATTCAGAGGAAACAACATTTCCTGGGCAGCCTGGAAAAAGGGATCCAGAATATTATACAGTTTTCAAATTCCTGGGACTCAATGAAGGATTACCCTGAACTAAAAAAAGTAATTCAGCAGTTAACGTCTGATAAGGCAAAACAAAAAATTGAGGAAATATTAAATAACTAAGTCTTCGACTCCGCTCAGACTGACAGAAACGAAATAAAACACTTCAACATCACTAAATAAGCCTTAATGGTTTAAAAATAAAAAATATGCTAAACATCGAGATACACAGTTTTTCATACAAAAAAGGAGGAATACCTAAAGACCACTCAGGAAATGGCGGAGGTTTCGCTTTTGACTGCCGTGGAATTTTAAATCCGGGAAGAATTGAAGAATATAAAATCCAGACCGGAAATGACATAGGAGTTCAGGAATACTTGGAAACAAAAACGGAAATGCCAAAGTTTTTAGAACTGGTAAAATCTCTTGTTTCCATCAATATCGATGATTACCTTGCAAGAGGTTTTGAACATCTTCAGATCAATTTCGGATGCACAGGCGGGCAACACAGATCAGTATATTCCGCTATAAAAATTGCAGAATTTATCAAAGAAAAATATCCTGAAGGAACTGAGGTTACTCTTCATCACGATGAACAGCCGCAACTGAATCAATAAATGATAAGTGATCATTGATAAATGATTTAATTGTCATTTATTGATGATAAAAAGTATTATCATTCATCAATTACCATTTATCAATTATAAAAAATGAAAGCTTTAATCTTCGCAGCAGGGAAAGGCACCAGATTGAAACCCTTTACAGATCATCACCCAAAAGCATTGGCAAAGGTAAATGAAGTTCCGCTTCTGGAAAGAAATATCAAATACCTGAAAAGTTTCGGAATCACTGATTTTGTAATTAATATTCACCATTTTGGAGATCAGATTGTCGATTTTTTGAATAAAAACAGTAATTTCGGATGTAAGATTGATATCTCTGATGAAACCAACGAACTTCTGGAAACAGGGGGCGGCTTGATATTTGCAAGAAAATTTCTTGATCACGGAGAAGATTTTTTAATCATGAACGCTGATATTCTAACAGACCTGAATATCAATGCACTGGTAGACTACCACAAAAAGATAAAAGATTTTGCTACTTTAGCGGTTTCGGACAGAGAAAGTTCGAGAAAACTCCTTTTCAATGATGATATGGTTTTGAGAGGCTGGCTGAATGTACAAACCGGAGAACAAAGGCTTGCAGAATTCAACAAAGGATTCAGACCCCTTGCATTCAGTGGAATTCATTGTATCAATCCTATCATCTTTGAAAAAATAAAAAGAACAGGCAAATTCTCTGTTATGGAAGAATATCTGGATCTGATGCAGACCGAACATATACATGGTTTTGTACACGACAGTATTCTTATTGACGTTGGAAGACCTTCGTCCGTAATAGAGGCTGAAAAACATTTTAAATAAATTTTACAATGGAAATTGATGGAATCAGGGATGAAAGTTTAGTAAATCCAGAACTTGACATAAACGAAACAAAACTGCACAACAGTTTCAGACAGAAAACCTGGGACGAAACAATCACCAAAGACAGCTGGATGGTCTTTAAGGTCATGGCTGAATTTGTAGATGGTTATGAAAAACTGGCTAAGATTGGCCCATGTGTTTCTATATTTGGTTCTGCCCGACTGAAGCCGGAGAACAAATACTATGAAATGGCAGTAGATATTGCTGAAAAAATCACCAAGCTAGGTTTCGGAATTATTACAGGAGGCGGTCCGGGTATCATGGAAGCAGGAAATAAAGGAGCATTCAATGCCAAAGGGAAATCTATAGGACTTAATATTGATCTCCCTTTTGAACAGCATTTTAATCCCTATATCAATAAATCCTATTCCATGAATTTTGATTACTTTTTCGTGAGAAAAGTAATGTTTGTAAAATACTCTCAGGGGTTTGTAGTAATGCCCGGAGGATTTGGAACATTGGATGAACTGACTGAAGCGATGACCCTGATTCAAACCAATAAGATTGGAAGATTCCCAATCGTTTTGGTGGGAAGTGAATTCTGGAGAGGATTACTGGATTGGTTTAAGGCAACGCTGTTGAAAGAAGGAATGATTGCCGAAGATGATCTTGATCTTTATCGTGTGGTAGACACTGCTGACGAGGCTGTAGCGCATATTAAAGCCTTCTATGATAAATATTCTGTGAATGTAAATTTTTAATTGGCATATTATTTGTGACTTATAACAAACAGCTATGATTGTAAATCTATTAATTAAGATGAAAAAACTTTTATATATATCAGGAATTTTAACATTTTTTGTGTTAATGAGTTTTATGTATGCAGACTTTTTCTCTTCAATGACCAAAGTTGACTATATTGATGGAAGCAAGACGTTGAAGTTTACCACAAAAATGAATACAAGCCATATCTCTGATGCTATTAAAATAAACCCTAATACGGCAGGATTTGAAGCGGAGGTAAAAAAATATGTGAACAATAATTTTGATGTATTTGTCAATGGGTCTCCTAAAACGATTACCTTCACAGGAAGTCAGGTCAGCGGAGAAACTGTATGGGTGTATTTTGAAGCCGGAGGCGTTTCGGACATCAGCACCTTAAAGATTAAAAATACGATCCTTTTAAGCGCTTTTCCTAAGCAGATCAATCTGGTAAACATTGCTTATAAAGGCAGCCAGAAAACAATGAACTTCCAAAGAGGAAAAGAAGTAAACGAGGTCTCTTTTTAAACGAAAATTAGATTTAACCATTATAAAATGGGTACCCTGGAAAGTTGAACTTTTCAGGGTATTTTTATTCTCCGAAAAATAATCACACAAAAGGGACTAATTAAGTACAAATACCTAATCTTAAATTTCAGCATTTTCACTCTAACATTTTCACTTTCACCCATGTACATTTGTATTGTAATTACAACCAACAATGTGAAGCCGGAATCACTTAAATAACGGGGCGGAATCTGAAAAGCCATATGAGTAAGAAAACACCAGACAAAACTAAATATCATGGAAGATATAGAACTAAAATCGTCCAGTCAGGAAATTGATGTCCTGATCGTTATAGACACGGATTATGTAAGAAATACTTATAAAAGCCCAAGTACAGATCCTAATAATCCTACAGGAATTGATCATAACAGCCAGCATATGATTGTTTCGAATGCCAATGCTATTTCCGGGCAAGGTACAGCCGATCTGAACTTCAGTGCAAGAGCCGGAGACACCGTTTCTTTCAGAGGAACTTCAATCTACCAAAACTCTGATGATGCTGTCATTATCTACAATATTAAATACTGGTCCGGAGATCAGGTTTTTAACAGCTTTATCTACAATTCTGTTGAAAGAAGACAGGCTGCGGTACCTAATTTGAATTCTCAAAACGGTCTTCCTGCTGCCAGCGCTGATATTACTTTTGCAAGTATCGACTCTAAAGTAAAAGCTACAGGAACAGAGAATTTCTATGTACAGTTTGGACTTTACATTTTAGATCCGAATGACAGTAACAAACAGATTCTATACGGTTACTTTTACTGGGATCCAACAATTACGGTTAAATAAACGCAGATAAAATCTCGTATAAATAAAAATCGGGCAGCTTTTCAAGCTGCCCGATTTTTATAAATTGTATCAGAATATATTTTATCCTAATGTTTTATTCAATTTTGATGTTATCAATCTGAAGATCATACACACCGTCTTTTCCTGTTTTAAGGGCAAACATTGGTTTTCCAGCGGTAGTATTAAGATCGGTAAGGCCTGTAAGCGTAAGCTCAATCAGTCTCCATTGTCCGTTCGTATTGATAGATCCGTTATATGAATTCGTACTTTCTGGGCTTAAAGTAGCACCTGTAGAGAATGTTGCTAAATTGAATGTATAGAAAGCAGATGTATTAGGAGCCAACGGTGTTGCTCTGTATACATTGAAAGAAAGTGATTTTCCTGATGCAGTACCTTTAATATACATTGTAATTCTCTTTGGAGTTGCTGGTATTCCTGACGCAGCATTTGCTGTAAATACATAGTCGTTATTGGCAGGTGTTCCTTTAATCTGAAGGGAATTTGTACCGTTATACCCCAAACCAATACCTTGAGATGCATAAGGCATAAGCCCAAAGCTATTTAAACTTGACAGGAAAGATGGCCAGTTTTCAAAATCAGAGCTAGGGAAAAGATTGACAGCATTGGCAGATGGAAGTTCCGGCTCACCTGGAGTGAATCTCGCGTTCGGAAAGTTTATATCATCCAGATTTCTGATATAGGCCTGATCTGTGAAAATTGTTGCATTACTTGAGCTTGTAAAACGGCTCAGAAGAAGAACGATATCACCACTTTTTTCATATTTAGGGGAGATCGGAGATTTCGCAAAAGTTGCGTAGTTACTGAAACGAAGATCTAATCTGCCTGCTTTTTTATCCGTAATGTAACGATCACCCGTAGCTGATTCGTCAGCAAAACTTTTCGTCAATTCAGGTTCTTCAAACTGAACATTTTTAATTTTTACAAGCTGATTAATGTGAGCGCCATTCTTCAGAGCATCAGAGATAGAGTTGAACTCTAATGGCTTCATTGCAGCTACTACAGGCTTTTGTCCATCGCAAACTCTTGCCATGTAATTGGATAATTTATTAGGGTTGATTCTTCCAATAGGATAGTTAGGGTCATAAGAACCTACTTTAATGTTTCCATTAACTCCCTGAACGATCAATCCTTTCAGGTTGATTCTTACTAAAGCTCCAATAGGATAATCAAGATACTGATTTCCGCCATCGATGTCAATTTCAATCCCTTGCGTTGGGTTTTCAGGTTTATCCTGAAGGAACATCATTTTGTAAAGGTTTGAAGATTCATCACTTGAAGAGACATAAGCTTCTACGATGAAATCCTCTTTAATGATATCGGCTTCACCCGGTTTTGCTTTGGCAATTGTTGTAATCTCAGATAACTGATGATTAGCCGCTGCAAATTTGTTGTTACATTTGATTTCCGGTACCTCATAATCATCAGTTTTCACACAAGACGAGAATGCCAGCATTGAAATAGCACTAAAGATCGCCGCTTTAAAATATATATTTTTCATTGTTTTCGATTTTTAATTTTAGTTTTTTAGAATCTGAATTGAAGATTAACAAAATAAGATCTACCCTGGTTATACCAATATTTAGGAGCGAATACCATGTTTCCGCTGTCGTAATCATTTGCATAATCAATATAGTTAACGTTTCTGGTCTGCTCAAATCCTCCTGTAATATAATTTCTGTTATTAAGGATGTTATTAACCGATGCAGACACCAATACATAATACTTACCAATCATCCAGGACTTCCCTGCATTGACATTGAAGAAGAATGCTGAAGGAAGCTTTGTAGGTGTAAGAACTCTTGCAAGTTCTTCATCAGTTACCTGATCATAAGGAACTCCAGGTGTGTTAGGATTGGTATAGAATCTTGCGGTTCTGGTTACCGGAGACGGATCCAGGAACGAATGTCCGAAATAGTTCCATGTTGCTCCCAGCCACCAGTATTTAGGGCTGCTGTAACGAAGACCTAGCGTATATGCTTCCTGAGGCGTTCCACCCTGTCTGTAGTTTTTAAGTGTTGCTTCCCCCATATTGGTATAAGATCTTGATACGATATTTCCGTTCCCATCAAGCTCTCTGAATGTTCCAACAGCGTCAGATGCGAAATAAACGGTAGGGTTATTGGTATACGTGTATTGCCCTAAGCTTAATAAACCACTTGCTGTTAAAGTAGGAGTTACTTTTACTTGTGCGCCAAGCTCAATTCCCATATTTCTTTTATTTGCACCTGCCAGTACCTGAGTAATGAAAGCTCCATCCTGAACCGGAGCCTGATCACCGCTCTCCGTAAGGTTTGTCAGTTTAACACCTTGCGCAAAATATCTCTGTACGCTTGTTTCGTTTTGAGTATTAACAAGGTAACCTGTCAGTCTAAGTTTAACAATCGGAGTAGAGATAACATAACTCAGATCGTTGGCATCAACAACAACATTCTTGATCCCAGGCGTTGTAACACCACTTACTCTTGTATTAAAATAAATATCATTTAAGAAAGGAGACTGTGAGAAGTAAGCTCCGTTATAAACAAGGAAGTTTCTACCATTGATTTTATAAGTAACCTGACCTTTCACCCCTGCATTCCAGAAGTTTTGGTCTGCACCTTTTCCATAAGAAGACTCATACAGATAATGTTGGAATAATCCTTCTCTGCTGTTTGTTGTATATCCGAATAATGCGGAGATAAAAACATCAAATTTTCCTGTAGAGAATTTGAAAGCAGGGTTTATTTTGAATTCCTGTCTTCTGAAAATATAGCTGTACCCGATTTTATCGCCTTCTCTTTTAGCAACATCTGTATCGCTTTCTCTCGTATTAAATTTTCCCCAAACGCTTCCTGCATTCGTATTGGATGCAAACGGATCCATATTCAGGGCAAAATCAGCACCTAAAAGGTCATTTACTTCTCTATACTGTTCAGATCTGTAATTCTGGTAAGATAAGTTTAAGATAAAACGGGAAGTATCCGTGAAGTTATAAGTATAGTGAGTAGATACATTCCAAACTTTATCGTCTTTTACATCATCTACGAGATAATAAGCGGCTCTTCTTCCGCCCAATAATGCATTGTATTCTACATTTCGGTTGGCATTATAAAGATTATCCCAGTTGATCTGTGTGTGTGATTGATCATCATTGGTCCACCAGTCTCTCGTAATTCCGATATTGGCAGCCTGTTCCGGTGATGGATTTGTATAGTTTAACCAATAGCTTGGCAGATTACGGTAATAGGTTGGAGAAGGGTTATTGGCTCTGTACCAATCCAGTCTTGAACTGTACTCTTTACCGAACTGGTAAGAAACAGATGTCCATAGCTGAGAGTTTTTATTGATTTTCCAGAAATCCTGCAACTGGATCATCGGCTGGAATCCTCTTTTCACTCTTTCATTTCTTTTATCTCCGTTCTGCCATCCCCAATACGAGTTATAATGAACTCCTCTGAAGTCATATACTTCCTGAGTACTTGGACTTGAGGAACTTCTTGCATATTTAGATCCAATGGCATTTAAAGTCATGGTATGACTATCACTGAATTTTTTTTCAATACCAAGATACCCACTGTATGCATCATAAGCGGTACCATCCTGGATCCCTTCCTGTGCCCATCTTCTGGCAATCATTCCTGTAAATGCCCATCCGTTCTTATTCATTCCGGATGAAAACCTGTAGGATAATCTGTTGGTATAATTTCTGTTGGTCAGAGAGTAGGTTAACTGACTTCCTTTTCTATACTCGCTGGCTTTTGTATTCTTATAAAATACTCCGGTAGTTCCTCCGAAAGCATATTCTGAAGGGGCATGGTTGGCTGCAATTTCCGGGTAACGGGTAATTTCGTTCAATCCTCCCCAGGTACTGAAGTCTACATCTCCATTATCTGCAGCAGCCATAGAAACCCCGTTAATCATATTCTCACCTGTTCTGCTGTCAATCCCTCTTGGGCGAAACCAGTAGGGTCCCAAATCAAAACTTGCCATTCTGTTGAAAACATCCTGAGATGATTGTAGTAGTCCTACGGTTGCAGTTTGCTGTGCACCGCCACCGTCACTTTCCCCGGAATCTTCTATGATAGCCAACCCCTGATCTGCACCATTCAGTGCAGAATAAAGAGTAATTACTCCAAGATCTTTTCTTTTCTCATCACTGGTTACATCAAATTCAAAAACTTTAGTTTCAAAATTGGGTTTTGTAACCATAATCTGATAATGTCCGGGCATCAAATCCGTAAATTGGAAATATCCGATTTTGTCTGCCTTTGCATCATTTCCTGCTCCTTTTAAATCTACACTTGCCTGCTCAACAGGCTTGCCTTCCGCATCCTTAAGATACGCAAACACTGTTGTCTGCGCATAATAATATGATGCAGGCAGCAAGGTAAATAAAGAGATCAATGATAATTTTTTAATCATGAGTATATTTATTTTTTTAATACTTTTCTTGTTAATTTTCAACAGTTTAAAAGTTGGGGGCACAAATTTAATCAAATTTTGCAATCCGGAACTTTTTTAACGGATTTTTTTCTTAACATTGCAATCTTTTAAGAATCATTATAAAAGAGAGATTCGAATTACTGCTTTTAAATTTACAAATATTTAAAACGCAGTGAGTTAAAAAAAAGTAAATTTGTAATTAATAGAATAATAAAAACTCTAAAGAGATGAAGAGATTTTCGAGTTTGTTTGCCCTGTTTATTTCGATCGTGGCATTCTCACAACAACAAGGAAAACTGAGAAAAGTAGCAACCGTGGGTTTCTTAAATGTAGAAAACCTTTGGGATACTATTCGCTCAGCAGATTATATAGACGGAACCAAAGACATTAAAAATCCCGCTTTCCACAGAAGTATTCCTATAGATTCTATTAAGTTTCTGGAAGCTGAAAAATATGACGGGCCATGGAGTGACGGAGCTTTAATTGGCAAAAAAGTAGTTAGAGAACAAGGTGGTTCTGAAGAGTTTACTCCAAAAAGTGCAAAGAACTACGGAAGTAAAATTTATAAGGCAAAGCTGGCTAACGAAGCTAAGGTAATTTCTGAAATGGGAGCTCAATATACCAAAACAGCTCCCGCGGTAGTGGGTCTTATTGAAGTTGAAAACAGACAGGTGATTCAGGATCTTGTGAATGAGCCGGCTTTAAAGAAATATGATTACGGAATTATCCACTACAATTCTTATGATTACAGAGGAATTGATGTGGCGTTGATCTATCAGAAAAGAAGATTTACTCCTACCAATTCATTAAAAAAAGAACTGGTCATTTACGGTGATAGCGGAAGAAGAGAATATACAAGAGATATTCTTGTGGTAACAGGATTTTTAGATAATGAAAAAGTAGCATTTTTCATGAACCACTGGCCTTCAAGAAGAGGTGGTGAAGCAATTTCTTTACCTAAAAGAAATGCTGCCGCAGCGTTATTAAAAAAACAAATGGACAGTGTAAGAGCAGCAGATCCCACCACAAAGCTTTTTGCAATGGGCGACTTTAATGATGACCCTGTAAGCCCAAGTTTAAAAAACCATTTGAAAGCTCAGGCCAATCCAAAAGATTTAAGCGAGGAAACTCCTTATCTTAACCTGATGTATCCTTTATATAAGAAAGGGGTTGCTTCTTTGGCTTATCAGGACGCCCCGAACCTGTTTGACCAGATTATCGTTTCTAAAAACGTAATTTCAGATCAGGTAACTAAAGAATATTCTGTTTACAAAGCAGAAATCTTTGCCCCGCCTTACCTCGTTAATAAAGAAGGGAATTATAAAGGATATCCTTTCAGATCCTGGAATGGAGACCAGTTTACAGGAGGCTACAGTGATCACTTCCCGGCATTTGTAGTTCTTCAGAAAGAACCATAAAAAAGTTAGGCACTCTTATTGGAGTGCTTTTTTTATATAAATGTCACGTCATGAAAAATATTGTTTTATTAGTAATAATTGCCTTGATACCTTTAAGCTGTTTTTCTCAGGAAACTCCAAAGAAAAATAAGGAGCAACATGAAATGAAGCCCTCTAAAAATGAAGACGGAGAATGGGACCTTACCGTTATCGATACCCAATTTGACTATTTTCTGAGTGCTGTTGCAAAACCCATCAGCCAGTATTCAGAATCTTATCTGAAAACAAAAAATACGTTTTTGGTGAATGAATGGAATGGTTATTATAATTCCGGCAGATACAGAAATATTATAGAATCCGGAATAGATTATGATCCTAAGGAAAATTACGGAATCAGGTTTGAATATAAATTATATCAGGTTTTTGTCTATGTAAACTGGAAGTATAAGCTAAGATTGAATGGATTATCCGGAAGCGATGCGATAAGGTAAATTTAAATAATACTCAATAAAAAAGGTTCAGAGTAATTCTGAACCTTTTCATTTTTATAATAGCTGAAAATTATTTATTGAATAATTCCTCTACTTTATCCCAGTTTACTACATCGAAAAATGCAGAAACATAGTCAGGTCTTCTGTTTTGGTAGTTCAGATAGTAAGCGTGCTCCCAAACGTCTAATCCTAAAACCGGAGTTCCTTTAACGTCTGCTACAGGCATTAATGGGTTATCCTGGTTAGGGGTAGAAGAAACAGATACAGAACCGTCAGTATTTTTTACTAACCAGGCCCATCCTGAACCGAATCTTGTTTTAGCAGCCTCAGAAAAATCAGTTTTGAATTTATCAAAACCTCCGTAATTTTCGATAGCAGCCTTTACATTTCCTACAGGCTCTTTGCTTCCACCGGGAGTTAAAATTTCCCAGAATAAAGAGTGGTTAAAGTGACCTCCTCCGTTATTTCTTACTGCTGGCTTGTCAGTTCCTGTCTGGCAGATTTCTTCAATAGTTTTTCCTGCTAGTTCAGTTCCTTCAACTGCTTTATTTAAATTGTCAATATATGCCTGGTGGTGTTTTGTATGGTGGATTTCCATAGTTCTTGCATCGATCGTTGGTTCCAATGCATCGTATGCATATCCTAGTTTTGGTAATTCAAATGACATAATCTTTATTTTTAATGTTATTATTCAAAATTAGCCAATATTTAAGGTATTATCAAGGATTGTGGATTACTTTAATAAATCTTTAACATTGATATATTGATTTAGAATGAATTAAGTTTTAATTTTTTTATCATATTAATAAAAAGCACGAACCCAATGATCCGTGCTTTCTATTTAACAATATTAAATTAAATTTATTTATTCATAGACATCAGGAATTCCTCATTATTGAGAGTTCCTTTGATGTTTTTATTTACAAATTCCATTGCTTCTACAGGATTCATTTCAGAAAGATATTTTCTGAAGATCCACATTCTCTGGGAAGTTACTTCATCCAGAAGCAGATCATCTCTACGTGTGCTGGAGGAAATAAGGTCAATAGCAGGATAAATTCTTCTGTTCGCAATTTTTCTGTCTAGCTGAAGCTCCATATTACCGGTACCTTTAAATTCTTCAAAGATAACTTCATCCATTTTAGATCCTGTATCAATTAATGCCGTTGCAATGATGGTAAGAGATCCTCCTCCTTCAATTTTTCTTGCCGCTCCGAAAAATCTTTTCGGCTTGTGAAGAGCATTGGCATCTACCCCACCGGAAAGTACTTTACCAGATGCAGGCGTTACGGTGTTGTAAGCTCTTGCTAGTCTTGTAATAGAGTCCAGTAAAATCACTACATCATGTCCGCATTCTACCATTCTTTGTGCTTTTGCAAGAACAAGGTTGGCTACTTTTACATGTTTTTCTGCTGCTTCATCGAATGTAGAGGCAATTACTTCTGCATTTACGCTTCTTTCCATATCAGTAACTTCTTCCGGACGCTCATCAATCAGAAGAACCATCATATAAACTTCCGGGTGGTTTGCCGCAATAGAATTAGCAATATCTTTAAGCAACATCGTTTTACCGGTTTTAGGCTGTGCAACAATCATTGCTCTCTGACCTTTTCCGATAGGTGCAAATAAATCTACAATTCTGGTAGAAATGGTAGAATTACTTCCTGCCAAATTGAATTTCTCTTCCGGGAAAAGGGGAGTAAGATATTCAAAAGCAACACGGTCTTTGATAAATGCAAGGTCACGTCCGTTAACTTCTGTTGGCTTTAGCAATGAAAAGTATTTCTCCCCTTCTTTTGGAAGTCTTACAATTCCTTTCACGGTATCTCCGGTTTTTAACCCGTAATTCCTGATCTGAGCTGTAGATACATACACATCATCAGGAGAAGATATATAACTGAAATCTGAAGAACGTAAAAACCCGTAGTTATCCGGTAAGATCTCCAAAACCCCTTCAATACTTACCAATCCATCGAAATTGAATTCTTTTTTATGGTCGTGCTGCTCCTCTCCTTTTTCAGAATTTCTGTTTTGATTCTGATTTTGGTTTTGATGCTGCTGGTGCTGTTGGTTTTGATTTTTATGTTGGTTTCCACTGTTCTGTGGATGGTTGTGTCCTTTTGGAGGTCTGCTAGCCTGCTGTTGTTGTTGAGGGTTGTTAGGCTTTTCTTCAGCCTGAACAGGCTCTTGAGGTTCTGTGTTTTTTGGAGCTTCAACTCTTTCCTGAGATACTTCTGCGTTAGCTGTATTGGTAGAAACTCTTTTTCTTTTCTTTTTTGCCTGAGCGCTTGCTGGTGATTCTTCTGTTGCTACAGCGGTTTCAGCTTTGGGTTCTTCCGGTTTTATTTCTTCAGAAACAGGTATCTTTTCTTCTGTTATTTCCTCTGTTTTAGTTTCTACCGGAGCTTTTGCAATTGCTTTTGGCCTGGCTGCTGTTTTTTTCGGGGCAGCTTTTTTTGCCGGGGCTTTGGCAGGTTTCTCTGCTGGAGCCTCTTCAGTATTTACACTGGCGGTTTCTGTGGCGTTGAAATAATCTTTTGCAACTTTAGGGTTAGAAGCCTGAAAGTCAAGAATAGCAAAGATCTTGTCATTTTCATTGCTGGTTCTTGCAACTTTAACGCCCAAATCTTTTAAGATTTTAGTCAGTTCCGTTACGGATTTTGACCTTAACGTTTCTATGTTAAACATATTTAATGTAAAAATGTAATTAATTGTGAGTAAGAAAAGTAAGTCCGGCGACTTTGGTTTTCAAGTACATTGTATAATGCAAATCTACACTTATTTTTGAATTGTGCAAAATTTATATTATTTTTGCCAAGAATTTAATATTCAATGCTACAGAGAATACAAACCATATGGACCTTATTAGCAGTTTTAGCTGCAGTTTTCCTTTTTATAACAGGACAGGATGTTGTCATTTCAGACAGTATTCCTTTACTTAATATAGGCTGTATAGTACTTGTTATCACCGGAGCATTAAGTATTTTCAGTTTCAAAAACAGAAAAAGACAAATTTTGCTGAATACCATCAGCATCATTATAAACGCTTTGTTGATTGGTGTATTGGCGTACTGGTTACTAAACTTATCCGGAGGAATTCAAATTCCTGAGAAGGGTATTGAGCCGATTTTCCCATTGATTGCGGTAATCTGTCTGCTTATAGCAAACGTTTACATCCGTAAAGATGAGAGGCTCGTAAAATCTGTAGACAGACTTCGATAGCCTTACAACGATTTTTTGAGTGAGAACAGCTTCTTTTTAGGAGCTGTTTTTTTATTTTGTCATCCCATTCTTAATTTAAATTATGTAAATTCATTGCAACTTTTTGATTAAAAACACGACATATCATATAATTTTAACAAAAGACAATGAAAAAGCTAACCTATCTTACTTTATCACTATTCTCCATATTTACCTTTGGACAGGAGGTTTCCAAAGAAAGAGTAAAAACAGTTCTTTCCACTCTCGCTTCAGATGAAATGAAAGGCCGTGAAATCGGGACTCAGGAAAATGAAAATGCTGCCAACTATATCGCTAAACTTTTCAAAGAAAATAATCTGGAATACTGTACCGGAACATCTTATCTGGTTCCTTTTGACTACAACGGAAAGACGGTATACAATGTTTGCGGAATCAAAAAAGGAAAATCAGGTCAGTATCTTGGTTTTTCAGGGCATTTTGATCATATCGGAACCAGTGATAAAAGCGGAGACAATATTTATAACGGAGCAGATGATGATGCCAGCGGAATCACTACTCTGGTAGGTATTGCCGATTATTTTAAAAACAAAAAACCGGAATTCTCCATGGTATTTATAGCATTCAATGGAGAGGAAAAAGGAATGCTGGGCTCACGAGCTATTTCCACAGATAAAAATCTGGATCATATTTATAATAAGATGATAGTTCTTTTCAATTTCGAAATGGTAGCTACAGAATCTCAATGGGGGAAAAACGCATTATATATGACAGGAGACGGATTCTCAGATCTTGACGAGCTTTTCAATAAAAATGCAGTAAACGGATTAAAAATTAATGCCGATCCTTATGCGAAACAGCAGTTGTTCTACCGTTCAGACAATGTGAGTTTTGTAAAAAAGAAAATCATTGCCCATTCATTTTCTACCGTTGATATGACAAAAGCATCTCATTACCACCATGAAAATGATGATGTCAATATTGTAGACTTCGATAACATGACACAGATCATCAATAACTTTGGAAAAACACTGGATCAACTGGGTCCTAAAAATTTTGCTCCGAAGTACAATGACCAGGTTAAATTGTAAGTGAAATCATAAAAAATTGCTGTTGCAGCAGTTTTTTTTACTAAATAGCAATACCTTTTTATCTCCTGTTCTTAAGCCATGTTAAGGTTTATTTATTCAAAAAATAAAGCCGAATAGCGCTGGGTTGTAACAAAAAGATACTTTTTGGAACTTATCCAATAAAGTAAAACAGGATTAAGAACGTCTTATCTTGTAATTTTACGTAATTTTGCTATCCAATTTTTTCATTGAATGAACGAGTATAAAAAAATCTTAAAGTTCGCGAGACAGCATCAGAAATATATCTACGGCAGTTTATTTTTCAATATCCTGTACTCTGTATTTCAGATTGCTTCCTTAGGGACTATTCTACCGGTTTTGGGAATGCTTTTTGGCACCATAAAACCCGAGAAATATAAAACTGCACCTGTTTATTCCGGTGATCTTATTGACTTTTTCTCTTTTGCAAAAGATTATTCCAATTATTTTATTCAGTCATTAGTTTCTGAATATGGCTCTCTAAAAGTACTTGCCTGGCTATGCATTATCACAGCATTTATGTTCCTCTTAAGAAATATTTTCAGGTATTTAGGCTCACTTTTATTGATCAACTACCGTGTAGGTGTTACTAAAGATTTACGGGGAGCTATGTACAGGAAAATATTGACTTTACCCGTTTCTTTTTTTACAGAAAGCCGAAAAGGAGATATGATGTCCCGTATGTCTAATGACGTAGGAGAAGTGGAAGGAAATATTCTGGGAAGCTTAGTTGAATTAATCAACGCGCCTTTTATGTTGATCAGCACTTTGATTTCTTTATTTATTGTGAGTCCGGAAATGACACTTTTCTCATTATTGGTATTGCCTGTAATGGGAACAATGATCGCTTTGATTGGAAAAAGTCTAAAAAAAGACTCCCATGAAGCACAACATGAGCTGGGAACCATCTTTTCTATCGTAGACGAAACACTAAAATCTTCAAAGGTTATTAAAATATTTAATGCTGAAAAGATCATGGATAACCGCTTCATGCAGTCCATGAACAGATGGATTTCTAGCTCAATGAGTTTGGGAAAAAAGAAAGAATTAGCATCGCCAATGAGTGAATTTCTAGGTTCTATTACCTTTTTAATCATTGCATGGTATGGAGGAAAACAGATTATTGTAGACCAAAGTTTATCGCCTGCAGGGTTTTTGGTATTCTTGGGAATGTTTTTCCAAATCTTACCACCGGCCAAAAGCTTATCTACATCCATTTCCAATGTACAGAAAGGAGAAGCTTCATTGAAAAGAGTATTGGAAATTCTTGATGCAGACGTAAAAATTGATGAAATACCCAATCCTGTTTCGATCTCAACATTAAATCATTCCATCGAATTTAATAATATTGGCTTTTACTACGATAAAGATCATACCATTCTTAAAAACTTCTCACTTTCTATCCCTAAAGGGAAAACAGTTGCTCTTGTTGGGCAAAGTGGAAGCGGTAAAACAACTATTGCCAATCTTTTAGCCAGATTCTATGATGTTTCGGAAGGAGAAATTCTGATTGACGGAACCGATATCAAGCATTTAAAATTACAGGAATACCGTAAGCTATTGGGAATGGTAACCCAGGAATCTGTATTGTTCAATGATTCCGTTTATAATAATATTCTGATGGGTAAACCTGATGCTACCAGAGAAGAAGTAATTGCTGCAGCAAAAATTGCCAATGCAGACTCATTTATTACAAGGCTTCCTGAAGGTTATGATTCCAATATCGGAGATGACGGTGGTAAACTTTCCGGAGGTCAGAAACAAAGAGTTTCTATTGCCAGAGCGGTATTAAAAAACCCGCCAATCATGATTCTGGATGAAGCAACCTCTGCGCTGGACACGGAATCTGAAAGATTCGTACAGGATGCACTGGAGAAAATGATGGAAAACAGAACGTCTTTAGTCATTGCCCACCGCCTTTCAACCATTCAGAAAGCAGACTGGATTGTAGTGATGGAAAAAGGAGATATTGTGGAACAGGGAACCCACCACGATCTGATCGCAAAAAGAGGAATGTATCACAAACTTGTTGAACTTCAAAACTTCGACTAACCTTTTAACTGAATTAAAATGAACCCTATACAAGAGTATTTCTACAGAATCCAAGAACCTGAAAGAAGTACTCTTTTATTTTTGCGTGATACCATCTTAGCTTCAGATCCGGAAAATATTACAGAAACATTCAGTTTCGGACTTCCGTTTATCAAATACAAAAAGAAAATGCTGTGCTACTTTTATTACAGCAAAAAATATCAAAAGCATTATCTGAGCTTTTATCATGGTGACAGACTTGATTATCCTGAATTGATACAGGATGGCAGAAAGAAGTTTAAAATCCTTCTTATCGATATGGATAAGGATATCCCTGTGGAATTAATATTAAACATGATACAGGACGTTAAAAAACATATAAAATAAAAAACTCCGGCACGAATAATCGTGCCGGAGTCATCTTTAAAAAACTTTTATCATTGTGTGTTTATTCCATTGAATTCTGCCTGTTTGATTGCCCAAGCCACTACATTAGCGAAAATAATTGAGTTCTGTACAGCCATACTTCCTAACGTATTTCCGTTACCTGCAAAACCATAAGCAGTTTTTGCTACCGGAAAATTACTGGTATTTGTAGCAAATGGATAAGCCGTATTACTTGCAATTGTTCCATTGGCGTTGAAGTTACTCAAAAATCCACCATCGCCTACATAGAAGAGATTTAAATTCTTATGCTTAAACATAGTTGTTCCTGCGAATACACTCGTAGAGTTTATAGCACTAGCCCCGCTATATGAAGTAATAAAAGATTCAGAGACTCCGTCTAATGCGGATGTTGCACTCGCATCTTCACCCCAGTTTTTACCTCTTACATCACCAAACGGACCATTAAGAATCTCATCATTGATATTGATCATCTGATATACAGCTCCTCCACTGTTTCTTCCCGTAGCATTAATCTGAGGACTTGCAAATATACTTCTCATCAAAGCCTGAATAGAAGCATTTTCTTCCAGCTGGGCAATTACTACTCCTCCTTTATTAAGATAGTCCACAATAGCGGTTCTTTCTGCTGCGTTTGGAGAATAAGGATACCCCATGATAACAATATCAGGTTTGTTATTAAGAGCCGCAATAGCAGGCGCTCCATCTGCGGGTGCAAGGTGAGTAAATCCTTCAAATTTAACCACACTAGTTGCTAATGTTCCGAAATTAGCAGCAGCATCCATTAAATTTCTGGAGGCATCTTCTTCTGCACTGTAACCATGATCTCCAGTACCACCAAGATGTACAACTGTTTTTACAGGGATAACTACAATTACATTTACTGTACAAGTGGTAGATACGCCTCCCTGGCTATCGGAAGTAATAGTAATTGTCTTCACTGATGTAGAAGTTGGAGTTCCTGTTCCGCTTAATGTAATATTCTGATTTCCTGTAGAGGTAAATGTCCCTGATCCGCTGAAAGAAATTCCGTCAACGGTATTGGTTGTAACCGTGTAACTTCCCAATGCCGAAACATTTACAGGTAATGTAATTGTATTGGACGCTGTAAGTGCTGTTCCCACTTTATACACGCCATTTACGGTTGCACTTCCACAGCTCATGGTATAAGATCCGGCCGGGCTTAGTACTGCAATAGAAATTGCTGGTGTACAATTAACTGCTGCCCCATTGGCTTCAAGTGTTATATTATCCGTCTGCACATTCTGAGGAGTTCCCTGCCCCGGAATCTGTATTGTTTGTACGCCTGTATTAAGGAAAACACCTGTTCCATAAAAGTTATATCCATTCGGTGTAGTTCCTGTAATTGTATAATTTCCTAATTTAGTTACATTTACAGCAATACTCAGGTAATTTGAACTGGTAAGTTCTTTTCCTTTAACATAGCTTCCCATTGCTTTGGAAGAAGAGCAATCTACTGTAAAAACAGCTTTCCCCATCTGTCCGCAGACACTTTTCCACTCATTATCAGCAAGACTCCAGTAATTAATACAGTCTTCTGTTGTATTATAAATTGTCAAGCCATCATCTTGAGCATTGTTGATTACAATAGCATTTCTTTGTGCTTCAGTAAGTCTAGGGATAAGAACCCCTTTGTTGTTATTACTAGAAACAACATCCAATACAGAATTGGCATTAGGTGTTGTAGTATTAATCCCTACTGCACCATTGGTGCTTTGAGAATAATATTCTCCAAAAGTAAAGAGAAGTGCAATTAAAATGCACTTGATCGAGGGCGATTTAAATTTTGTACTCATCATATTAAGTTATAATTGTTTAATGGTTAATTATTTTAACTAAAATTATAAAACTTTTCGCAAAATAACAACAACATTTGCTTAATATCATGATTTTAGCTACGCAATACTACTCATGCGTAGCTAAACTCATAAACAACCGACGAATTATAACACATATTAAATAATAATTAAACTTAAGTGATTTTATAAAAAAGAAAAATGATTATGAACATTAAAAAAATAATCAAAACATTAAGAGCATTAAAACATGCACCGATTTAAGCATAAAAACAGAACAATGTCTTATGTTTTAGGTTTTTCATAAAGACCTTAAATAGTAAATAGTCTTTGATAACGTAAAAGTTCATGGCAAAAACACCTTTTTATTCATTAAAAATAGTTTTCCATTTGGAAATAGTATTTCTACTTATCTTAAACAGTCTGCTCAGCTGGAGATTATTAAGTCCGTTCTGTTTCTGATATTTCAGAATTTTCAATATAGATTTTTCGTCATATGAACGAAGTCTTTGATTATTAAATCCAACCGCATATTCAGGCTCTCCAAAAACCAGCTGATTAAACTTGAGAACATCAAAAGCCGAATTCAATGTTTTAAGCTTAAGCCTGATTGTAGCGTCTATTAACTTTTCCGGGAACTTTTCCTCGAGAATATCAGTATAAATCTGTTTGTAATCCGGAGTCATATTATATTTTTTTCATCCATTTGTATAAAGTAGTTTTAGGTATTTTATACCTTTCCACAGCATCGCTGACAGTCATTGTTCCGGTTTTTATTTTTTCCAGAATAAAATCCTTAACCTCTTGCGTATAAATGCTTTTTCTGAAAATCAGGGTATTTTCCTTTTTTCTGAATGCATTATCAATTCTGGACTGCGGAGAATACAAAATAAGATGCCCGGTATAAAATCTAAAGAAATCAAACTTTAAAAGCTTGCACCATTTCAGAAGGATATCGGTATCCATACTTTTTGTATGGTACATTTTTTCTATATCTTCTTCCGTTTGCTCGAAAAATCTGCAGATTCTTTCTATAGAAATCTGATGCTCTTCTACTTTGGACCTGATCAGATCCCCAATATTAATGTCCTTAATATTCATCACAATATTTTTAAGTAAAAATATTGACAAGAGAAGCAAACATCACCAAGAAAAACTACTCAAAACTACGTATAAGTAATAAAAAACAGGATTCTGTTTAAATTTTTATAAGAAAGCTGTTGATATTGATCTCCGAGGAAATATTCAGTTTTTTCCGGATTCTGTATTTTTTACTTTCTACGGCGCGAATACTGTTATTGGTACACTGTGCTATTTTCTTAGTATCAAAGTCCAGCTTCATCAAAGCACAAAAATACAACTCAGAATGAATGAGATTAGGATTGATCGTTAAAAGATCTGGAATAAAATGAGGAAAAAACACCTGAAACTTTTCAAAAAACATAGGCGAATTGTTTTCTGCCAACATTAAAATTTCCCTGATATTTTCTTCCGAAAGATGATTGATAAGCATTTGATGCTTCATCAGCTCTGCATTCGTTTTTACAAGATCTTTGATGGTAGAATCTTTCTCATTTTTATCTGTAATTAAGCCATGGATCAACTGATCTTTCTGGGTTATAAAAACGATATCCACCAGAAAAGAGGCAACAGAAAACAAAATATTCAGCAATTTTATGGTCTTAAAATCCTCTTTTTCTATAAATCTGCTTTTAGGAAGAAAATCAAAATCAAAGTAAAGGCAAGCAATAAAGTTAATGCTGATAATAAAAGTAATAAAAAAAATTGCAAAAGCATCTTTTTTATAGTTCAGAAAGAATGGAACGGCAAACAAAAGACAAAAATAGAAATACTCTACTCCTGCATTTTTATAGGTATAGATATTAAAAAAGTTCACTATAAAAGTAAGTAAAACGAATATTCCGATTATGGAGGTTTTCAAAATCTTTCTAAAACGTTTCGTTTTTCCTTTTATAGCAATCAGAAACAGCCAGAAAAAGGTAATGACAGTAAGGAATATGGAGATCAGCATATCTCCGAAAAAAGTAATAATAAAAATAGAATAAAACAGGAATATGAAAAACAATAAAAGCAAATACCGGTTAATAAGATGAAGATAATTACTTTCAAAATCATCATCCATGTTCTCAGCTTCGTCGTTGATCACCTTAAATAAAAATTTATAAATCATCTTGATGTTTTTTATGTTTTCACAAGCTTAAGTTGGCATTTGTACTCCTGAAGGCATAAATTTCCCAATATTAACAGCTTTTTATGCAAAAAAAACTACAAATGAAATTTACTAGTCTTTTTCAGCATTAAAAGAATATGATTAAGGTGTTTTTTCTAGCTACAATTTACTAAAAATTGATATTAAAATTATCAAATGAAATATCATTTTTGAAAACAAATTAATAAGCATTTACCTCATATCACTTAAAAAGCATGAGCTTGTGTTTTTTGAGCATGCAAAATTATTAATCACAATGGAAAAGCACCCATCTTACAATACGCAATATTACTCATGCGTAATTTAAACTTAATACACTTAAATGTGGTTTCGTATTACTAAATAAAAAAGAGAGCTGTATAAGCTCTCTTTTCATTCTATATGCGATAAGAATATTAATTTTCTTTCAGTTTGGCGATAACATCCTCACCACCTTTTGTAATATCTCCGATTTTACAGATAATCTCAGTATCCAAAGGCAGGAATACATCCATTCTGGAACCGAATTTGATAAATCCGAATTCATGTCCGGCTTTTGCCTTATCTCCTTCATTACAGTAGAAAACGATTCGTCTTGCAACATAACCTGCAATCTGTCTGAAGACTACTTTATGATCAGTCATCGTCTGAATAGCTACCGTAGTTCTTTCGTTCTCCGTAGAAGACTTTTCATGCCATGCTACAAGATACTTTCCAGGGTGGTATTTTTTGTAAATAACATCTCCCGAAACCGGATATCTACAAATGTGAACATTGAGAGGAGACATAAAAATAGAAACCTGGATAGCTTTTCCTTTGATAAACTCATCCTCTTCCACTTCTTTGATCATTACCACTTTTCCGTCCACCGGAGCAATTACGTTTTCTTTGTGATCAAGAATATTACGATCAGGAACTCTGAAGAACCAGAAAACTAAACCGTAAATAACCAATAAAGGCATAATGATCACCAGTGACCATATTTTAAGGAAATAGATTGCGAGAGCACCCAGTATAATAAAAAGCAGGGTTGCAACGGTAATCGTTCCTTTTGATTCTCTATGTAATTTCATGAGACTAAATAAATTTTTCTAAAATAAAGTACAAATATACGACAGGAACGCAGATAATAAAACTATCAAGTCTGTCTAAAACTCCTCCATGTCCAGGAATAATGTTTCCACTGTCCTTTACACCGAAATTTCTCTTCAATTGACTCTCCACCAAATCGCCTAATGGCGCAAAGGCAGCCACTAAAAATCCTACGACCATCCAGTTCCCCCTCAACTCCGGCTGATAATGCTCAATAAAGTAGGATAAAACCAGTGTTAACACTACACCTCCCGCATATCCTTCCCATGTTTTTTTAGGAGATATTTTAGGGGCCATTTTATGTTTGCCGAAGAACTTCCCTACCAGGTAAGCAAAGGTATCGCTACTCCAGATCAGAATGAACAGAAACAGAACCTCCAAAGAGAAACTATCACTATAGCTGGAGAACTTTGGCAGCCCTAATGCAAAACTAAATGGCAGTGCTACGTAGATAACAGTAAAAATAAGCTTCCCGCTGTCGAAGTATAATTCGTTAGGATATTTGAATAAAGTAACTACAGCAATACCAATAAGTGACAGTGCCAGTATTTCACTGAGCCTGAAATCAAAAAAGAAATCGTGATTAAAATATCTTTTGGAAAACATGTAGAAAATAAAAATGACCAATGGATATACGACCCATTTTTCATAGCCGTTTCCAAACTTCATGATTTTAACACATTCCCAGGTTCCTACAATCAGCAGCAGACTCATCAATCCATGATAAAGATACTGTTGCTTGATAAGACCCGGTACAATATTGTTCAGCAGCTGTGCTCCCAGCGGAGTAGAACAAAGAATAATGATAGCTACATAAACGATACCTGATATGGTTCTTTGAATGAGATTTTTGTCCAAAATTTAAAATTTAGAAATGGTTGCTTAATCTTCAAGCAGCAATAAAAACAGTTTTGTACTGGAATTGGAAGAACTGTCCATTTTTGATTGGCTTCCGCTAATGGAAGTAAGGTTCTTGATATTTCCGTTCCTTTTTATTTTCCCCATAGCATCATTCAGGTTGTTTACAATCTGAGAAACATTGGCAATGATGATAATTCTATCGGGAAGCCTTGAAGAATGATAATGAAGAATATTATTATGTGAAAGCATAATTCTGCCATCATAGGCGATCAGGTATTCACAGGTGATGAATGCGGCGTCATTAGACGGCTGAAGTTCTGAAGTGTAGGTAGACTTCACAACATTCAAAAAGTTCTGAAGTTCTTTATCCCAACAGAAAAGGTTTTGAATACCTTCTATTTTGACAATCTGATTTAAAGTTTGTAGAGCTTCCGCTTCATCTGCACAATAATTAAAAAATCCCCCGGAATGCGTAAATAATTGCGCAAACTTATAGTCAAGATCCGCATTTTTCAGCGAATCCCCAAGCTTCTCCAGGCTCTGTTTATCCTCTTCTTCAGGCTGGTTGGTAAGTTTGCTTACAATCCTCTTGAATAAATTCAACTTAATCTATTTTTAGTCAACTTTATACAAAAATAGAAAATAAATTACAATAGTGTCCAAAATATCTCCTTAAATATGAAAAAACCTGACAATTTTACAGTTGTCAGGTTTTTATGAATTATATTTTTTTAAGAATCTTAAAGCTGTGTCGGGCTTTCCGGAGCCTGAATTTCGCTTTCTTCTTCTTTTTCTTTGATCTGAGGTGTTTCCACTACTACCGGCTCATCTTTTTCAGGAATAGTATTGGTTACAGGCTTCTCTGTCAATTCTGGATCCCATGCTCTTTTTCCGAATATTTCTTCTAAGTCTTCACGGAAGATCACTTCTTTTTCTAACAGTTTATTAGCCAAAGCATCAAGTTTATCTTTATTTTCTTCAAGAATTCTTACCGCTCTTTCATACTGATTTTCGATAATCAATTTGATCTCAGCATCAATTTTGGTAGCCGTTTCTTCGGAATATGGTTTTCCGAAATTGTATTCAGACTGGCCAGAACTGTCATAGTAAGAAATATTACCGATATTCGGGCTTAAACCGTAGATTGTAACCATTGCCTGAGCTCTCTTTGTTACTGTTTCCAGATCAGAAAGTGCTCCTGTAGAAATATTATTGAAGATCACCTGCTCTGCTGCTCTACCTCCTAATGTTGCACACATTTCGTCCAACATCTGTTCAGTAGTGGTAAGCTGTCTTTCTTCCGGAAGATACCATGCTGCTCCTAAAGAACGTCCTCTTGGAACAATCGTTACTTTTAAAAGTGGAGATGCATGTTCTACCAGCCAAGAGATTGTAGCGTGACCTGCTTCATGATAAGCAACTCTTCTCTTTTCAGATGGTTTGATTGCCATGTTTTTCTTTTCAAGTCCACCGATAATTCTGTCAACCGCATCCAGGAAATCCTGTTTTGTAACAGAAGTATGGTTATATCTGGCCGCAATAAGCGCAGCTTCGTTACAAACATTAGCAATATCTGCCCCGCTGAATCCAGGAGTTTGTTTTGCTAAGAAATCTCTATCAACATTATCGTCAAGCTTGATCTTTTTCAAGTGAACATCAAAGATCTGTCTTCTTTCGTGAAGCTCCGGAAGGTCTACATAGATAGAACGGTCAAAACGTCCTGCTCTCATCAAAGCTTTATCCAGGATATCTGCTCTGTTGGTTGCAGCCATTACAATTACATTCACATCTGTTCCGAAACCGTCCATTTCAGTAAGAAGCTGGTTCAGGGTATTTTCTCTTTCGTCGTTTCCGCCGGAGAAATTATTTTTTCCTCTTGCACGTCCGATGGCATCAATCTCATCAATGAAGATAATTGCCGGAGATTTTGCTTTTGCCTGAGCAAAAAGGTCTCTTACTCTTGAAGCACCTACTCCTACAAACATTTCAACGAAATCTGAACCTGAAAGTGAGAAGAACGGAACTTTAGCTTCACCAGCAACGGCTTTTGCCAATAATGTTTTACCTGTTCCCGGAGGCCCTACCAAAAGAACACCTTTAGGAATTTTACCTCCAAGTTTTGTATATTTTTCGGAGTTCTTCAAGAAATCTACAACTTCCTGAACTTCTTCTTTGGCTCCTTCCAATCCTGCAACATCTTTAAATGTTACCTGAATTCTTTCTTTTTCGTCGAAAAGCTTTGCTTTGGATTTTCCGATTGAGAAGATCTGTCCGCCAGGACCTCCGCCTCCACCCATCTTTCTGAAAAGAAGGAAGTAGAATAATCCAAGAATAGAAATCCAAACCAGCGCAGGAACCAAGATGTCCATTAGAGCGCTTTTGCCTGTTCCGTAATCTTTAGTTGTTTTAATAGCCGGATTGCTGGCTTTGACCTGCTCAAATTTCTGAAGGAAAAGTTGAAGGTCTCCGTATTTCACAGAAAAATCTGCTTTAGGAGCCATTTCGAAAGCAGAAAGAGGATTGTTTTCTTTTCCTGCTTTGGAAACCATTGCCGTTTTCGCTTCTTTGGTTAGGAAAACATCAGCTTTCTCTATGTCTTTGTATATAATTATATTCTGGACTTTTCCCGCCTGCATTTCTCTAAAGAAACCATCTTCATCAATAGATTTTGCTGCATCACCTCCAAGGAAATTGGAACCAAAGAATAGCAAAAGAGCTACGATTGCAATAGGAAAGAACCAGTTGAATCCTTTATTATTCATTTAGACTTTTTAAAATTTTTATTATTCATTTTCAATTTTGGTAATGACTGCGTCACCCCAAAGCTCTTCTATGTCGTAGTACTCTCGTACCTGTTTTTGGAATATATGAACCACCACTGAAACGTAATCCACCAATACCCACATTGCATTTTCAGTACCTTCTACGTGCCAAGGTCTGTCCTGTAGTTCGTTTCTTACTTTCTTCTCTACACTTCCTGCCAATGCAGCTACCTGTGTATTTGAGTTTCCGCTGCATATCACGAACGTTTCTGCTACGGAGTTTTCGATGTTGGAAAGATCAAAGATCATAATGTCTTCCCCTTTGACATCCTGGATAGCTTCAACGATTTTATCTATTAACGCTTGTTTTTCTGCTGTTTTATTCATTAAAAAAATACTATAATCTGCAAATTTATTGTTTTTTCTTTACTTTAACCTTACTTTTACCCTCTTAATCTCTTAAAGTTTTCTTAAATGAGTCAACTCTTCTATCTGAAAGAATGTTCTTCTACTAATGACGAAATATCAAAGTTTTTACTTTACGGAGATTCAAATTTTATAGGGCTTCATACTTTTAATCAAACAAAAGGCCGTGGTCAGTATGGAAATGTCTGGACTCAGACTGCCGGAAAAAACCTGGCTTATACGCTGGCAGTGAATACTCAGAACATCCTGTGCTCCGACTTTATGTTCAATTATTATACCGCAATGGTGATCCGTGATTTTCTTGCCAATTTGTCTGACTCTGAGGTAAAAATCAAATGGCCGAATGATATTATCCTTAAAGGTAAAAAAATCGTTGGAATTTTAATAGAAAAGAAAAAAATTAATCAGAATAATTATTTCATCATCGGAGCAGGCATCAATATTCTGCAGGAAAATTTTGATGAAATATCCAATGCAGGATCACTCCTGACACAGACAGGACTCCAATTTGACCTGGAAGAGCTTGCTTTAAACCTTCATGAATATTTGTCCGGAAAACTGAAAAACATGCCTTCCGATCAGGAAATTCTGGATGGATTCAATAAAAGACTTTTCAGAAAAGATCAGATATCGGTCTTTGAAATTGAAAAAGAACGACAAAATGGCATCATCCGATATGCAGACGAAAAGGGCGAACTCTGGATTGAACTGGAAGACGGAATGCATTCCTTTTATCACAAAGAAGTAAAACTTCTTTATTGATTGGCTCTTTTGATATAAAGATAAAGGGTAAGCGGTAAAAATACCATATTAGGCAGCCACATGGCTACTGCTGGAGACAGGCTTTTATTTTCTGAAACCACTTTTAAGGCTTCGAATGAAAACACAAAAATAAAGGCCAATGAAATCCCTATTGCAAGGTTAATTCCCAACCCTCCTCTTTTCTTTTGTGATGACAGGGAAAGCGCCAGAAATGTCAGAATAATGATCGAAACGGGCATTGAAGTTCTTTGGTGAAGTTCATTCAGGTAAGAATTCAGGTTACTGTTTCCTCTTGCTTTTTCTCTTTCAATAAATTTCAGAAGTTCCGGTGTGGTTTTATTCTGTCCCAAAAGCTCATTAGGGAAAAGTTCTTCCGGCGAATGGCCGTAGTTCTTCCTTAATTCTATCCCGTTTCCGAGTTTTTCGGTATTGTCTTTATTGATTGTTTTTTCCAGATAGTTATTTAAAACAAACTGCTTTTTTTCTTTATCCCAATATACTTCGCTTGCTTTCAGCTCATAGATCATTTTTCTGTCTTTATCATATTTCTGATAGACAAAACTTGATCCTCTTTTTTCTCTTTTATTCCATGAATCAACGAAAATATATTCCGTTTTACTCAGCTGTGAAGAAGCCGGAGCTGTTCCTAAAATCTTTTCTTTATTAGCTGCATTATAAGTATATGCTTCCAACTCATTTTTCTTGATATTGGCCCACGGCAGCACCATATGGTATACCACAAGGGCAATCAATCCAATAAAAACAGATGTAAATAGGTAAGGCTTGGAAAACCTGTGAAAACTGGCTCCACTACTTATAATAGCAACAATCTCAGTATTATTTGCCATTCTGGAGGTAAAATAAATTACTGAAATAAACACCAAAATAGACAAGAATGTTACCACAAGATTGATGATCCAGAAGGGATAAAAATGGATAAGGAAATACGTAAGATCCAGTTTCGGATCAATAGCCTTGGCGTTTTCTATCCTTGGAATCTTCTGCTGAACATCAATGACCAGTACAACTATAGACAATAACACCAACATGAAACTGAAAGTTCCAAGGTATTTTTTAATGATATATCTGTCTACAATTTTAAGCATATTCTTTTACAGTCTTTGTCTAAGAATCGGTACTACAGCGTTTTTCCATTCGTAAAAATCTCCTGCCATAATATGTTCTCTGGCTACCTTTACCAAATCCAGGTAGAATGCGAGATTATGAATCGAAGCGATCTGTTTTGCCAGATATTCTTTAGATACAAACAGGTGGCGAAGATACGCTTTTGAATATTCACGGTCTACAAAACTGGTTCCAAATTCATCCAAAGGCGAAAAATCGCGCTTCCATTTTTCATTTTTAAGGTTCATTACCCCTTGCCATGTGAAAAGCATTGCATTTCTTGCATTTCTTGTTGGCATCACGCAATCCATCATATCAATTCCTAATCCGATAGACTCAAGGATATTCCAGGGAGTTCCTACTCCCATCAGGTATCTTGGTTTTTCTTTCGGAAGGATATCTGTCACTTCGTCAGTGATTCTGTACATTTCTTCTTCGGGCTCTCCAACGGAAAGTCCTCCGATAGCATTTCCTTCTGCTCCTGCTTCAGAAATCACTTCAGCAGAAATTTTTCTAAGATCAGAATAGGTAGATCCCTGAACAATCGGGAAAAGCCTTTGTTTATGTCCGTATAATTCAGGATTATCATTTGTCCATTCAATACATCTTTTCAGCCAGCGGTGGGTAAGCTCCATAGATGATTTTGCTTGGTTGTAATCACATGGATAAGGAGTACATTCATCGAAAGCCATGAAAATATCGGCTCCAATCTGTCTTTGAATCTCCATTGATCTTTCAGGAGAGAACATATGATAGCTTCCATCGATGTGGGATTTGAATCTCGCACCTTCTTCTGTCATTTTTCTGTTACTTGCCAGCGAAAATACCTGAAAACCACCTGAATCGGTAAGAATAGGAAGATCCCAGTTCATGAATTTGTGCAAACCACCTGCATCCTGCATCGTTTCCATACCCGGACGAAGGTATAAATGATAAGTATTTCCCAGAATAATCTGAGCTTTAATGTCTTCTTTTAATTCTCTCTGATGAACTGTTTTTACACTGGCTACAGTTCCCACAGGCATAAAAATAGGAGTTTGAATCTTCCCGTGATCTGTGGTAATTTCCCCTGCTCTTGCTTTTCCTTCAGAGGTTTTTTCTATATTAAAAAATTTCATCTCTATACTTTTTTAAATGCACTGTTGTTTTCAGTGATTTTTGTGAAACAGAAACTCTCAGGCTAATTTACCTTACTACAGGTATTACAGCACCATTTTGTTTCAGTTTCTCCTTTACATATTTATCTGCTTTGGGATCTTTTTTCAGCAATATTTCCTGCGCATCATTGGTGATCCCCTCCATTTCTTCTTTAATCACATAGTATTTGAAACTATTTACAAAATCATCAGGCTTTACTTTATGTGATTTCAAAACAGCTCTTGTCCCTGCTTCCATATTTTTGTCAGGATATACAAAGATAGCCTGATCGTTGATCGCAAGATCGGCAATAATTTCTGCCATTATATCTTTATCGATTAGATTTTTAGGCTTATCAATATAATCGCCGCACGAAAACAGGCCCAACAAAACGAAAATAAAGATTAACTTTTTCATCAGTTTCATAATCTGTTGATGATTGATTTCCATTTTAAGTTCAGCACTCCGAAAACTGCTTCATGGATAATTCCTCCATTCATTTTGCTTTCTCCTAAAATTCTGTTGGTAAATATAATAGGAACTTCTACAATTCTGAAACCTTTTTTAAAAGCTCTGAATTTCATTTCTATCTGAAACCCGTATCCTTTCAGTTTCACGTTATCCAACCCTATTTCTTCCAATACTTTTCTTGAAAAACATACAAATCCTGCAGTGGTATCATGAATTGGAAGTCCCAATACAAACCTTACATATTTGGATGCAAAATAAGAAAGCAGCACTCTTCCCATAGGCCAGTTCACTACATTTACTCCTTTTGAGTAACGGGAACCTATTGCCATATCTGCATTTCTGCATGCTTCAAAAAGCTTCGGCAGATCGTTAGGGTTGTGTGAAAAATCGGCATCCATCTCAAAAATATAATCGTATCTATTTTCAATGGCCCATTTAAACCCATGGATATATGCCTTTCCCAATCCGTCTTTTACATGCCTTATGGACAGATGCAGATAATGCGGATGTTTCTTCTGCAGTTCTTTTACAATTTCTGCAGTTCCATCAGGAGAAGAATCATCTACTACTAAGATATGAAAGTCGTCCTCCAATGCAAAAACAGCGGAAATAATATATTCAATATTTTCCTTTTCGTTATAGGTTGGGATGATGACGAGTTTTTTCATTTCAGTTTGCAAAGATAGTTTATTTAACCTTTTTATTTTATACAAAATAATCTATAATTTTGCAAAAATATTTCTCGGGGATTAAGCGGATGAAACAGAAACTTTTATTCAACAGATCTGAACAAACGTAAAATCGATGAGAGCAAATATTTTAACTGCAGATTCACGGATCTGGGTGACAGGAAAATCTGTGCCGGGCTTTGTTATCTGAAGTTAAATAATAAATAAAAAAAACTTAAATTTTGCCATCATCACAACACTTCATCAATCACGTAAGAATACCTGAAAATAATGATTGGGTAATCTTTATCCTTGTGGGCTGTATATTTTTATATGTTTTTATGATGAACGTCATAGAGAGAGATGCCAGCCTTAAAGATTTTTTGCTTCAGAAATATTTTGATGCAAGCAACAACCTTCCCAGCTGGATCATCACGTCCTGTGTAACTACACTTACCCTGTCTGTATTAATTTCACAGTACGTTCCTATAGTACCGAAATATATTGCAGATCTTCAGCTTCTGGGGTATCAGCTTAATAAATTTGGATATACATTGCTGGCAGTGCTGCTTTTTTATTTAATAAAGTCAACATTAGGATTTTTATTTTACCAAAGTATTGGGGATGGAAAAAAGTGGACTATCTTTTATTTTACTTCCACAAAGTTTTATTTCATTCTTTCATTTTTGCTAATAATTCTTTGTGTAGCTCATTATTACTTTCCGATAGACAGAAATAAAATGTTTCTATATTATTTCTGCTTTTTCGCTTTTGTATTCATTTTCAAAGTTTTTTTCTATTTATTTCACAAGAACAAGATTCTTCCCGAGAAATGGTATTATAAATTTTTGTATATTTGCACCCTCCAAATTGCACCATTATTATTGCTTTGGAAGCTGTTATTTTTTTAATAAATGTCAATGATGAGAATAAAGTCTATATTGGTTTCTCAACCAGCGCCTAGTGAGTCTTCTCCATATCTGGATATAGCGAAGAAGGAAAAAATAAAGATTGATTTCCGTCCATTTATCCACGTCGAAGGGGTTGACAATAAAGAGCTCAGAACACAGAAAATAGATCTGACGCAGTATACCGGTATTATTTTTACCAGTAAAAATGCGATTGACCATTACTTCAGACTAGCAGAGGAATTGCGTTTTGCCGTTCCTGATACAATGAGATACATCTGCCAGTCGGAAGCAATTGCCAACTACCTTCAAAAGCATATTGTGTACAGAAAGAGAAAAATCAGCTTTGGGGAGAAAAACTTCTCAGACCTGCTTCCTCTTTTCAAAAAGTTTCCTACTGAAAAATATCTGTTGCCATCTTCAGATGTTTTGAGTCCGGATATTGTAAAAACCATGGACGCATCTAATGTAGAGTGGACAAGAGCAATTATGTATCGTACCGTATGCAGTGACCTTACCGATATCAATGTCAAAGATTATGACATGCTGATTTTCTTCAGTCCGCAGGGAATCAAATCTCTGCAACAGAATTTCCCTGATTTCAAGCAGGATGAAACCAAGATTGGAGTTTTTGGAAACACAACTCTGGCAGCTGCAGAAGAAGCTGGATTAAAAGTAGATTTAATGGCTCCTACGAAGGAAACTCCTTCTATGACGATGGCCCTTGAAAAGTATATTAAAGCTCTTCACAAATAGGCTTACTATAAAAATTCAAATCCGCCTTTTTCTTTGAAAAAGGCGGATTTTTTTATTAAAAACAGAATGTTTGTTCATTTTTCAAAATGACCAGTATACTCCCACGCGAGCTGATCTCTAGCTCTTTTTTATCATTTTTTGGAGATATTTTACATTTAAAACCCCTTTTCGTCTCAATATTTTTTTCGCCTCTACAACTATTTGTGACTATTTACTTATATACAAAACTCAATTAAAAAAAAGCCATTAACCATTAACAACCAAACAGTTAAATACATTTAATTTATCACAAAGTTAATAGTAATTAAGTACATTAGATTCAGAAAAACAATTCAATTATTATTAATAACAAAAAAAACGTATGTATGAAAAAACTATTATTTGGTTTAGTCTTCCTGACCGCTACATTTGCCAATGCGCAGAACGATAATTGCTCAGGAGCAATATCACTGACTGTAGGAAACAATTTTACTTCCGGGGCAATTACCGTAGCCAACACAGCAGCAAACACGGACGGAGTTCTCCCATCTTGCAGCCCAGAAGCCGCAGAAAATATCTGGTTTAAAGTTACCGTTCCTCCAAGTGGAAATGTTACGATTGAAACAGCAGCAGCTTCTGGTTCTTTATTTGATGATTCTGTACTTACCGTTTACAGCGGAAACTGCAGCACCTTGACTGAAATTGACTGCAATGATGATAAAGACATTGATAATGAAGATTATTTCTCATTAATTTCTTTAAGCGGACAGGTCCCAGGCACTACGCTGTATATAAGTGTTTGGAAGTATTCTTCAGATACAGACAGTGGTCAGTTTAAGATCTCAGCATATGATAGCTCCAATTTATCAACGAATGAAGTTTATGACAACAAAAAAAGAATTCAGATATATCCAAATCCTTTCAGCAAAGAGCTTAGTATTGCTGATATCTCAGAAGTAAAAGGCATTTCTGTCACAGATACTTCGGGAAAAGAAGTCAAAAACATTGGAAAACTATCGAATCCTATTGATCTGAGTGACTTAGTAAAAGGAATATATTTCATTACCCTGAAAATGAATAACGGAACATTAAAAACTACTAAAATCATAAAAAAATAACCCCTTCCATTTAATATTACTAGAAAGGCTATCATAAATTTGATAGCCTTTCTTATATTTGAACAAGAATTAACATTGAATAAAACGTCTCTGGAAAAATTTCTAAAAAGATATATATAAGACGTAAAAAATAAAATACCAGGATGAAAGCTCCACAGGCAAAAAAAATAGAAAAAATATTAGAAACACACGGCGACAGAAGAATTGATAATTATTTTTGGCTGAACGAAAGGGAAAACCCTGAAGTCATCCAATATATTGAAGAAGAAAATGCCTACGAAGAATTCATCATGAAAGATACAGAAGCTCTTCAAGAAGAGCTTTTCGAAGAGATGAAAGCCCGCTATAAAAAGGATGATGAGTCTCTCCCTTATTTCTTTAATGAATACTGGTATATTGTGCGTTATGAAAAAGGCAAAGAATATCCTATCTTCTGCAGAAAGTATAAAAGCCTTGAGAACGAAGAAGAAATTGTACTCGATGTTAATATTCATGCGGAAGGGAAAGAGTTTTTTGAAGTAGGAAGTGTAGCGGTAAGCCCCAACAACGAACTGGCTTCTTTTTCTTCAGATGATGTAGGAAGAAGAATTTATACTCTTAATTTTAAAAATTTAAAGACTGGAGAAATTTTGCCGGATACTATTCCTAATACGACAGGAAAAGCTGTTTGGGCAAATGATAACCAGCATATTCTTTACATCAGGAAAGATAAAAGCCTTCGTGCATTTCAGGTTTATAGACATCAGCTGGGAACAGATTCAGCAGAAGATGTTCTGATCTTCCACGAAGAGGATGAGACTTTTGATGTCAATGTATTTAAAACAAAATCGTTAGAGTATATTTTTATTGCAAGCTCAAGTACTATTTCTGATGAACACCGTTTTATTCCTTCTGACAATGTATTTGCAGAATGGACAGTGATCCAGCCAAGAATAGATGATCTTGAATATTCTGTAGAGCATTATGAGGATGAATTCTATATCATTACCAATGCTGACGATGCCATTAATTTCAAGATTGTAAAGACAAAGATTGATAACTGCAGCATGGAAAACTGGATTGATGTCATTCCGCACCGCGCAGAAGTTTTACTGGAAGGTTTTGAGATCTTTAAAGACTATCTGGTTCTTGAGGAAAGAGAAAGAGGCTTGCTTCAGATCAAAATCATTGATGAGAAGACACAGGAATCTTATTATCTCCCTTTCTCCGATCCTACTTATACGGCATATATTGGAATCAATCTGGAATTTGATACAGAGATTTTACGTTACGGTTACACCTCTCTTACACAACCAAGCTCCACCTATGAATATAACATGAAGGATAAGACAACAAAGCTTCTGAAACAACAGGAAGTTTTGGGTGGAAAATTTGCTCCTGAAAATTACGTTTCAGAAAGAATCTGGGCAGATTCAAGAGATGGAAAGACCAAAGTTCCTATTTCATTAGTGTATCATAAAGATACCAAAAAATCTGCTAACACTCCGCTTCTTCTGTATGGATATGGAAGCTACGGACATACGGTGGACGCCAGCTTTTCAAATGTAAGATTATCCATTCTGGACAGAGGTTTTATTTATGCTATTGCTCATATCCGTGGTGGAGAATATCTGGGAAGAGAATGGTATGAAGACGGAAAAATGCTGTTTAAGAAAAATACATTCTTTGATTTCATTGATGCAGGGAAATATTTAATCAAAGAAAATTATACTTCATCGAAGCATATGTATGCAATGGGAGGAAGTGCCGGTGGTCTGCTGGTAGGCGCCGTGGTCAATTATGAGCCTCAGCTATTCAACGGAATTGTAGCACAGGTACCTTTTGTAGATGTTGTTACAACAATGTTGGACGATACAATCCCATTAACTACCGGAGAATATGACGAATGGGGAAATCCAAATGATGAAGAATACTATCATTATATGAAAGATTATTCTCCATATGATAATGTAGAAGCTAAAGATTATCCCCATATGCTGATCACAACAGGATTCCACGATTCACAGGTACAGTATTGGGAACCTGCCAAATGGACGGCAAAACTTAGAGAATTAAAAACAGACGATAATATTTTAGTCTTTAAGACTGACATGAGTTCAGGACATGGAGGAGCAAGCGGAAGATTTGAATCCCTGAAGGAAGATGCGTTGGAATTCGCATTTCTGTTAAAGATAAATGATAATTCATAAATGATAAATGACGGATAGCCCAGATTATAACACAATTTTTGCTTTTAAAACAAAGCAGTTAGCCATCATGATCATTAAAGAATTTTCTAAACGTCCACATAATGAAGCCTTTTCTGTGATCAGAAAACAAATATTCCGGTCTTCTACTTCCATGGCTGCTAATTATAGAGCTATGTGCAGAGCAAGATCAAAAGCTGAGCGGTTTTCTAAAATATCTATCGTGATTGAAGAAACTGATGAAACTTTGTTTTGGCTTGAAATGTTAGAGGAATTGGAATATGTTCAAAAAGAAATTATAGCAGATATAAAAACAAAGACTGAAGAAATACTGAAAGTAACTTCTTCTTATAGAAAAATGCTAAAGAACTAACTTTATCATTGATCAACTATCATTTATCATTTAAATAGATTATGAACGAATCCGAATATTGGAAAAAAATAGAACAGTTCTTCGAAGATAATTTTCAGACGGAGAAAAACCCGCCTATTGAGACCCTTTTATTTCTGATAGGGCTTCAGGAGCTGGGAAGCGGCCAGCAAAAATATACAAAAGAAGATAAAGTAAACCTGATCCACATTGCTGTCTGCAGATTACTTGAACCTTTTGGATATTATAAATTTACACACTATGAAGACGGATGGCCACATTTTGAAACTCTGGAAGAACTTCCGGAATTAAAACCTAATGAGCAGACTTTGCTGATGAAAAAGGCAATTATCCAGTATTTTCAGGAAGAGGAGCTTTTGTAAAGGCAGGAAGCTTGAAGAATGAAGCAGGAAGTTAACCCCTGTTGATAAATAAAAAAGAGGATTTTCCATGGAAAATCCTCTTTTTCATAAATGATTATTTTTTACTGGTTCAAACTTATCCAATCAATTCTTCCAATTGATTAAGCCCCATTTTAAAACCTTCTTCAAATCCCATATCCATAAGTTTTTTCATAATTTCAGGAGAATGATAATGGATATTAATGGTTACTTTAGTTCCTTCCTCCACTCCGGTAAAGCCAAGCAGCCATTTTGACCTTGGGAAATCTTCATTGACATTCCCTTTCTCATCACAGAAGGCACTCATCCAGTCGAGACTTCTGTGCTCCGTTATTTCCCCATATTGAGTTTGAGCATACATAGGTCCTTTTTCACCGTTTGGGCCTACCATTGTATACATCCAGATCCCTCCTTCTTTGAAATCCTGACTTACCGTTTCACATTTCCACGGTTTAGGCCCCCACCACTCATCCAATAATCTGGCTTGTGTAAAATGGTTCCAAATGGTTGAAACATCAGCCTTAAAGATCTTCATAACATAAACATTTGATGCATCAAAATCTTTGTTGAAAATAATAGCAGATTCCATAATTTTTATTTTTAATAAAGTTAGCATTTTATTATTGAAAAGGACTTTTCATATAACAAGTAAAGGATAATTCATAAATAATTGTTAAAAAACACTCTTTTAAGAAAAAAAAAACAATTATTTGGCTCGTTTTTTGTTTATGTAGTCTTAAAATAATTAATTTTAACATTCATTTTTTCAAAACCTATATAATTAAATAATGAATAACAAATTCATCCCAATAATTTCAGTGTTTATGACAATCTCACTGATTGTCTTCGTGACGCTCCAATTTTATTGGTTGAAAGGCTATTACGGCGTACTGGAACAGGATTTTTCAAATAAAGTATATGCGGTTTTGGAAAGTACTTCAAAAAGTATTGAAGAGATTGAAGCTGATAAATACCTGAATCAGGATTATAAAGATTTCAGAAAAAATATTCTGGCAAACAGTAAACAGCCGTCTTTAACTACAATCCAACAAGTGCAAGACTCCGGTACTCAAAGACAGATTATTTATTCCAAAAATATTATTGAAAAAACGCAGCTCCCAATTTCTCAGAAAGGAGATTCTATTAAGCTGACTACTCTATATACGGACGAAGCTGCCTACAAAATAAAAAGAGACACCACAAACCGCGAACTTCTTACCACAGATATCAATCAGGAGATCGAAACGGGAGATTACTCTATGAAAGAGTTTGTGAAAGTATATGGAAACAACCTTCCTATTACTAAAAGAGTAGATCCTAAAACACTGGACTCCGTTATTGCCAAAGAACTTAAAATACGAGGGATCACTGCCAAGTTCGGATATGGAGTTCTGGATCGTAATAATAAGCTTACCAGCATTGCCAATAAGGCTTATAAAGAAAAGAAAGACAGCAATACCTACAGTTTTCCTCTTTTTGCAGATAAGAAAAATACGTTATACAGCCTTGCATTGGTATTTCCTAAAAAAGAATATTCCCTGGCGATGAATAACTGGCCGATGCTTTTGGGAACATTCCTTTCTCTCCTTACCATTCTTGGGATTTATATTATTTCCATCAATTATATGATGAGACAGAAAAAGCTTGCTGAAGTAAAAACAGACTTCATCAACAATATGTCCCATGAGTTTAAAACTCCATTGGCAACCATTTCTGTCGCAACAGATTCATTGGCTAATGACAAAATTGCCACCAATCCGGATAAGGTAAAATACTATTCCGAACTGATCAAACAGGAAAACTTAAGGATGAAAAAGCAGGTGGAAAATGTGCTTAATATGTCCAAGCTTGAGCGAAATGAAGTAGAGCTGTTTTTAAAGGAAGCCAACGTAAGAGAGCTGATTAAAAAAACAACAGAATCTTTCAATCTGATTGTACAGCAAAGAAACGGAACGCTTACGCAGAAGTTCAATGCTATGCAGTACAATTTTAAAATAGACGAATTCCATATCTCCAATATGCTGGTCAACTTACTGGATAATGCCAACAAATATTCTCCTGAAGCACCGGAAATACATGTGGAAACAAGAAATGAGGGACACTGGTACGTGATTGAAATTTCCGATAAAGGAATGGGAATGGATACCCAGAATAAAACCAAAATTTTCGAAAAATTCTTCAGAGAAGAAACCGGAAATATTCACAACGTAAAAGGACAGGGATTAGGCCTTTCTTACGTGAAGAAAATTGTAGAACTGCACAAAGGACAGATTATCGTAGACTCTCATAAAGGAAAAGGAAGTACGTTCACGATAAAGCTGCCAATGAGCTAGAAAATAAATGATAGATGATAAGTGATAAATGATAAAAAATATCTTCACATCAATTATCAATGATCGTTTATCAATTATAAGTTTAAACCAAATATCAAAATATAGAAGATAGAGTGAGGAAGTTCATTCTTAATTGTTAATTATTAATTATTAAAATTATGAGCAACAGAATATTATTAGTAGAGGACGATCAGAGTTTCGGGGCGGTGCTTAAAGATTATTTGACCATCAATAATTTTGAAGTAACTCTTGCCACTGACGGAGAGCAGGGACTAAAAGAATTTACAGAAAATGAATTCGATATCTGCATATTTGACGTAATGATGCCTAAAAAAGACGGATTTTCATTAGCGGAAGATGTAAAAAAGATTGATAAAAATACACCCATCATATTCCTTACTGCAAGAAATATGAGAGAAGATATCTTGAAAGGATATCAGCTGGGAGCTGATGATTATATCACAAAGCCTTTTGATACTGAACTTCTTTTATACAAGATCAAAGCAATTCTTCAGAGAAGTTCTACCTTGGAAAATGAAGAACAGGAACAGTTCAAGATCAGCAATATTTTCTTTGACTCTATGCTGAGACAGCTGAAAGTAGGTGATAAAGAATACAAGCTTTCTCCTAAAGAAAATGAATTATTAAAACTTCTTTGCATCCACAGAAATGATTTTATGCCGAGAGATCTTGCCTTAAGAAAAATCTGGAAAAAAGAAAATTACTTTACAGCAAGAAGTATGGACGTTTATATTGCCAAGCTTCGTAAGTTGTTAAAAGACGACGAAGGATTAGAAATCATCAACGTTCACGGAGAAGGATTCAGACTTTTGGTAAAAAATTAATCCAAAAATCAAATTATAAGTATAAAATTAGCAAAACAATTGAAAATGTTTTGCTAATTTTGTTTCATACCCATGGATATGAAGAATACATTTATAGGTTTGATCGCCGTATCACTATTAGCCGCATCCTGTAGTAAAAAGGATGAAAGAGCTACTTACTTAAAAGATGAAGCTAACGCAGGACAACCCAACGTAGCCCTAAATACCACCTCAAAAACCGCTCTGATGGATCAGGCAGGTATCCAATCCAGCCCTAATCCTGCTCCTATGGCTACCGCTCCGGGAATGAATCCTCCACACGGACAGCCCGGACACCGATGTGATATTCCGGTAGGACAACCTCTGAATGGTGCTCCTGTTACAGCTACTCCTGCTTCTCAAAATATAAATGCAAACGGAAACAATATTGTTCAGTTAGATCCTAATGCCGTAGCACCAGGAAAAATTACCATTGACAACAATGGAAAACAGGCGAAAACAGCGCCGGGAATGAACCCTCCACACGGACAGCCTGGACACAGATGCGACATTCCCGTAGGACAGCCATTAAACAGTAAGCCCGCTCCAACACCACAGCCAGCACAAAATACAGTTCAGGCTACTCCAAGTCCGGCTCCCGCTCCTGCTGCACAGAATCTGGCAATGGGTGAAAAACCCAAACTGAATCCGGCACATGGAGAACCCTGGCATAGCTGTTCTCTGAAAGTTGGTGATCCATTACCATAAATTTTGTATTTTTGCAGAGATGAAGCTGTTTCACCTACTTGCAATAGTTTTTTGTCTGGGAGTTTTTTTGATTCCCAAGGATAACTTTTATGCGCAATCTATGCAGAAAACATGCTGTAAAGCAGAATCTTCTCAAAAAATGGACTGCTGTAAAAATCATTCTTCAAAAAAAGACAGCAACCATGATAAAACAAAATCATGTAATGATGACTGCTGCTCGTCATGTGTTGCCTGTTACACGTTTATTGAAACCCCTTTCTCAAAAAATTTACGTCTGGAACTTTCTTATTACAAATCAAATAAGAATCCTCAGTTTCAGTATGCAGATCCTTATCTTTCAGACCGTTTAAAGGAAATCTGGCAGCCGCCCAAGATAGGTTAATTAAAATCTTAAGGGTTCATTATGTCCTATAGTGAACTGTTTTTTTAATTAATTTAAACTTTTAAACAAAATGAAATTATCTATTTCCAGGTTGATACTTGGTGCATTATTCCTGTTTACCCAATTGATATCTGCTCAGACCCTTTCAAAAAATCAGTTCAAGGTAAAAGGGAACTGCGAAATGTGCAAAACCCGAATTGAAAGTGCGGCCAAAAAAGCAGGTGCTAAAACGGCAGTTTACTCTATCAATCTTCAAACCTTAACCTTTGAAACAGACAAAACATCTGCCGATGATATCTTAAAAAAGGTAGCTGATGCAGGGCATGATAATGAGAAATTCAAAGCTTCTGATACAATCTATGAAAGCCTTCCGGGATGTTGTCATTACGACCGGGACTTACAGCCTTCACAGGCAGAAACACATCATGAGAACCATGCAGAAACTAATATTTCCACTAAAAAAGAAAATGAATTCTACGTAAGAGGAAACTGCGCTTCTTGTAAAGCAAGAATTGAAAAGGCAGCAAAAGATGCGGGTGCGAATACTGCGGAATGGAATGCAGAGAAACAAACGGTTGCTTTACATTTTGATCCTTCAACAACCTCATCAGATAAGATTTTAAAAGCAATTGCTGATGCAGGTCATGATAATGAAAAATATAAAGCATCAGATGACGTATACAACGGACTTCCGGGATGCTGCCTGTATGACAGGGATTTTACTTTTGGTGAACCCAATCCAAAAGTACACTACGAAGAAGAAACAAAGCATGAGAATCATAAAAGCAATGATACCTCGAATGCCCAGGAGGATCATGCTCAGCACGAAAGGAGTATTGATGGTGTTGTTGTAACAGGCTCTAAGACGGCAACAGCTTTAAGCAAGAAAGAGGCCGGACTCGTCTTTAATATCGATAAAAAAGAGCTGTTAAAGGCAGCTTGCTGTAATCTTTCCGAAAGTTTCGAAACCAATGCAACGGTAGATGTATCTTTCAGCAATGCGGTTACCGGGACAAAACAGCTGAAAATGCTGGGTCTGGATCAGAAATATACCAGCTTAACGAAGGAACAACTCCCTGAAATCAGAGGATTGGCTTCTGCTTACGGATTAAACTTTATCCCGGGAAGATGGATTGAGAGTATTCAGCTGACAAAAGGTGGAAGTACCGTAACGAACGGTTATGAAAGTATCACGGGGCAAATCAATACTGAGCTTTTAAAGAATGCAAAGACTCCTGAAACATCGCTAAACCTTTTTTCTGACTTCAATGCAAGAGCAGAGATCAATATTACCAATGTTTCTCCTATCAACGATAAATGGTCACAGACTTTCCTTCTCCATGGAAACGGAACGTTTGGAAATACAGATATGAATGATGACGGTTTTCTGGACAGACCGAAAGGAATACAGATCAATGCAGCCTATTTATTGAATTATAATGACCTTGAAAAGTCAGGATTCGGGTCTCATTTCGGGATTAATTTTATCAGAGATGAAAGAACTGCAGGACAGATTGGTTTTGATAAAAAATTGTCTCAGGATAAACAGTCTCCCTATGGTGTAGGAATCGATATTTCAAGATTCCAAGTCTGGAATAAAACAGGGTATGTTTTTAAAGGAAAACCTTACCAGAGTATCGGATGGATGAACCAGTATGTATATCACCAACAGGACAGCTTCTTCGGATTAAGAAATTATGCAGGGCAGCAGCACACATACTATTCCAATTTAATTTTTGAAAGCATCATCGGAAATACCAACCACAAGTATAAAGCGGGTGCAAGTTTCTTATATGACGGTTATAAAGAAACGTATTTGCTGGATGATATGAGAAGAAATGAAATTGTACCGGGAATTTTTGCCGAATATACTTTAACAGGTTTAAAATATACTTTAGTGGCTGGTTCAAGGGTGGATTTTCACAACCTTGCAGGCACTCAGTTTACACCGAGACTTAATTTTAAGTATGATTTCACGCCTCAGACTATTCTAAGACTTTCTGCAGGGAGAGGATTCAGAACGGCGAATGTTTTTGCGGAAAGCCAGCAGTATTTTGCATCGAACAGAGCCATTAATATTGTACCCAACGGAGGAAATATTTACGGATTAAGACCCGAAATTGCATGGAATTATGGGGCAAGCTTACAACAGGAATTTAAGCTATTCGGAAGAAAATCCAGCATTATTGCAGACTTTTTCAGAACAGATTTCCAGGATCAGGTGTTGGTAGATTTGGACAAGTCTCCTCAACAGCTGACATTCTATAATCTGGAAGGAAAATCCTTTGCTAATTCATTCCAGACGCAGTGGGATTTTACGCCTTTCAAAAATTTTGATGTAAGGCTAGCTTATAAGTATTATGATGTACAGGCTGATTATATCGGAGGAAGAAGAGAAGTTCCTTTTATGGCGAAACACAGGGGTTTTGTGAACCTGGCCTATTCAACCAATAAAAATGATAATGGTGGATTCTGGAGCTTTGATACGACTTTAAACTGGGTTGGAAAGCAAAGACTTCCTGATACATCAACTAATCCGGCAGAGTTTCAGCTGCCAGCTTATTCGGAATCTTATGCAGTTCTGAATGCTCAGATCTCAAGAAATTTCAATAAAAAGATCAGAGCTTATGTTGGAGGAGAAAACCTGACTTCTTATTATCAGAAAAATGCGATTGTAGATTTTAAAAATCCTTTCGGAAATTATTTTGACGGCGGAATGGTGTACGCTCCAATTATGAAGGCGAACTTCTATGTGGGACTGGATGTGACGTTTTAAAAGCGGGAAGCTGGAAGAATGAAGCAGGAAGTGCTATTAGCCGGTAGAATTCTTATTTGGGAATAAATTACAGATGTTCTCTGAATAAACAAAACCTAATAGGTCTTTGAGACCTATTAGGTTTATTTTTTTGCTGTCAGCTAATAAATTCAGCATTGATACCGAAGAATAATAAAAAGTTTTGAAAACCCGCAGCAACTCCCATCTTCCTGACTCAAGCTTCCTGACTCAATACAAAATCCGCTTCAATGAAGCGGATTTTGTATTTATCTCCCAAAGTCATCCTGTACTCTTACGATATCGTCTTCGTCTGAAGGATTGGAGGCATCGGTATGCTGCCAGATTTCAGCTACAATTCCCCAGCCTGACAAACCTATCAATCTGTGTCTTTCACCCTGCTGAAGTTTCACCTGATCTTTCGGCCCGTATTCTTTCAATTCTCCTTCTTCATCAGTATTGCTTCTTTTAATTCCTACCATTCCTTCCACTACCTGCCAGATTTCGGCTCTTCTGTGGTGATACTGCCAGCTTAATCTTGCTTCCGGAGCAACGATAAGAATTTTTGGGCTTAGTTTTCCTCCTATTCTCAGGTTATCTACATCAATTCCATCGAAATATTGGTTGGCAAAATCCTGTGCCTGTGTTTCATCAATTACAAAAAAACCACCCCATGGTCTTGTATCATCTTTTGCTGCGATGTTAAAACCTTGTGTCTGCAGCATGCTTCCTACTCTATCGAATATTTCTTTTTTTCCTGTACTCATACAGCTTGTATTTCTAAATTAACAATTATTTATTTGATTCTTCTTTTGACATTGAATAGGGAAAATCTTTTTCCTGTGAACCTCTTTCTTTATTGGGCTTGTTATCCATCTTAAAGTCTAAAATGGCTCCTTTCATCAATTCTTTATGGCTCAGCCAGTTTTTGGAGTAAGGCTGTTGGTTTACGTTCAAAGATTTTACATATAAATTATCTGCGTTGTTTTCCGGAGCTTTTATTTCAATTTTCTTACCATTTTCCAAATAGATGGTAGCTTCTTTAAATAAAGGTGCTCCCAACACATACTGATCCGTTGCTGGTGTTACCGGATAAAACCCAAGGGCTGAGAAAATATACCATGCGGAAGTCTGTCCATTATCTTCGTCACCGCAATATCCATCAGGAGTTGCATGATACAGTTTATTCATTACCTGTCTTGCCCAATATTGGGTTTTGTAAGGTGCTCCTGCATAGTTGTACAGATAAATCATGTGCTGAATAGGCTGGTTTCCGTGGGCATACTGTCCCATATTCATGATCTGCATTTCTCTGATTTCGTGGATCACGCCTCCATAATAACTGTCATCAAAAACCGGAGGCAATGAAAATACTTCATCTAATTTGGCTTCAAATTTCTTTTTCCCACCCATCAGTTCTGCCAAACCGTCGATATCCTGGAAAACAGACCATGTGTAATGCCAGCTGTTTCCTTCTGTGAAAGCATCTCCCCATTTGAAAGGATTGAATGGTTTCTGGAAATTACCGTCTTTATTTTTACCACGCATCAGACCTGTTTCTTTATCAAACAGATTTTTGTAATTATACGCTCTTTTTTTGTAAATATCAATTTCTGAAGCTGGTTTTCCCAATGTTTTCCCCAGTTGATAAATGGAAAAGTCATCATAGGCATATTCTAACGTTCTTGCCGCATTTTCATTGATTTTCACATCGTAAGGAACATAACCCAATTCATTATAATATTTTACTCCTGCACGGCCTACCGCTTCAATAGGGCCTTCGTTATTGGCTCCATGTTTTACGGCCTGCCAAAGGGTTTCCACATCGTATCCACGAAGTCCCTTGATATAGGCATCTGCTACTACGGACGCGGAATTGTTTCCGATCATAATATCAGAATATCCGGGGCTGCTCCATTCCGGTAAGAAACCTCCTTCTTTGTAAGCGTTCACCAATCCTTCCTGCATTTCAACATTGATCGAAGGATACACAAGATTCAGGAACGGGTACAAAGCACGGAAAGTATCCCAGAAACCTGTCCCGGCAAACATTCTTCCATCTACAATTTTCCCGTTGTAAGGACTCCAGTGTTTTATTTTGTTCTGCGCATCCACTTCATATAATTTTTGCGGGAAGAATAAAGTTCTGTATAAAGAAGAATAAAATGTTCTCATCTGCTGATCTGTTCCTCCTTTTACGTCTATTTTTCCAAGTGTTTTATTCCAGATATTTTTAGCATCGTTTTTTACCTGTTCAAAGTTTTTATTTCCGATTTCTCTTTTAAGATTCAATTCTGCCTGTTCAAAGCTGATGAATGAAGAGGCTACTTTTGCATAAACCGTTTCTTTGTTTTTAAGTTTAAAACCTACTACAGCTCCGGTATGATCACTGGTAATTTCCAATTGATCATTCACCAGTTTATCGTCTTTCCAGGTTTTTGTCAGTTCAAAATCTTTATCAAACTGAATGACAAAATAGTTTTTAAAGTTTTCATATTTCCCGGTAGAATATTTTGTCGTATAGCCCAGAATTTTTCTTTCCTTCGGTAAAATCTTGATGTAAGATCCTTTGTTTAACGCATCAACCACTACATAAGCGCTGTCTGTCTTTGGAAAATCAAATTTAAAATAAGAGGCTCTTTCCGTAGGGGTAAATTCTGTGGTAACATTGATGTCCGCAAGATAAACGCTATAGAAATAAGGTGTGGTAACCTCAGCTTTATGGCTGAACCAGCTTGCTCTTTCGTCTTCTTTAAATTTCACTTTTCCTACTCCAGGCATGATGGCAAATGCGCCATAATCGTTCATCCATGGAGAGGGCTGGTGAGTTTGTTTAAACCCTTTTATTTTATCTGCATCGTAGGTATATGCCCATCCGTCACCCATTTTACCAGTCTGCGGTGTCCAGATATTCATTCCCCATGGAAGTCCGACGGCCGGATAGGTATTTCCATTGGATAATGAAGGTTTGGATTGTGTTCCCATCAAAGGATTCACATAATCTACGGGAGATACATTCTGACCTAAAGCCCAGGCCTGTAATAACAGTAAGCAAGTAGAAAATATAAACTTCATTGTATCTTTTCGTTTTTTAATTTATATACGCTTTTTTAATGCATAGCTGGCAGCTCCAAGAATGGCCGCATCTTCAAATATAGCAGAAATTTTAACCTGCAAGTTAATATTATTCTTTGTTAAATTCTGGATAAATCTTTGCTCAAAATAAGGATAAGCTTTGGCTATATTTCCTCCTATAACTAAAACTTCCGGTTTGTAGTGATCTACATATTTAACGATAAATTCTGAGAAAGAGTCTGCATATTCATCAAATATTCTGGTCTGTATTGCTTTGGGTTTATCCAACAAATCTTTAGTCCCTGAGATTTCTTCTCCGGTTATTTCTTTATAACGATTCACAAACCAGCGTGTTGCCAGATAGTCTTCACTGATGGAACCTCTGAATGGAGAATCCCATAAGTCTTCATCAGTAGCCAATTCTCCATTGAAGAAGGTAGTTCCCAAACCTGTACCGAGCGTCACTCCAAAAATTCTGTTGAAACCCTGGGCACAACCTCCGTATACTTCTCCTTCCATAAATGCTGCAGCATCATTTACAAAATGAATCTGCTCCTGAGAAATACCGAGTCTTTTTGCCAGCTCTTCTTTAATATTCACCTGATAGATATCAATAAATTTTCCCTGCTGCATCAGCGATATCCCATTTTCATAATCGAAAGGTCCGGGCATTGCGATACCGATCAGAAGATCTTCTTTTACCAGATTATGAGCTACTTTATGGATAGCTGAAACCCATGCAGAGAAAATAATCTCTTTTTTATCAAAAGCATCTACATGTTCTCTCACATAGGTGGATGAAATGATTTCACGCTTTTCCGGATCCACCTGAGCCAGCGTGATATGTGACCCTCCGATATCAATTCCTACTATATTCTGCATTATTTTTTATTTTAAATTCAAACATCCTTTGACTGAAAAAACAGACAAACAGGAAAACACCTCCTGTCTGTCTGCTTTGTATTTCAGACTTTATATTATCAATTCCGATAACTATTTCATTATCTTAAACTTATTTTACGATTACTTTACCAGTCGATATCACTTTACTGTTTGCAGATGTAATCTTGTAAATATAAGTACCACTGATTAAATCCTGTGTATTCACTGCATTATTATTTTGATTAATGTTCTGTTTTTTGAATAATTTTCCTGAAATATCATACAATGCTACTTCAGCTGCCGAATTGTCGCCAATAGCAAAGTGAATATCATTTCCTCGTTTCACAGGGTTCGGATAGACTGCGCTGTTGTCTTTCACAGATTCAACATCTTTCACTGCAAGATTAGAAGCACAGGCAACATCTGTTCTCCAGTTGGCATCTGTCATATTGATCAGGGTTGCAAAATGAGTGTTGGCTGTAGCATCCAAAGCTCCCATTCCACTTCCTTCATCCATTTTCCAGTTGGCTTCAAGACCTGTAGAGTTGGCAGGAACATTACAGCTGTTACTCAGGATTTCCTGTGGTGTAAGTGCTTTTTTCCAAACTCTGAATTCATCCAGAAAACCGTTGATTGTACGGGAATTATCATAGTTTCGTCCCAGATAAAGGATTCCGTTTGCCGTAAAGTTACCCGTTACCGCAAAAGTGGCATCGAGGTTCCCATTTACATAAATTTTCATTGCCGCACCATCATAAGTGGCTGCTATATGATACCATGTATTAGTGTTGAATGCTGTATTCGTATTCAGTTTCACCTGTGACGAACCAAAACTCAATATAAACTGCAGCTTATTATTCGCTAGGTTTCCATCTCCGAAACGAAGCATGGCCGAGTTATTATCTCCTACTTCTATACCCATTACTGATGAAATATATGGGAAGCCTGTTTTGAAAGCATTTACTTTTACCCAGCCTTCAAATGTCACAGCATTTCCACTCAGGTTAAATTGTCCTGCATTAAGATAGTGTGTGCTTCCGTTAAAAGAAAGAGACCTTGCCCCCGGACTTGTAACCGGAGCAAAACCACTGTTGAATGCTCCTTCCCCTGAATAGGTACTTGTAGTTCCTCCCGCACATGAAGCCTGTACTTTCCATACATAGTTTGTATTAGGTGTCAGGTTTTGTAATGAATAGGAATTAGTTGTAATATTTGGAATTTCAGACCAGGTTGTAGCAGTGGCAGTTTTATATTGCAGTGTATATGAAGTTGCGTTTCCTGCATCCCAAGACAACTGAGCGGTATTACCAAGGAAACTTCCGGAAGTCAATCCTGATGGCGTAGTGCAGCCACTTCCGGAGTTGAACCTTGGGGCAAAAATATAAGTACTTGTTAACGTCGGTGAGCAGTTGGACTGTATTCTCCAATCGTAATTGGTATTCAGGGTAAGATTGTTGATGACAATATTATTCCCTGAATAATTATTAGCAACGTTTGTCCATACCGTTGAATTGGCCGGCTTGTAATCAATATTGTAAGACTGGGAAGCATTGGAAGTCCAGTTCAGCTGGGCTGAAGTTCCTGTCACGTTGGAAACATCAAGTCCCAATGGCGGATCACAAGCCTGTCCCTGAGACCATGAATATAACTGACCGCTTAAGAGTGTATTTTCATTATAAAGAATATTGGAGCCTGTGCTAAGATAGCTTGCTACGTCCGTTCCTCCCAGATCATACCACATAAACACTCCGTATTGATCATTCTTTGTACTGGTAGCTAAGCTTGCCAGTGTAGTTGCAGAAGTTGAACTTGGATTTGAGTTTTGAATCCAGGTTGCAGCAGCAGAAATTTTAGATTTATCAAGAGGTGGAACAACAGGTGCATTGTAAGTACTATACATTGCGTTCCAGGTATAATTAATATAATTTCCTGCTAAATCTCCGTTATACGTTTGTCTTGTAGTAGCAGGTCCGTAATAATAGAATGTGATCAGTTTATCCGGCATTGCAGCTTTTAATTCCTGCAAAAGCATTACAAAAGAACTGTTATTGGGCTGTCCTGTTCCGTTATTTCCATATCCCGCGTATTCATCATCAAGGTCTACTCCATCCAAACCGTAGGTATAAACAGTATGAGCTACCTGTAAAGCGAAATCTTTAGCCGCTTCACGGTTAGGAAAATTGGAAATCCCGGCTCCCTGGTGGTTTCCCAATAGATCCAGTAATACTTTTATTCCTTTTTGCTGTAAGGGTTTTACGTAAGTATTAACATCATTCAGAACTTTAGTAACATTATTATTGTTTGAGATATAAGCTCGGTTTTTGGAAACATCATAGTTGATATTCGCTGCAAAAATAATCGCAACATCAAAAAGCTGTCTGTTGGTATTCTGCAGAGTATATGAACCTGCATTCAGCATATTATTGTTATTCACCTCCACATAGCAGACTCCCAAAGGATTAAGCTGTTGTGCTTTGAGCAACGGCGCTGTCTGAAGCATCAGGGCCATTAGGGGAATAAAAAAGGATTTTTTTCTCATAGTATATCAATTTTGTAGTAGAAAAATCATTGGGCCGAAGCCCAATGAAATGGGTTATTATTTTACAATTAGTTTTTCAGATTGTTTCAGGCTTCCATCATGAGATTCAAACTGAACGATGTAATTTCCTGCCGGAATTCTGCTCAATTCATATTGATTATCTCCTGGATTCAGGGATTTTGTATCTACGATTCTTCCATTAAAATCATAAATTGTCAACTTTCCTTTATTGTATTCATCCGGAACAGACACTGTCAATAGTGAAGATTTGCTTACCGGATTAGGATATAATTTGATTTGATTTTTAAGGTTTGTCTCTCCTGCATTTATCGCTTTTTGCCCTGCAGTTCTTGCTAATACTGAACTTCCAGTTGTACATGGTATATCTGCTCCCCAATTAGAAGCATCAACACCTGTCAATGTTAAAGTCACACCATTCCCTGAAGTATCCTGAACAGTAGAGCCACTTCCTTCGTTAAACTTCCAATAAGCAGCCAGTGAAGTTGCCGGAACAGATACATTACACATCTTCTGGCTGATTTCCGTCTGGCTTAATGCGCGCTTCCAAACTCTTACCTCATCTATTTTTCCATTGAAATTCCTTGATGTGTTATATAAATATCCTACGTTGAATGCACCTGTTGAATTCACACTTCCGGTTTGTGTTTTAGTTGCATCCAAAACACCGTTGATGTACAATTTCATATTGGCTCCATCATAAGTAGCTGCTACATGATACCAGGTATTGGCATTCAAAGCAGTTGCAGAAGCCAGTTTTTGCTGTACATTATTAATACTTACCACAAACTGGAGTTTATTATTAGCCAGACTGGCATCTCCTAATCGTAAGAATGCAGAATTGCTGTCGCTTACCTCCGTTCCCATGATAGAGGAAATATATGGGAAAGCAGATTTGAAGGACGAAGGTTTTATCCATCCTTCAAAAGACAATGCAGAACCGCTTAGATTCATATTTCCGGCGGCTCCTGATTCACTGGTTCCATCCAGAGACAGAGCATAAGAACCTGTAGGCGTTGTTCCTGAAGTACTTGTAAATCTTGGAGCAAACATATAAGCGCTTTTCACGCTGCAGTTGGTTCTGATTCTCCAGTCATATTCGGTGTTAGCTGTTAATCCGGAAATAGTTACAGAAGTGGCACTTGTTGCAGATACGGCATTCGTCCATGTTGTGGAAGAAGCTGGTTTATAATCAACATCATAGGTATTGGTCCCTACGGCTGACCAGTTTAGTTTTGCGCTTGTTCCGGTAAGATTGCTTGTGTACAATCCGATAGGTGCATCACAATTTGTGCCTTGTGTCCAGGATTGTAAAGTACCGCTTAAAACGGTCGGCTGTCCATACAATGTCTGAGTTCCTGCTGAAAGTTGTGCCGTTTCATTGCTTCCGTGCAGATCATACCACATAAATACTCCGTATCCGCCATTTTTGGTCTGAGTTGCCAGACTGGTTGTTGTAGAATTGGAAGTATTTCCCATCCACACCGCTGCCGGAGAGATCTGTGCTTTGGTAAGCGGAGGTACATTAGGCGCGGAGAATGTTCCATACATCGCATTCCAGCTGTAGTTAACGTTGTCTCCTACTCTGGCTCCGTTCCAGGAAAGTCTTGAAGCAGCCGGGCCATAATAATAAAATGAAATAATTTTATTTGGTAACAATGCTCTTAACTCCTGAACAAGCATTACAAAAGAGCTGTCATTAGGCTGCCCTGTTCCGTTATTTCCGTATTCAGAGTATTCATCATCAAAATCAATTCCATCAAGACCGTAAGTGTTCACTGTATTGGCAAGCTGTAATGCAAAGTCTTTTGCGGCTTCGCGGGTAGGAAAATTACAGATCCCAGCACCCTGGTGATTCCCTAAAATAGTCAATACTACTTTAATTCCTTTTTGCTGAAGCGGCTTTATATAGGTATCCGCATTGGTAAGAACCTTCGTAACGTTATTATTGGAATACAGATAAGCTCTTCCACGGCTGGTATCATAATTAATATTGGCCGCAAAAATATTTACCACATTAAACAGATAGCTGTTCGATGTCTGCAGTTTGTACGCTCCTGCATTCAGGAGGTTGTTATTATTCACTTCCACGTAGCATATTCCTGTAGGATTAAGCTGTTGTGCGTTCATCAGAGAACCGGTCTGAAGCATCATGGCAATCAGTGCGGTAAAGATGGATTTTTTTTTCATTGTATAATTTTTTTAAGGTGTTTTTGGTGTGTGAATTTTATATAGCAATCCCCTGACACCTCCATTTTCGGGAAGGAATCTCAGTTGAATAAGCGATATAAAAAGGTTGGCTATGTCAGTAGCTCCGGGTTTTCGTTAAAGGTTTTCCATAACAATTCGCCAAACAGGGTATTGGCCCATGCAAACCATTCTCTGGTGAATTTTTTGTCATTGTCTTTATGGAAGGATTCATGCATAAAGCCTGTTCCTCCGTGCGTTTTCTGAAGAGTATTGATGCACCATTTGACCTCACTTTTGTCTTTCGTAGTGAGTGCCTTCATGATGATACTCATTGGCCATATCATGTCCAATCCGATATGCGGACCTCCTATCCCTTCTGCCAGCTTACCTTTGAAGAAGAACGGGTTGTTTTCTGACCACACAAATTTTCTTGTATTCAAATAAACAGGGTCATCAGCTTTCACCGCATCCAGATAAGGCAGTCCCAGCAAGCTTGGACAGTTCGCGTCATCCATCAGATTGTAGCTTCCGAAGCCATTCACTTCAAAAGCATAGATTTTTCCAAATTCAGGATGATTGTAAATTCCGTATTTTTTGATGGCTGCCTCTACCTCATCAGCAAGACTGTTCAGTTGTTGAGCCAATGTTTTTTCATTTTTAATCTCAGCCACCATTTCTGCAGCCTGACGTAAGCTTACCACTGCAAATAAGTTGGAAGGGATCAGGAAACCATAAATCGTAGCATCATCACTTGGACGGAACATAGAGCTGATCAATCCCACAGGTTTCGTTGGATAACCATATCCTCCCATAGGAACTCCGTCTGTAGCCCAAGCTGTGGTACGCTCGAATTTATAAGGTCCAAGATCATGTTTTCTCTGCTGTTCTGTAAAGGTCTGCAGGGTAAGTTTAATTCCTTTCAGCCAGTTGGCATCAAAAGGTTTTGTATCTCCTGTTGTTTTCCAGAAGTGGTAGGCCAGACGGATAGGATAGCAAAGCGAGTCGATTTCCCATTTTCTTTCGTGGGTGCCCGGCTTCATATCGGTGTGGTCATATTCTTTCCATTTACTGATCTTCTGGTCGTCGTTATAGAAAGCATTGGCATAAGGATCTTTCAGTATGAAAGTGGTCTGTTTGTGGATTACTCCTGAGATCAGCTTATGTAGTTTTTCATCTTTTTTTGAGAACTGCAGATAAGGGAAAACCTGTGCGGAACTGTCACGAAGCCACATGGCATCAATATCCCCTGTGATCACATAGGTATCCGGTGTTCCGCTGGTTTCTGTATAGTAAACAGTAGTATCCAATGTATTCGGGAAGCAGTTTTCAAAAAGCCAGCTTAACTCTTTGTTTTTTACTTTCTTTTTAAACGCTGCAATAGCACTTTCTACGGATTCGCTGGTAAAATGTCTTTTATCTTTAGGAACACGGACAACAGGAAAATCGTCCAGCACTAAATTTTTAGCAAAAACATTCTGAGTAAAAAGCAATCCGGCTCCTGCCAGCGCACTTGTTTTAATAAAATTTCTCCTTTCCATTGATACTTTGTTTCGTTTATTTTTATGAGTCTTATTTTACAGGTTTGCTTCCCATTACGAATCTCAATTCACCACCGTTCATGATATCGCTGTGATTTAACTCCCAGCTTTTGTATTCTTTTCCGTTCAGGAACATTTTCTGTACGTAGATATTCTTGTCAGATATTTTGTCTGCAATTACGGTGAATGTTTTTCCATTTTCAAGCTTTAAAGAAGCTTTCGGGAATTGTGGGGCTCCGATGGCATAAACAGGTTTCCCCGGTGTCACAGGATAGAATCCTAATGATGAGAAGATATACCACGCTGACATCTGACCGCAGTCTTCATTGTTAACGATTCCATCAGGTTTAGCTGCATACATATTGTCGCGGATATATTTTACCATTTTCTGAGTCTTGTAAGGACTTCCTGCATAGTTGTACAGGTATGGAACATGATGTCCAGGCTCATCCCCGAATCCTAAAGATCCGATGAATCCTGAGATATCAACATGTTGTTCTCCTTCCATATGAAGTGCTTCTGTGAAGGTTTTATCCAGTTTTTCTTCAAATCCTTTTTTTCCGCCGTATAGATTCATCATTTCATCAATCTGGTGAGGAACAAAGAAATCATAAGCCCAGATGTTTCCGGAAACCCAGTGGGGCTGCAGCTTTTTCCAGTCATTAAGCTTGAAATCTGCTAAGAATTTTCCGTCTTTCTGTCTTGGCCAGAAGTGATTATTTTCTTTATTGAAGGTATTCAGAAAGTTCATAGAACGTTTTTTATACACTTCTGATTCTTCTTTTTTACCTAATTTTTCAGCAAGCTGCTGGATACACCAGTCATCATATGAATATTCCAATGTTGCGGAAACAGAAGCTCCGTTCTCTGAAGGAGTATAACCTAATTTAATATAATCGTTAAGACCGCCGCCTCCATCGCTGCTGCTCATTTTATCAGTAAGAGAAGCGTCTTTCATAGCAGCAAATGCTTTTTCTGCATCAATACCCGGTATTCCTTTTGAGATTGCATCCCAGATTACGGATGCGCTATGATAGCCCAGCATACAGAAATTATCATATCCGCAAAGCTCCCAGATCGGCATGTGGTCTTTACGGTCTGTATATCTGCTGATCAGAGAATTGGCGAATTCTTTTGTATGTTTCTGATCCATAATGGTCAACAGCGGGTGGGTTGCCCTGAATCCGTCCCAATAGGAATAGGTACTGTAGTTGGTAAACCATTTGGTATTCATATTTTCCTGAGCGGCAACGTAATCTCCATTCACATCCATATAAAGGTTCGGTGCAATGAATGTATGATAAACCCCAGTATAGAAAATTTTTCTCTGATTGTCTGTACCTCCTGTCACCTGGAATCTGCCGATCAGATCTCTCCATGTCTTTTGTGCTGTTTCTTTTGCTTGTGCAAAGTTTATATTTTTAGCTTCAGTATCGAAGTTTTCCTGTGCATTTTCTGTACTCACGGGAGATAAAGATACTTTTACTTCTATACTTTCCTGATCTTCCGTTGAAAATCTTACAAAAGCTTTAGCATCCTTGGCAAGGGCAATTTTTTCATCATTTTTGATTTTTCCATCAGCATATACACCGTAAGACTTAAACGGTTTGGAAAACTCCATCACGAAGTAAGCAAACCGTTTACCTCCCCAGCCGTTGCTGTAACAGTAACCTTTGATTTTATTATTGCCTTCCACACTCACTAAAGTATGATAGATATTTCCGAAGATTTTGTTGGTAGGATCAATAATGATATTGGCTTCACTACTCTTCGGGAAAGTATATTTGTGGAATCCGACCCTTGGGGAAGCAGTAAGCTCTGCTTTAATTCCGTAGCTGTCCAGCATTACAGAATAATATCCCGGAGACGCTACTTCCTTATCATGGGTAAATTTTGAACGATAGCCTGTTTCAGGATTTTCTTCAGACCCCGGCACCATTTTCACCTGTCCTACGGTAGGCATTACCAGAATATCTCCAAGGTCGGCCCATCCTGTTCCGCTCAAATGGTTATGACTGAATCCCATGATCGTTTTGCTGCTGTAGTGATATCCGGAACACCAGTCCCAGTCGCCGCTTTTCGTATTCTGATCCGGACTCAGCTGTATCATCCCGAATGGCGTAGTTGCCCCCGGAAATGTATGTCCGTGGCCTCCTGTTCCAATAAAAGGATCTACCCAGGATAAAACATCGTTTTTATTTTGCTGGGCATTCGCTATAGAAATCAGGGTTGTAAAAAAGCAGATGAGCAGTTCTTTTTTCATGATAAGAGAGATATCGGAGATTTTTTTGTTTAAAAGCTGGTTTAAAAATAGGAAAACCATTATAAAATTCCCAGAAAACGGAAAAATTAAGATGATTAACCTATTTCCCTAAACTTTATATTACTGTATTAAATTGAATTCTTTTTCATAAAATCAATGATTTCTGAGATGTATCCAAAGGCAATCGCAACTACGGTATCAGCAGCACCGTAATATACTGTTACTTTGTCTCCTTCCGTCAATGCTGCACAAGGGAAAACCACATTGGGTACATCTCCTGTCAATTCATATGATTCGGCCGGAGCCAAGAGGTAAGGCTTCGTTCTGTACAATACTTTTGTAGGGTCTTCAAGATCAAGCAAAGCTGCTCCCATTGAATATCTGAATCCTCTGCAGGTATTGATCACTCCATGATAGAAAAGCAGCCATCCTTCTTCTGTTTTGATAGGAACAGGCCCACCTCCGATCTTTGTACACTGCCATGCACTGTCTTCAAAAGGCGTTACTTTCATCACGCAACGGTGTTCACCCCAGTATTTCATATCAGGGCTATAGCTGATATAAATATCTCCGAAAGGTGTATGTCCATTATCACTCGGACGGCTCAGCATGGCATATTTACCATTGATTTTTTCTGGGAACAAAACTCCGTTTCTGTTGAACGGAAGAAAAGCATTTTCACACTGAAAAAATTCTTTAAAATCAAAAGTATACCCAATTCCGATGGTAGGACCATTGTAACCGTTGCACCATGTAATCCAGTAGCGGTCTTCAATGAAGGTTACGCGGGGATCATATTTGTAATCGGATTCAATCATATCCGTGTTTCCGGCCTGCATTTCAATAGGATCATGATTGATATCCCAATTGATTCCGTCTTTACTGAAACCAGCAAAAATATTCATCTGTACTGACTTGTTGTCACAACGGAATACTCCGGCAAATCCGTCTTCAAAAGGAATCACGGCACTGTTGAATATACTGTTGGATGTTGGTATCGCGTATCTGTTAATGATCGGGTTTTCGGAAAACCTCCACATGATATCATTGCAACCTTCCGGGCGATCCTGCCAGGGGATCATTACTGATTGAGCTGTCATAAAGTATTTTTTACTTTTTATTTTTAATTATTATGAGTTGATTTATTGTTCTTTCTGATTTTCAGGGTAAGGGAAAGGAACGAATAAAGTGGCCAAAAAAGCAGGAATGGTAGCAATCAGCACCCAGATAAAGAACATTTTGTATCCGATCCAGTCGCTGATCGTTCCACTGATCATTCCGGGAATCATTACACCAAGGTTCATAATTCCTGTTGCAAATGCATAATGTGCCGTTTTGTGTTTTCCGGGTGCAATCTGCTGCATCATGTAGAGCATTAACCCTACAAAACCAAATCCATATCCGAAATATTCCACGACTACGGCAACTCCTACCGGCAAAAGGTCTGCTGGCTGATAATGCGCTAATAATGCATAAACCACAAATGGAATGTTGAATGCACAGCATAGCCATATCAAAGATCTTTTCAGTCCGCGGGCTGAGATAAAATATCCTGCCAATACGGATCCAAGGATAAATGCTGCAGAACCGTATGTTCCGTAAATAAGTCCGATATCTGAAGTAGATAATCCCAATCCTCCTGAGGTTCTTGGAGCTTTAAAAAATAAAGGAGCTATTTTGATGGCAAATCCTTCTGCAAAACGGTACAGAATAATGAAGAGTATACACCACAGAATTTTCTTTTTGGTGAAGAAAGAGGTAATGACTTCCAATAGTTCCTGACGAACGTTTCCGGCCGTTTTCTCATCTTTCTGCTCTTCTTTGTTTTCTTTTGGCAGAATGAAATAGTGATAAACAGCCAATCCCAAAAAGAGTAATGCATAAATCACCATAATGATCATCCAGGCATGGGTAACTCCTTTTGTTTTTTCTAAAACACCTGCGAAATAAACTAATGCTCCACTGCTTATAATCTTGGCAAGATTGTAAAAAGCACCCTGCCAGCCGATATATTTTGCCTGCTCCTTATTGGTCAAAAACCCGATATACGTTCCGTCTGCTACCACATCATGGGTCGCTCCACAAAATGCTATTACTGCAAAAAGCGCAATACTGTATTTGAAAAAATCATGCATTGGAAGACTTAAGGCTACTAATGCGAATAGAATTCCTATCGCAAACTGAGTAGAAATAACAAAGAACTTTTTTGTTTTATAGATCTCCAAAAACGGACTCCAAAGTGGTTTTAACGTCCATGAGAACAGGATAAGAGCTGTCCAGAATGTAATCTGCGAATCCGAAACCCCCATGTCTTTATACATAATTCCTGAAACCGCATTAATGGTTACAAAGGGAACACCCATTGCAAAGTATAATGTGGAAATCCAGAGAATTGGCTGAATCCGACGGGTTACGGAGTTGTTTTTTCCCATATTTAAAAATAAGATTCCAAATAAAAGAGAACATCTCAAACATTCATTCAGGCTAAAAAACGAAACTATAAATTTTTTGGAGATTCTACTCTATTCTCCTGCCTTAATGAATGTATCAAATAAAAATCTGATGTTGAGATGTCTCTTTATTAATGAGTGATTCTGAATATTTTTTATTTCTTATCCCACCAAAGCTTTGTACCTCCGGTATCAGGTCCGTTCAGCATTTGTGCAGCCTGCTGGTAATTATATAATGAAGTTTTGGTATCAATAGTGAAAGGAATTCTTCTGATCATTGCTTCTGTACTGATCGCTCCGCCGCTGTCATTTTTTCTTACTTTGAAAAGAATCGGGTAGCCTGTTCTTCTCTGCTCAGCCCATGCTTCTGGGCCGTTCGGATAAAGAGAAAGCCATTTTTGGGTAATAATTCTTTCTAATTTTCTTTCGTTGGTATCCCCGTTATTCCACGCAATCGTAATGGTACTTAGCTGAGGATTTCCTACAGCAACATTATTGTCTGCATTTTTTGGGTCAACATAAGGAGCTTCTGTAGAAGTTGTATCAGCAAGATAAGCTGCAACACTGGCACTTTTTCCCCATTCTCCGAAAGATTGCTGCACTCCGGTAGTATAATTGGTCTGAATATCACCTGCGCCGGCATAGCCTCTCAAAGCAGCTTCTGCTTTCAGAAACCATGTTTCTGCAGCAGTGAATAATTTCATTTTCCCATCAGTTCCGGAAAAATAATCTCCGCTGGCAGATTTTGCCTGTGGCTGAGAGAATCCTCCGTATGTTGATTTTCCATTTAATAAATCAATTCCCTGGCGTATTCCTATATATTTACCCTGAACATCGGCATCTTTTGCAGGAATTGCATATGCCGAAAGTCTCGGGTCATTATATCCGTTCATATAAGCCATCAAAGGTGCACCTATTAAACAGTCTCCCCATGAGTAAATGATGAAGCTCAATTCTGACTGTCCTACACTGATTAAAGCGTTATCTGCATTGTCAGTAATTAATCCCGCAGGTGAAGCCAAAGCCTCTTCTGCATATTGCTTAGATTTTGCAGGATCAGCATAGCTCATTCTCATGGCTAATCTCAGCTTTAATGAATTGGCCAGTTTTGCCCATTGTGCCATATTTCCTCCATACACTAAATCTGCACTTTTCAATGAGGTCTTATCTTCAACATTCTGTGTTGCCGACATTGCAATTACTTTCTGTAAATCTGTAATGGCTGCCGTAAGATCTGCAATAAAATAGTTGTAAGCTTCTTGTTGAGAATCAAAATCTGTAACTCCGTTAGGGTTAGGTTTTTCATATTTGCTGTAAACTACAGGACCATGGCTGTCTGAAACTCTTGCCGCTGTAATAACTTTCAGAATTTTTTTCACAGCAAGGGTTCCCGTAAAATCTACACCCGGATAGTTCCCTTTGGCAGCATTATCAATAATGATAGAATAATTAAAAATATCCTGTTGTCTGGCAATGATTCTATTGTTCCATCCATCCATCATAGAGTAAGTAAGGTTATTTACTCCTCCGTTAAATGGTGTTGCGGTACTGAACATTCCGCTGTACATATCTGCACTCAGGTTAGGATATAACTGATAATCTGCCTGCAACCCTCTCTGGATAGATTTCATAGGGTTCACAACTGCGATAAAGTCAGCGTAAAAATTTTCAGGGCCTCCAAGCTTTTCCTGATTATATTGGTCAAAGTCATTAGTACATCCGGAAGCTGAAAACAGAACTGCAGCTCCAAATACCAATGTTTTAATAGTATTGATTTTCATTGTCGTAATTGTAAAAGTTAGAAGTTAGCTTTTAATGATAATCCAATAGATCGGGTAATCGGTAATCCGAATGAATCTACTCCCACTCCACCAGGCGTATTCCCTGATACCTGCTCAGGATCAAACGGTGCTTTCTTATAGAAGAAAAATAAATTGGTTCCTACTAAACTTACCGTTGCATTTTTCAAATATTTTGAATTGACATCAAACAGATACGAAACAGATACCTGACGTAAACGTATTGTTGTAGCACTATACAGATAGGCTTCATCAACTCCTTTTCCAAATCCTTCAGTTGTTCCTACTGCTTTATAATAATCTTTAGCGTTAGTCAACCCAGTATAGGCCTGCCCTGCATTAGGAGTTCCCGGTGCATACACTGCATTTGGGATTGATACGCCTCCAGCATCTCTAGCATCAGCAGTGGTCTGACTTACTCCATATAAATCATTGGCTTTTTCTGTAAGTGATAATACTTTACCTCCGAATTTCCCATCAATAAGGAAAGAAATCCCCAGTTTACCGATATTGAACGCGTTATTGAATCCAAGAATAAACTTCGGGTTCGGGTTACCCAAATAAGAAGGCGTACTCTCTGCTAAAGGAACCCCTTTCTCATTCACAAGAACACGGCCCTGATCATCTCTTTTAAATTTGATTCCGTAAAGATCTCCAAAAGCCCCCCCCAGTTTTAATCTTGTATAGTCACCACCTCCGGTTAGTGAAAAAGTCAAGTCTTTAGAAACATTTATGCTTGTTGGTAATAATTCAACGATCTTGTTTTTATTGGCCGAAGCATTCAATGTAGCGGTCCATCCGAATTTTTCCGAATCAAAGATTTTATAAGATAATGAAGATTCAAAACCGGTATTTCGGATTTTTCCCGCATTAATATAATATGATCCCGGAGCCAAACCTCCTAAATAAGAAGGAATTGTGGTTTCCAACAACTGGTTGCTGGTATTTGAATTGTAATAAGTAATATCAAAATTCAGTTTGTTATTCAGCATTCTTAACTCAGTACCTGCTTCAAACGTTTTATTAAGTTCCGGTTTTGGAAGCAATGCCTCAAAACCTGCCCCTGTAGCAAAAGAACTCTTAGGATATACAATCGTTCCTGCATCTACTCCATAAACATATCCTTTATTATATTCAACCATTGCATTGGTGATATTCGTAGGTAATCCCAAACCAACAGTTGCATAAGACCCTCTGACTTTCCAGAAATTAATAACTTCCGGAAGTTTGAAAACAGAAGATAATATAGCATTTGCTCCTACAGATTCATAATCAAATCCGGTTCTTCCTGTTAATGCTAAAGTAGAATCCCAGTCATTTCTGAAAGTCATGTCCACATAGAACATATTTTTGTACCCTACGGAAGCACTCGCAAAAACAGACTGTACCTGTTTTTTCATGTTCGTATAGGTATTATGATAACCATCTCCCGGCGCTCTGTTTATATTCCACTGAAGGTTATTCAGTGTAAAAAGATTAGGATTTGCCAGATAAGCATTATCAATTTGTCCTATTTTATTTCTTGTCGTATTAATACTTCCTCCTACTGTAAAATCTAAAGAGATAGATTCACTTACTTTAGGACTACCGATCAATAAAACATCACCATAAGTAGAAGAATTTTCATAGGTGTTTTTAAGCATTCTACCATTAATACCATTTGCAAGTAAGCTAGGCGCTGAAAAAGCAGCAATATCACGCTGGCTGTCTGAAATATTCCAACTGTAGTTTCCTCTCACTCTTGCAATCAACCATGGATTTATCTGGTAAGACAATGAAAGGGCACCGTATATATTTTTGTTACTCACTGTTACTGGGTTTTTGTTTAAGATCCAGTAAGGATTCTGTGTCACAGGATTTCCTTTGAAGCTTCCGTCCGGATTTACTTCCCACCAGTTTTGAGCTGGCAAAAATCTCGTTTTATCCAAATAAGAATAATTATCGCCTCCGTATTGATCAAAATCTACTCCTCTCGGTAACCAGTACAAACTTGTCAAAGGAGAAAAAGAAGCTCCCGGAGTCTGTCTGTTTTTACTTTCCTGTAATGACCCGATAAAGTTGGCATCCAATGTCAGTTTATCATCAAGAAACTTACTTGAGTTTCTGAAAGAGACATTATACTGATCAAAATACGACATTGGAACCACTCCTTTATTGGTAGTATTTCCGATAGAGAAATAGTTTGTTGATTTTTCATTTCCTGACTGGAAAGAAAGGCTGTTTACCCATGTAGTTCCTGTTTGCAGAAAATCTTTAAGATAATCCTTTGAAGATCCTTTTGCACCCCAGCTGTCTACAGCCTGTCCTGGCTGCTGCCCAGCAACAGATGGATCATAAGACAGATAACTGTGCTGCAGTTTTGGAAGACTGTATGCTCTGTCTACAGTAAGGCTGGAACTGTAAGTAATTGAACTTTTCCCTGCACGTCCTTTTTTAGTCGTAATCAGAATAGCCCCGTTACCTCCGGCAGATCCATACAATGCACTAGCAGAAGCTCCTTTCAGGAAGTTGATACTCTCAATATCATCAGGATTGATGGAGCTTAGTACATCTCCCGGATCCGGCATATTGGAATACTGTCCGATATCTGCAGACTTCCCTGTTCCGTTAATAATAGGAATACCATCAATTACATACAATGGCTGTGTATTGTTTACAGACTTATTCCCTCTCATGATCACCCTTACGGAGCTACCTACACCATTGGTTCTGTTGATTTGTACATTGGAAACTTTTCCATTGATCGAATTTAATAGATTGGGAGTTTTCACTTCTGTAAGCTCATCCCCGCCAATCTGCTGGCTGGAATACGTTAAAGAGCGGGCCTGCCTTTTAATCCCCAAAGAGGTGACTACGACCTCCTCAATACTGGTTGTCTTCGTAGTGTCGGCCGCTTTTTTCTCCTGTGCATTCGCAGTAAGTGAAAAAACGAACAGAACGGGTATAACTGCTTTTCTCATAAGGTATAGATTCGTTAGATTTAATTGAGAATCAGTGACATTACTTTATTTTTTAATACAAAAAAAATTATTGTTCTTTCAGCAAAACTTTGCCATTTATGTATTAAATTATTTAAAGTTTTGTTAAGATTTAATTCACATTCACAAATCTAAATTTTGTAGTCAGTCTGATATAATACTATTTTATCATAAAACGATATTATTTTTTCAGCAATCAAAATTAAAAGCTATTAATGCTTTAAATATCAGCAAAATACAACACTTCCCTAACAATTAAAAAAGGGGATTTATTCCGTTATTTTAACAAAAAAAGTAGATTTCTGGACGGAATTATAGAACGCCAGATAGGATAAAAAAAGAAAAATGTAAATTTTTAATACGTACTATTCAATCTTTTTAACTCCTTTGAATTGCTCTTTAAATTCGGTTGGAGTTGTTTTTTTGATGGACTTAAATACCTTGTTGAAGTTCGCAATATTATTAAACCCGGCTTCGAAAGCAATTTCAAAGACCGTAAGATTTTTTTCCATCAACCAGCGTGCAGCATAACTGATTCTGATCTCATTAAGATAATTAACAAATGTTTTCCCTGTTCTTTTTTTAATAAACCTGTTAAATGTCACATTGCTCATGTTCACCAATGAGGCTACATTATCCAGCGTTATTTTATTCTCAAAATTTTTATGAACAAAATCATGAACAACCTTCATTTTATCATTATCAGCAAAAGACTCAAGCTCAATACTATACGAAGATAAAAGTGTTTTATTTTCTGCCACAGCCAATTCGTTCAGAATCTTCATAATTTCTATGAAAGATTCAAAACTGTTCATTTTTGACAAATTGAGAAACGAATCTTTTAGTTTCTCAGCCGTTTCTGTAGAAAAAAGAATCCCTCTGATGGAGTCTTTCATCAGATTATTGATGGGTTTCAAAATATTTTTCTCCATTAATGACTGCTGAAAGAAATCCTGGTTGAATTGTATGGTGATTTCGTGGGTTTTTCTGTTTTTGCATCTGTAATTAGCCCAACAGTGCGGTAAATTAGGACCCACCAACACCAACTCTATATTTCCGATCTCTCCGGTATGATCTCCTATCATCCTTTTGTATCCCTTCCCTTTATAAATAAAATTGATTTCAATTTCCGGATGGTAGTGGTACGGAAAGTCGAATGAAGCTTTAATCCTGTCAAATACGAGAAAACTATCTTCAGGAGATAGTGGAGTTATTTCTCTCAGAATATTTTCTAATTCGCTCATACAGGCAGTTATGAAAAAAAGTTAATACTATTAGGTCACAATACAAATCTTTGTAAAAATGATAAAATAATATCAATGTAAAAACATATTTCCGATTTATTTATTCCAGATTTTTATGTCAGACATCAGAAATTAGCGTTTCAATAATTTAATACAGCTTACATCATTCATTTTTGTATCTTTAAACTAAAGTTAAAGGATGCAGCAACAGCTTATTTTTGAAGATCAATATAAAAGACTTGGACTGGAAGTATTTACACCGGAAAATCTGGAGAACTTTAATGGAAATCATTTCAAAACTGATATCAAAGTATTTTTTATTCCTTCAGGATATGAGCTTACGGTAGATTTTAATCATTATAAAACAAATAAACCTTCTTTGTTTTTTCTGACCAACCAGCATCTAAGCATACAAAAAGGGAAAGAGGAATTGATCCTTCTTTTCTACAACCGTGATTTTTACTGCATTCAGATTCATGATAAAGAAGTAGCCTGCGATGGGCTTCTCTTTCATAATGTATTTGAAATTCCTTTTGTAGAGCTTGACGACTCAGAAACAACTCTTATAAAATCTCTGTTTCAGAATATTCAGGATGAACTTGAAGGGAAAGATTCTTCTGCAGAGGAAATGATAAGAACCTATGTAAAACAGATCATTATACGCGCTACCCGAAAGTGGAAAAAACAAAATCTGGATAATGACACGCTCAGAATACCAGGCAGTGAACTTGATATTTTCAGGGATTTCAGCAGACACCTGGAAATTCATTTCAGAGAAAAACATAATGTCGCTGATTATGCAGAGCTTCTTCACATCGCTCCGAAAACTTTAACTCATAAATTTAAAAACCTAAACCTGGAATCTCCCAATCAGTTTATCATCAACAGAATTTTATTAGAAGCAAAAAGATTATTGTTTTATACAGACAAACCTATAAAAGAAATTGCCTATGATCTGGGCTATGAAGATCCGGCTTATTTCAACCGTCTTTTCACCAATAAAACAGGAAGCACTCCCGCAAATTTCAAAAAAAATTACATTACGGGAAAAAAGTACAATATTTAGCTCTTTTTATCTATTGAAAATACCTTGTCACAGACATACCTTTGTAACATCAAAATCAAACAATACTAAATACAAAAAAACAACATTATGAGACGTAACGCAACAGCCGTTTGGAACGGTACTATCAAAGAAGGAAAAGGACATTTAACTACTCAGAGTACAACTTTAAATCAGACTCAATATTCTTTCAACAGCCGTTTTGCAGATGGTGTAGGGACAAACCCAGAAGAATTGCTGGCAGCCGCCCATGCAGGATGTTTCACAATGAAACTGGATGCCGAATTATCTCAGGCGGGTTACAATCCTGAAGAATTAAAAACAACTTCTGTCATTACTCTTGATCCCAATATCGGAAAGATTACAAAATCTGAACTGACTCTTACAGCTAAAGTTCCGGGAATCTCAGAAGAAGAATTCCAGAAATTTGCTAAAATCGCAGAAGAAGGATGCCCTGTGAGTGCAGCATTCAACTTTGAAATTACATTGAACGCTACTTTGGAAAACTAATTTAAGTATTCATTCAATATCAATAGAAACGGGCTAAAAGTCCGTTTTTTTAATTTAAAAAGAATCCATTGGCTTCAGCCAAAACTTAAATCCAAAACACTCAAATTAATTATTCTTCCTCAATAAAATATACCGAGTGGTATATTTTTGTATATTTGCATCATATTTAAACATTTATAATGTCAAAGGCAGAAAAAACAAAACAGCATATCATTGAGAAAACAGCAACTCTTTTTAATACCAAGGGTTATATTTCCACTTCGCTGTCAGACATTACACAGGCAACAGGATTGACAAAAGGCAGCATCTATGGAAATTTTGAAAACAAAGATGAAGTAGCTATTGAGGTTTATAAATACAATGCCGGATTATTAGGCAAAACCCTCAGCCGTTCCTTTGGCGATGAATACATTACTTCGTTGGATAAGCTTCACGCATTTGTAGAGTTTTACAGAAAAAACTGGAAGTTTGTTTTTGCAAACGGCGGATGCCCTTTGATGAACGCTGCAACAGAAGCTGACGACTCTTTTCCGGCATTAAAAACTCAGGTTAAAAGATCTTTTGAACAATGGTTGACAAAAATATCAGATGTCATCGATGAGGGACAACGTAAAGGGGAAATTGATAAAAAAGCCAGTGCTGAACAATATGCTTCCTTATTCATCATGCTTATTGAAGGCGGGATTTTGCTTTCAAAAACGATGGGTGATCAGAGTTTTCTAAACCATGCTTTAGACAAAGTCGCCAGCATAATTGATCATGAACTTACTATTCTTCCATCATAAATTATACCATATGGAAACAAAAAAAGTGGCTATTGCAGGATACAACAGAATTCCTTTTGCCAGAATGAATACCTCTTATTCAGAGCAGAACAATCAGGATCTGCTGCTTGCTTCTCTCAACGGATTGATAGATCGTTATCATTTAAAAGGAAAGAGACTCGGAGAAGTTGCGGGAGGCGCAGTGATTAAGCACATCTCTGAAAGCAACCTCATCAGAGAAACGGTAATGAATACGACTCTTGATCCCGCAACACCTGCTTGTGACCTTCAGCAGGCATGTGATACAGGAATTGAAGCTGCTATTTATATCGGAAATAAAATTGCTTTGGGTCAGATAGATTGCGGCATTGCCTGCGGAGTGGAAGCCATGAGCAACATTCCATTCGAATCTTCACCAAAATTAAGGAAAGCACTTTTACGTGCGAATAAAGAAAAGTCAGCGTTTGGAAAATTGAAACAGTTGTTAAGCCCGAAACTGAAAGACTGGATGCCCATTCCTTATAAAGGGCAGGAACCCAAAACAGGTCTTGTGATGGGTGAACATACAGAAATTACTGCCAATTATTACAATATAACAAGAGAAGAACAGGATGAACTGGCATTAAAAAGCCATCAGAATATGGCAAAAGCTTATGATGAAGGCTTTTTTGACGACATGATTACTCCAGCTTTTGGTCTGGACAAAGATAATAATCTGAGACGTGATAGCAGTATTGAAAAGCTTTCACAGCTGAAGCCTGCTTTTGATAAACAGAACGGAAGCTTAACGGCAGGAAATTCAACACCATTTACAGATGGCGCTTCAGCAATTTTACTGGCCAGTGAAGAATGGGCAAAAGCCAATAATCTTCCTATTTTAGCTTATATCACTTTTTCAGAACTGGCAGCCATAGAATATGTTGAAAATAAACAGGATCTGCTTCTTGCCCCTGTTTTTGCAGCAGAGAGGATGCTTAAAAAAGCAGACATGAATTTATCAGACTTTGATTACTATGAAATTCACGAAGCATTTGCTGCACAGGTTTTGGCCACCATAAAGATCTGGGAAAATGATGAGCTTGCCAAGAAATTCGGATTGGAAAAGGCTCTCGGAAAAATAGACAGAAGCAAACTGAATGTAAAAGGGGGAAGCCTTGCGGCAGCTCATCCATTTGCAGCAACCGGAGGAAGAATTATCGCAACACTGGCAAAATTACTTCATGAAAAAGGCAGTGGAAAAGGATTTATATCCATTTGCGCAGCCCGTGGACAGGGAGTAACCATGATTTTGGAAAAGTAATAGCAGCCTTATTCCATATTCAAAAAAGAGCAGATTCTTTTATTATGCAGTAAATAATATGATTGATTATTCGTTTGCAGAGAAAGAAAATTGATAATATTGCAGTGGAAAATGAGCTGATAAAAGAAGTAATTAAAATGAAACATGAGATAAACAGTTTTTATCTCATGAAAATCTAATCTATTAAAAAAGAGTAACTATATATGAAAAGAGTTGTCATTACAGGATTAGGTGCTGTGACACCTTTGGGAAATAATGTTGAAGAATTTTGGCAAAACAGTATTAAAGGAGTCAGCGGAGCAGGACTCATTACCCATTTCGATACGGAAAAATTTAAAGTGCATTTTGCCTGTGAGGTAAAAGGCTTTGATCCAAAAGTATATCTGAACCATAACGAAATCAAGAGAAGTGATCTGTTTACACAATATGCCATGTATGCTTCTGCGGAAGCGATTCAGGATTCCGGGCTGGAACTTGAAAAAATGGATCCGTTCGATACAGGAGTCATCTGGGGAACAGGACAGGGCGGAATGTGGACCTTTGAAAAAGAAGTGATGGATTTCGCTGCAGGTGATGGTACACCACGTTTCAATCCGTTCTTTGTGCCAAAGTTTATCGCGAATATGGCTTCGGGAATGATTTCCATGAAATATGGTCTTCAGGGAATTAATTATACTACTGTTTCTGCCTGTGCTACAGGAAATACGGCATTGATGGATGCTTTTAATTATATCCGTTTAGGAAAAGCAAAAGTAATCATCAGCGGTGGTTCTGAGGCAGCCATCACTCCGGCTTCCATCGGAGGATTCTCTATTATGAAAGCCATGTCTACAAGAAATGATGATTTTGCAACAGCCAGCCGCCCTTATGACGTAAACAGAGACGGTTTTGTAATGGGTGAAGGTGCAGGAGCTCTGGTTCTTGAGGAATATGAACATGCTGTTGCCAGAGGAGCAAAAATTTATGCTGAATTAGCAGGAGCCGCAATGACAGCAGATGCTTATCACATGACAGCACCTCATCCTGATGGTGTAGGAGCCATTAAAGCAATGCAGCTGGCAGTGAAAGAAGCAGGAGCGAATATGGAAGATATTGATTATATTAATCCACATGCTACTTCCACACCGATTGGAGATACGATTGAATTAACGGCGATCAACAAAGCCTTTAAAGGAAGTAAAAATCTTGATATCAGTGCAACAAAATCCATGACCGGACACTTATTGGGTGCTGCCGGAGCAGTGGAAGCCATTCTTTCGATCAAGGCTATTCAGAATGGAATTATTCCTCCAACCATCAATCTTCACAGTATTGATGAGAAGATTCCTCAGGATATCAATATCGTTTTCGGAGAAGCGAAAGAAAAGAATATCAATTTTGCATTGAGTAATGCCTTTGGGTTCGGGGGGCATAATGCAACGGTTGTTTTTAAGAAGTTCAACTAATCAGATTAAATAATTGAAAATCCCTGTATGAAAACCATGCAGGGATTTTTTATCTACTTTACAGATAAACAATACCTTTTTACAAGTAATAATTTTCTGATTAAAAAAAAATGAAAAATTAATTATAATACGACTTCTTTTGTCGCTACCCGTCAATACTTTTGTTTTAGTAAAATTACTTGCAAGAATTTACAAATAAAATTATTTAAACAGAAAATATGATGTGTAATTTAAACTTAACAACCACAGAAAATTTTTTATCCAATTGTCCAAAATTAGCAATACATAAAAAAAGCAGCCCAACCTGACTGCTTTATCTTATACTTGCCCTTTCAACCATTCCGAAGAGGAAAGATAATTCTGATCAGGATAATAAATGAACAGAAGATTTCTACCTTTTATGGTATTGATGATCGGCTGCGTCAGCTCTCTTGGTACTGCGGGGCATCCCCAGCTTCTTCCGATCCTTTTGTGCATAGCAGCAAATTCATCGCTTACATAATTGGCTCCGTGCATTACAATTGCTCTTCTGTAAGCTGCATCATTGAATCCCTTGTCCATGCCCAACAGTTTTAAAGAATATCCGTTGTCTCCCTGATAGGTTGCATCTGTGATATAAAATCCCAGGCTGCTCTGTAACGAACTTTCCCTGTTAGAAAAATTCGTCGCAAATTCTTCGCCTGTATTTTTACCATGGGCAACCAATGAGTTGAACAGAACTTTTTTGTCTGCAAGGTCAATAACCCAAAGTCTTTTGGTGTTGGAAGACATAGAAAAATCGCAGATCGTTAATAAATGCGAATCCTGAGTAAGCAATCCTGCTTTCTTTAAGTTTTCGTAACCGGTCAATGCTTTTGAGAATACGTCATAGTTCAGTTCATGCCCTTGGTCAAATGCAATTGATTGGTATAATGCTTCTGATGAAGAAACAGCAGTTGTAGTCTTCTCAGATTTCGTGTCATCAGCAATAGATACTATTTCAGTCTTTGCCGTCATGAAATTTTCATTCTTTACAGCTCCTCGTGGAGAAATGTAGAATGAGGTGGTAACCATGTAAACAAGGCCTAATACGCTATAAAATCCTTTCATTCAATACTATATAAATCCAAATTAGTGGAGCAAAAGTATAAAAACATCATTACGCAAAGGGTAAAAACGAAAAAAGTTTAACGCTATTTAAGAAACTTTAACGTCCTGATTCTGTGAATAATTTAATATCAATACTTTAAAAACATCAATATTCAAAATAACAAAAAAAAACAAAATTATTATGTCAATACAAATTGTAAACCCAGCAACCAATGAAACGCTGAATTATTTTCCAACCGCTACATTTCTTCATAATAACTCTCCTATTTCATCAACTATTAACAATGAAGATGGAGTTATTTATCTGGAGCATTCCGGAAATACCTATGTGCTTGAAGACTATATGGGAGGTCACCCAATTAATGTCAGAAGATTTGGACTTAATGCAGACAGAGGCTACACTTCAACCGCTATCAATAAAGGAATAAAGCTTGCAAAAAAATATAATTACAAGTCTCTATATATTCCCAATGGTGATTATGATATCACCGAAACGGTTAATATAGATGTTGCTCCCGATACAACAATAAAAATTGAGGGTAATTTAAATGTAAAAGAATCCTTTACCGGAAATGCTATTGTTATAGGAACTCATGGCCCTGCTATTACTCAACCTGTAGAGGATTCATTGGCAGGATTAAATATCCAGGGGCTTAATTGTTCAAAAAAGATATATAATGACTCAGACTCAACAGGAATAGTAATTATGAATGTAATCGCTTCGACCATTGAAATTAAAAGGGTGACCGGATTTAAAATAGGGACATTAATATATTCTGATAATGGCCGAGGTGGCGGAACTTCATATAACACCTTCTTTATCAACTATTTTCACGACAATAAAATCAATCTGAAATTCGAGAAAAATGATGTTCAAGGCTATATCAATGAAAATACTTTCTATGGTGGAACATTCAACCATAGTACCAGTTTCCCGAAAGTTAAAACATTCCATATACTTATGGAAGATAAACAAATCAATCTCCATCCTTATAATAATAACAGATTTCTTTATCCGTCTTTCGAAGACAATGATCCTGACAATGCTACCGCAGCACAAATAACCGGAGAAAGCAATACTATCGTAGGACCAAGAATGGAAAATCCACAAGATCCATTCTATGCAATCATATTTGATAAATATTCTAAAAGATGTCAGGTCATTTCAAAAGGTTTTGGACTTTATAAAAGTTCTGTAGAAAACAATGGGGAAGAAAATTCTTATGAAACGAACAGCGGAAATTTACTAACCACAAATTCAGTAAACCCTGTATTAACCTTACAAAATCAGGCATCTTCCTCATATGAACTTTATAGCGGATTAGATGCCTCTGGCAATAAAGTATTTTTTGTGAACGGTGAAGGAAAAGGATTTTATGGAAATTCTGTATATGCAGAACAAGGATTCAGATGGGCTACTTCTGATGGCAGTAAAAACGATAGAGGTCTTTTTAATGGAAATGGAGCTCCAAGCATTGCGGCCAATCCTGGAAGTATTTATATCAATAATGATGGAGGTAACAAGATGCTATGGATAAAAACAGCCAGTGGAAGCTCATCCGGATGGAAACTCATAGGAACACAGGCCGATGCGCTCACAGCAGCTGAACCTTCACCATCAGCAACAGCACAAGATGTATGGGTAAGGTTAAAAAACCTGGAAGATAATCTTAAAGCAGCCGGACTATTATCCTCTTAAAAGTGAGAAACCACCTGTAGCAGGTGGTTTTTATTTATTTTTGAGAATCCGGAACAAATTCCAGGCTTACAGAATTCATGCAATATCTCAATCCTGTAGGCTTCGGACCATCATCAAAGACATGTCCCAAATGGGAATCACATCTTTTGCAGAGTACTTCTACTCTATCCATTCCATACGACTGATCTCTTACATAATACACGCCTTCTTTATCCGCTTCAAAAAAACTTGGCCATCCACAGCTGCTGGAAAATTTAGATGTAGAACGGAACAGGTGATTTCCACATACGGCACAATAATACTCTCCTACCTCATCAAATTCATTGTATTTTCCCGTAAAAGCTCTTTCTGTAGCTGCTTCTCTGGCAATGGCGTAGAGATCCGGAGCAAGGATCTTTTTCCATTCTTCATTGGAAATATTGAGTTTTTCAATATCTGTTCTGGAATAGTATGGATTATTATTTGCTTCTGTATTTTTCATAGAAGGGGTTTTAATGGGTTGGTAGTTCTGCGTACAAGCCTGCAGAATAATTAACAGGGTTATTAAAATTAAAAATTTCATCATCAATTTTAATTCTGTAACCACGAATGGTTTCATAACCAAATTTAGTAAATTTGAGAATATGAATGACGAAGCAAAAAGAAAACAACTCAGAAAATACAAAGCATTTGCTACAGGATTATTTGTCCTGATGGCTGTTATTTTTATTGTTACCACTATTTTACAAAAGTCTAATCAATCTCATTGGATCGGCTATGTGCGCGCATTTGCTGAAGCTGCAATGGTAGGTGCACTTGCTGACTGGTTTGCGGTTACTGCATTATTCCGGCATCCTCTGGGGCTTCCTATTCCCCACACCAATCTGATTGAAAACAGCAAACAGAGACTGGGATATAATCTTGGAAATTTTGTAGTGGGAAACTTCCTTTCCCCTCAGAATATACGTCCTTATATTCAAAAGCTTAAAGTTTCCAATTTTGCCGGGGAATGGCTGGCTAAGGAAAAAAGCCAGGAGATTTTAATTAAAAACCTTTCGGATATTGTTCTTGATATCCTTAATAAACTGGATGATTCTACAGTAAGCCAGTTTATCAGCAAAAAGGTTTCTGAAATGACAGATGATATCAAGCTCAATAAAGTGGTTGGAAACGGAATCGGATATATTCTGGAAAAGAATGACCATCAGAGAATCATCACCAATCTTTCCAAACAGATCAAAGAATATATTATTGAAAACGATGAAATGATACAGGAACGGGTAAAAAAGGGCAGCTATTCCTTCATTCCGTCTTTTGTAGACAATAAAATTGCGGATAAAATTACCGACGGACTTTCTGATTTTTTCAAGGAAATAGAAGAAAATCCTCAACACGAAGTAAGAGGATTAATTACTCAGAAAATTCATGAATTCTCTATTGATCTGAAAGAAGATCCGAAGTGGGATGAAGAGTTTAAAACCATTAAAAACGGTCTTCTCAAAAATGATAAACTGGATGAATATTCCAATGATATCTGGGTTTCCATAAAAAAAACATTGATGAAAGAACTTCAGGAGGAAAACTCGGCTTTGAAAAACTATCTTACTAAAAATTTAAATGAGTTTGCCCAGAATTTAAAAACCGATGAAAATCTTCAGAACAAAATTGATCATTGGGTTCGGGTGACAGCTTATAAATATATTCTGAAAAACACTCATCAATTCGGGAACCTCATCAGTACTACTGTTGGAAACTGGCAGGGAAAAGAACTCAGTGAAAAACTGGAACTGGAAGTAGGAAAAGACCTCCAGTTTATCAGGGTCAACGGAACATTAGTTGGCGGACTGGTCGGGCTCATCATCTACACCATCGCTCACTTTTTCATTTAAAAAACTAAAAACCACGATAACTCAACATGAAAAAAGTCTTCACTGCATTCTTTTTTTGTTTCCTCACATTGGTTCTCTGTCAAAAAGTTGAATTAAAGAAAGTAACGGATTCTTCCCAGACGTTTAAGGGAGAAATCGGAGGAATGCCTATTACCATGGAACTCAACTATACAGGCATTGTAGATTGTGATCAGTATCAGCATTATGTGGACGGATGGTACTATTATGACAAATACAAAAAGAAAATCTCGCTTACCGGAATATATGATTATTATGGAAATATTTCTCTTTATAATTTTGGAACCCGGCAGAAGCAAAATTCCAGGCTTTTAAAGGAACAGATCACATCCCTTCAGAAAGTAGAAAAGACGGATGAAATAGCACAAAAATTACTACCAAAGGAATCTATTATATTTGAAAAAAGCAGCCAGAATACCAATCCAATTCCAGGGAACTTTTATCTGGGCAAAAAGGTTCAGCCTGCAAAATTATTTACAGGTAATGCGATGATCTACCGCCTCAACAATTATCTGTACTTACCGAATAATAAAAAGATCAACACTTTTGATTTCATTAATAAAGCAGGTGGAAATGAATTGATCTCCTATGCTTCAGGAAAAAACGGAAACAGGATTTTACTTTATTTTGAACAGACTTCAAATTTTAATGCCTGCGGCCAATGCGGAGCAAGTGAAGGAGAAAAAGGTTACAGAGTTCTCTATTTCACAAAAGACTGGAACTATAAAAACTATGAAGAATTCCTTACTGAAAGCTGTCGGGAAAATATGTATGACGTTACCAAAACGAAATCCAAAGACCAACAAACCATTACCTATAAAATAGGCAAATCCGAAAGCACTCCGCCCCATACGCTTACGGTAGATATTAAAAACGCATCTGTAGTAAAGTTAAAATAAAAAAGAGAGTCATATCAACTCTCTTTTATGTTATCTTGGTAATCTTCCTGCTCTTTTCAGAAGCTCCTGATTGATGTCGTTGATCAGTTGCGGACCTTCATAAATAAATCCGGTATACAACTGAACCAATACAGCTCCTGCATCCAGCTTCTCCATCGCATCTTTAGCAGAATGAATTCCTCCTACTCCAATGATTGGAAATGCCCTGTTGCTTTTATCAGAAAGGTATTTGATCATTTTTGTACTTCTTTCACGGATGGGTTTTCCACTTAATCCACCATTTCCTATCTGTTCTAAAACTTCGGGAGAGGTTTTCAGCCCTTCTCTGTTCACAGAAGTATTGGACACTACAATACCATCAATCTTTGTTTCTGCAATCAGTTCAATGATTTCATCCAATTGATTATTATTAAGATCCGGTGCAATTTTAAGTAGTATAGGTTTCTGTACAGATTTTGATTCATTTATCTTTTTCACTTCCGTAATCAGCTCTCTCAGATAGTCTACATCTTCCAGCTTGGCGTGGCTTCCTACGTTCGGGCAGCTCACATTCAGGACAAAGTAATCTACATGAGGATGAAGACCTTCAAAGCAGTCCAGATAATCCTGGGTATAATTTTCCGGGCTTGTATCTGTATTTTTTCCGATGTTTCCACCGATAATTATTTTTCCTTTGTTGGATTTCAGCTTCTCAATAGCTGCTTCAAGACCGTCATTGTTGAATCCCATTCTGTTGATAATTCCACCATCTTCAATAAGGCGGAATAATCTTTTCTTAGGATTTCCGGCTTGCGCTCTTGGGGTTACCGTCCCTATTTCTACAAATCCAAAACCAAGATCTCCCAATTCATTGAACAGTACTGCATTTTTATCAAAACCGGCAGCCAGTCCTACAGGATTTTTAAATTTTAATCCGAAAACTTCTCTTTCCAGACGTTTGTCTTCAATAGGTTTTGGTAAAAACAGTTTGGTAAGAAATCCAAAATTCTTAAGCATTGAGAATGTAAAGTGATGAACATCTTCAGGATCGAATTTGAAAAGAATAGGACGAATGAGCGATTTGTACATTGAAAAAAAGTTTTACAAAATTACTCTTTTTAAAATTAATGCTATATTGATGTATAATATTTTATCGAAATGGCTCATCTATAGTATCTATAAGCTGGAAAACAACTATATATGCAACAAATCAGTGGGGTTTTTTAACGGTGCGACTGCAAAGAAAGATGATTATCCTGAAAACATTTTGGTTCGCAAGGGCGTTTCACTTAGCGAAGCACCCGATATTAGGATTTGCTGAACGAAGTGCCCTTGCGATCGGAAATAAAAAGCAGACATAATTAAACTTTGCGAACATTGCGTTAAAAACAACAGATACAGAGAAATCTACGTTATCTGTTAAATGAAATGGGATACTTTTTAATATAATTATAAACACCATCCTTGTCAAGGTTTTAATGAAGAGTACGCACTCAGGTCAAAATTCAGAATATCCCCTACCCTTTTGAACTCTTCATCTATAGTAGCATTTACCGTAATTCTTTCGTTAGAAACAGGATGATTGAAAATCAATTGATGGGCATGAAGCGTCATTTTATTGATCTCAAATGTTTGAAGCCACAATTTATTCTGTTTATTGCAGCCATGTTTCCGGCAGCCTAAAATAGGATGGAGAATATGTTTAAAATGTTTTCTCAGCTGATGAAATCTTCCTGTTTCAGGGATGGCTTCTACCAAAGAATATCTTGAAGTCTGGTGTTTTAAAAAGGGTAAATCTATTTCTGAAGTCTGCAAACGACGATAGTAAGTAACCGCATTCTGTGTGACTTCATTTTCATTAACCAAATCATAATCAATGGTTTCTTCTTCTTTTGTCCAGCCCCGAAGAATAGCCAGATATTTTTTCTCTACGTCGCGTGAAGCAAACTGTTCACTCATGATTCTAAGGGTATCTTTATCTAAGGTAAACAGCAGAACACCCGAGGTTTTCCGGTCTAACCGGTGTACGGGATACACTTTTTGCCCAATCTGCTTCTTCAGCTCCTGAATAGCATAGGTATCGGCTTCTCCCGCATAGAAAGATTTATGAACCAATAATCCGCTGGGTTTGTTGATGGCAATAAGATGCTCGTCACGATAAAGAATTTCTAACATTCGGCAAAAGTAAAGATTTTCGACTGATATTATATGCGGCCATATTTGTAAACCTAACAGGTTTTGAAAACCTGTTAGGTTTAGACATTCCTTTATCAATAGCCCCGATCTAAGAGAAAATCCCGCATTGAGGCGGCGGCGCGAAGCAGAGCCGCCGAGCGAGGAATTGGAACGGAGAGCGGGTTCCCGGCTCCTTAAAAATTAATTTGTAGATATTTGTCTGTTTATTAACGGCTTTTTTTATTGAAACTCATGATTTTGATTCCAAATTCATATTTTTGCATATCAGACGTAAAAAAATTATGGCAAAGCAAGAAGATGTTTTCAAGAAAGTGATTTCTCACGCTAAAGAATATGGTTTTATTTTCCCATCGAGCGAGATCTATGATGGTTTATCCGCTGTTTATGATTATGGACAGAACGGTGCCGAACTAAAAAATAATATCAAACAATATTGGTGGAAAGCTATGGTACAGCTTAACGAAAATATTGTCGGCATTGATTCGGCGATCCTTATGCATCCAACAACCTGGAAGGCATCGGGCCACGTAGACGCTTTCAACGATCCATTGATTGATAATAAAGATTCTAAGAAGCGTTTCAGAGCAGACGTTTTGGTTGAAGATTATTGTGCTAAAATTGAAGATAAAGAGAACAAAGAAATTGAAAAAGCAGCGAAAAGATTCGGGGATGCTTTCGATAAAGATCAGTTTGTGGCTACAAATCCAAAAATTCTGGAATACAGAGCCAAAAGAGAGACTATTCTCTCAAGACTTGCAAAATCTCTGGAAAAAGAAGACCTTGCTGATGTAAAAGCTTTGATTGAAGAGCTTGAAATTGCAGATCCTGATACGGGTTCTAAAAACTGGACAGAGGTAAGACAATTTAACCTGATGTTCGGTACCAAGCTGGGAGCTTCCGCTGACAGCGCCATGGATCTTTATCTGAGACCAGAAACGGCTCAGGGTATTTTCGTTAACTTTTTAAATGTACAGAAAACTTCACGTCACAAGCTTCCTTTCGGTATTGCACAGATTGGTAAGGCTTTCAGAAATGAAATTGTGGCAAGACAGTTTATTTTCAGAATGCGTGAATTCGAACAGATGGAAATGCAGTTTTTCGTTGCTCCGGGTACAGAACTTGAATTCTACGAGCAGTGGAAGCAAAAGCGTCTGAACTGGCACAAAGCTTTAGGTTTGGGAGATGAGAATTACAGATTCCACGATCACGAAAAGCTTGCTCACTATGCAAATGCTGCAGCTGATATTGAGTTTAACTTCCCATTCGGATTTAAAGAACTGGAAGGTATTCACTCAAGAACAGATTTCGACTTAAAAGCGCATGAAGAATTCTCGGGAAGAAAACTTCAGTTCTTTGATCCTGAGAGAAACGAAAACTATGTTCCTTACGTAGTGGAAACTTCAGTAGGTTTAGACCGATTATTCCTTTCTATATTCTCACATTGTTTAAGAGACGAAGTATTGGAAGACGGTTCAGAAAGAACAGTTTTATCGTTACCTCCGGCATTGGCACCAATTAAAGCAGCTATTCTTCCATTGATGAAGAAAGATGGTTTAGCAGAGTATGCAGAAAAGATCTTCAATGATCTGAAATATGATTTCAACCTGTTCTACGAAGAGAAAGATGCTATCGGAAAACGTTACAGAAGACAGGATGCCATTGGTACTCCATACTGTATCACTGTAGATCATGACTCTTTAGTTGATCATACGGTAACCATCAGAGACAGAGACACGATGCAGCAGGAAAGAGTTCCCGTTTCAGAGTTGAGAAGAATCATTGATGAGAAGACAAACTTCAGAAATTTACTTTCTCAATTATAGTTTAAAAGCCCTGTTTTTCAGGGCTTTTTTATTTTTCATACATTCCGGATCAACATACCATAAAAATGATTATTTTTAGCGGATTAAAAAACTAATAATAACCATGAAAAAGCTAATACTTTCATCACTGGCTGTGGCAGTGCTCTCAAGTTGTGTGTCTAATGATAATCCGGCCGACCACAGAGACAACAGCAATAACTCTCATAACAATAACACGGGTACTTCTCCACTCTTGAAAAAAGCAACTGACGTCAATCCTGGCGGCCAGCCTTATGTGGTGGAATTTAAGTATAATGGAGACAAGCTTATAGAAACCTACAATGCATCAGATGATGATAGAGTGATTTATACTTACAGCGGAGATTATATTGCTAAGACAGAAGAGTTCATTGGTGGCTCTCTGGTCCTTATGAGAGAATTCACCTATTCCAATGGAAGACTTTCAACGGAAAAGATAACTGATAAAGAACAGGGAACGCTGATCTATACCAAAATTTATCAGTATCTCAGTGATACCCATGTTCAGTTTGATGAGTATAAAAGCGGAACTTATAATCCTTCAACAGGAACGTATTCCAATCTTGTATTTGCACAGGTGGATGTTAATTTAACCAATGCAGGAAATGTGGCTTCAGCAAAATATACATATAACGGAGTTACCTACAATATTACCAATACTTATGACACCTTCAACAATCCTATGAAGAATATAAAAGGTTTTGTTAAGATTAATTTATTTGATGTGAGTGACGGGCAAATAGGGTATAATAATCTATTGAATCAAACAGAGAGTTATTCCGGTTTATCCAATGGAACCAACAAAATTACCGCAGTTTACACGCTTAACGGAGACAACTATCCTACCAAAGCTGTTACTACATATGATATCTCAGGCTATGGAACAAGTACTCATAACTGGCTTTACGAGTACTATTAATAATTATTTTGCATTTTAGGTTGTAAGCTTTGGAAATATTTCCAGGGCTTTTTTATTTTTCACAACATATGAGTTAATTTATTACTTTTATCCCTCAAATTTTAACCATGAAAAAAATAACGCTGATGATGTTTGGATTAATCCAGACATTTGCATTTTCCCAGACTCAGGACCTTACAACACTCGCTGCAGGTGATCATGTGGGGATGAATGCTCTATTCGATGATAAAGACAATCTGTACGGTTACGTTTCTCTATATTCTTACGGTAAATCCGGTGATAAGACCAAGAAGTTTGAGTATGTGATCCTGGATAAAAACCTCAACCCTGTTGCCAATAAAGAGTTTGAAGGAGATATCACGGCTGCCTCTTATCTGGGATATGTTGATTTTAAAGGTCAGATTATCTTAAAGCCTTCCATGATGGATTATTCTCTTGTGAAAAGCAAAGAAATATTTACTCCGGTTTCTATGGTAATCGACCCGAAAACCAATGCTATTACCCGAAAAATATATTATGATTATCTGGAAAACGGTACTTTCAAAGAGATCAACGAACCGAAGAGCTGGAAAGAACAGCGTAAGGAAAACCGTGATGAGAAAAAAGAAAAAGGCTACAACTACGTTTCCGCAGTAGGAGAACTGAAAGAAGGCGGTTATTTTGCTGTTGAATACAAAGACTATGGGAAGTACGAAAATAACAATAGTCTAATGAGGTTTGATGAAAACAAAAAGGAAATCTGGAGGTATAGATACAATACTGACGGAAGTAAAAAACTGTACACTACTTTATCCGTTCTGGAAAGAGACGAAAACTATATGTACTGTATCCTGAAGAAAGTGAATGACAAGCAGAAGACATTCAGCCTCATGGTTCTTGACATGAAAACCGGAAAAGAAACCTCCAACAAACCGATTACCGGATTATCTGATGATACAATAGACAATATTGAATCCTTCTACTCCAACTACAGAAAGCTTGATAATGATAAAACTTTTGATGATAAAGTAGTTCTGTTGGGAAGAAATTATGATGATTCCGAATCTGTAGGATTTGCAAGAATGATCCTCAACAAATCTGATTTTTCAGTAGATATGAAAGCGATCAATTATGAGACCAATATCTCTGCTTTTCTTCCAAAAGTCAACAAATATGGAATGGTAGAAAGCGGTTACATGCTTCAGACCAAAGATATGTACTTTATGAATGATGGAAGTGTAGGTATTTTATCCGAAAAATACAAACCGGCTGGTCAGTACAACGCTCCGAAGACCACTGATCTTGTATACATTTACACTGATAAAGATTTCAAAGTGAAAAATGTTCAGGTTTTTGAAAAGGAAAAATCAAAATGGGTAAACAGTGATTATCTGTTCTCCCAGTACCTCAACGGAGGAAAAGACGTGGTATTTTTCTACCGCGACTATCAAAAAGATGAAGTAACCAAACAGAAAAGATGGAATCTGTTTATCAACACCATTATTGATGGAAAATTCAAACAGGAAATTATTCCAATCTCTGAAAAAGATAATTATGCAGTAACGCCGTATGTAGGAAAAGAAGGTTATATTCTGCTCCGTGAGTATAATGAAAAAGAAAAATTCAACAAGATCCGTTTGGAGAAATTAAATTACTAGTATAAAAGAAAAGAGGCCGTCTCCTATGTTTGCAAAGTCAAATGTAGGATACAGCCTCTTTATTAGAAATCACTTTACTTTCGCTATGGTTTCATTAGTCTGATAAAAGTCTGCGATATTCTTTATTTCATCAAGACTTAAGTTCCACATAAAGTTCAGAAACTGCTGATAACTTTCACTTTGATTTTTGGGTTCTATTCTATCCAGATACCGGTTCAGATTATAGTTTTTTCTCGCTTCATATATTTTTGAGAAACATCTTCCCAACCAGCTTTTATAATACTTTTCTTCCTCATCATCCTGTAAAAACTGCATGGCAGTATAAATTCCCAGCCCATAATCTTCTGAATGGAAATAATTGGGTAAAATCTCCATCCTCGCCGTTTTCTTTAATGTTAAGAATAGATCTGAAGGCTTTTCCGGACTAACAGAAGTTTTAAGTTCGGTAAAAGTTTTTTTAAGCATTTCAATCCTTCTGGATACTTCAGGATGTGATGCCAGAGAATCTTTGTTCAGTTTTTCTTTGTAGAAATTATAATTGTACAGGGAGAAATCTTCCTTTTTCATCCATTTTTCATTGAACGCCTGTTTGGGAAGGTTAAAAAGTTTTTTATAGGTTTCAACCTTTAATTCTCTCGGAGAAATGGTATCAAAATCCTGTAATCTCTGAAGAGCATTGACGAATTCCGCTTTCCTGAAATCACCGTTTCTGAAAAAGACATACCCCAAAGAATCTGCCTGCATTTCACTTTGTCTTCTTTCTACTCCTTTCCTGTAGACTCTGTTTTTAAAAATATCGAAAGCTTTTTGGTTCCGGCTCTGGCTTCTGCTTGTTGTAGTGGATTTTATATTCTCAACCACCGCTTTATCCTGTTTATCCTGTTCAATAATTTTTAGAAAAGTTTTCAGGGAATGCTCCTCTATTTTATGTCCCAGCTCATGGGAAATCACTGCAGCAATCTGTTCCTCGTTATTCAGCCAGCTGTAAAGCCCCATGTTGATTACAAAGGTTCCGTCAGCAAGGCAATAGGCATTGGGAGTGTTGTCTTTGGCAATCAGAATTTTCAGATCCTGAGGAATTGTTGGGTTATTCTTTTTAAGACGTTGAATCATAAACTGTATACTGGTTTCAAATTCAGATTTAAAGATAAAATCCTTATTCTTCACCTGCTTCTCAAAGTCAGTTCCGAATTCTTTATAAATTTTGGATAATTCTGAGCCTGTTCTCCCGGAATATTGAGACTTTAATCTCTTTACAGTTGCTTCATTATTTCCTTCAAAACTCTTTAAAAATGCTTTTCTCTGTATATAATCTGCAGTATCTATCGGTTTATAAATCTGGGCCATTCCCATGATTGAAAATAAGAAGTACCCCAATACAAAAAGTTTTCTGGTCATAGTTTTCATCAATTAAGAGCAAAAATAACTTATTTGCTGGTTCATTTTAAATTTTATAGCCAAATTATTCTAAATTTGTTGAAGACCCATTCATGAAAAAATGAGAATACTAAAGTATATGGTAGGTGGAGCGGCAGCAGGTGCAGCGGCGGCTTATTTTTTTGGATATGATTATTTATTTAGTGGTATTTCCAAAACCTACCTTAAAGGAAAGTTGAGCGCACACATTGATGACGGAGATCTTTTTCCCAGCAATCCTATTGTAACAGAAGAGCCCAGACTCTGGGAAGAGGATTCTGAATATAACAAAAAAGACTTACCTAAACATTTAGTTGAAAACTTAAAACACTCCAGAACAGCAGCTCTGGTGGTGATAAGAAATGGGAAAATTCTTCATGAACAATACTGGGATGGCTACAACCAGCTATCGCCAACCAATTCTTTTTCTATGGCAAAAGCAGTGACTGTGATGCTTTTGGGAAAAGCGCTGGAAGAAGGAATTATTCCGACTATCGATGAAAAACTTTCAGAATTTTATCCGGAATTTAAAAATAAACCTTTCGGAAATCAGGTTACTCTTAAAAATTTAGCTCAGATGGAAGCCGGATTAGACTGGAATGAAGACTACAACAATCCTTTTCTTCCCAATGCTAAAGCCTATTACGGAAAAAGCCTTGTAAAAGCTGTTTTTTCAAGGAAATTCAAGGAAGAACCAGGAGCCAGATTTGAATACCAAAGCGGCTCTACCCAACTTCTTGGTTTTGCTCTTCGAAAAGCATTGGATAAGCCATTGGCAAGTTATTTATCAGAAAAATTCTGGAGTCCTCTGGGAATGGAACAAAATGCCAAATGGAGCACAGATGATTATGGTATAGAAAAAGCCTATTGCTGTATTCATTCCAATGCAAGAGATTTTGCCAGACTCGGACAGCTGTTTCTGGATGACGGAAAAGTCGGATCTCATAAGATCCTTAATGCAGATTTCATTGAACAGATGAGAACTCCAACAGAAAAGTCTGAAAACATTTATGGAATGGGGCTTTGGATCAATCATGACAATCCTATCAAACATTATTATTTTCTGGGATTGCAGGGACAGTTTATCATTATGGTTCCTGAACACAATATGGTTATTGTAAAAACCGGAAGTTATTCCAACAACCCTAAAAATGACAGAGGAAGACCTGATCAGGTAAAATTCCTTGTGAATGAAATTGTACAATTATTCCAATAAACATGATGGAGAAGTATAGTTCTACAATTGATGCATATATTGAAAAATCACAGGATTTTGCAAAACCTATCCTGCATTACATCCGTGAAGCCGTTCATGAATTCTGTCCTGATGCCGAAGAAACGATGAAGTGGGGTTTTCCGCACTTTATCTATAAAGGGAAAAATCTTTGTGCCATGGCTTCTTTCAAACAGCATTGTACTTTTGGATTCTGGCTTGAAAGAGAAATGAAAACCATGCAGGAAATCACTCAGGATATTGAGAAAAATTCAATGTTCAGTTTAGGAAAAATTGCACAAATCGGGGATCTTCCCTCCAAACCTCAGCTGAAAAAAGCGATTAAGGAAGCCATGGAGCTTACGGATATGGGCGTTACCATGAAAAAAGCAGCTCCTTCCAAAACAGAAATGGAGGTTCCTGACTATTTTCAGGATGTCTTAAATACCCATCAGATAGCTCTTGACGTATTTTTGAAGGCTTCCCCATCTTTCCGAAAGGAATATATTACATGGATTGCAGATGCTAAAACAGAAGCTACGCGACATAAAAGAATGGATCAGGCTTTAGAATGGATCGCTGAGGGTAAAGGAAGAAACTGGAAATATGAAAGAAAATAGATATAAACTGCAGACGAGATATTCTTAATGAAATCTGAAGTTCGCTTCCGGTAATGTGTTTTTTTTCAGAAAGGCCTCATATTCCGGGGACAGTTTTGCGCGCCCAAAGGTATTTTCCCCGCTCATGCTTCCCAGTCTCACTTTATCCTTTCCAAATTTCCTGTTCATCGCATCCATAGCTTTCATCACAGGAAGGTGTTGGTTTTGAATATCTTCCTCGAAAAGACCGATCTGTCTCTGATCTTCAGGCACAAAATCATTCACCATTACTCCTGCTCTCTTATAATGAAACCCTTCTCTGTAAACCGATTCAAAAAGTTCATTAACCACCCTTCCGATGAGAATGGACGAATTGGTAGGATTAGAAAGAATGCGGGTCACCGCATTTTTGTATTCAGGAAGATCTTTTCTGAACCGGTTGGTTTGTACAAAAACAGTGATCATTTTACAGCAGGTATTCTGCTTTCTTAATCTTTCCGAGCAATACATTCCAAAAGTCTCTACTCTTTCCCGTACTTCTTCTTTCTTTGTAAGCATCTGCATAAAACTTCGGGTAACCGCTATGGATTTTTTAGGAGAAGGAGCATCCAGTTCCAGCTGACGAATTCCCCTCAGTTCATGGATCATTCTTACTCCATGAATTCCCATAACTTTTCGAACCCACATTTCAGGTTTCTGAAGAAGATCCCATGCCTTGTATACCCCATTGTCATTCATTTTGGCAGCAAGCCTTCTCCCTATTCCCCACACGTCTCCTATATTGAGCCATTTCAAAGCTTTTTCAATTTTCTCAGGAGTATCCAGAATATACACTCCTTTAAATTTATCCGGAAATTCTTTTACGATTCTGTTTGCCACTTTACATAAAGTCTTGGTGGGCGCAATTCCTATACTTACCGGAATATTTTCTTTCTCATCAATCTCATTTCTGATCTTGAGACAATATTCATAAATATCAATGTACTTGAATCCCGTCAAATCAAGAAAAAGCTCATCAATGCTGTAAACCTCATGATCAAGAACATACGATTTAGCGATATTAATAACCTGCTGGCTTTTGTAATTATACAGTTCAAATTTTGCTGAAAAGCTTTTTACATCATATTTCTGAAAAAGCTCTTTATACTTGAATGCGGGAGCAGCCATAGGAATCCCCAGATCCTTTGCCTCTTTGCTTCTGGACACAACACATCCATCGTTGTTGGATAATACCACAACGGGTTTGCCTTCAAGGTCAGGATCTAAAGTCCTTTCACACGAAACAAAAAAATTGTTACAATCTACCAGAGCATACATGACAATTGTATAGTAAAATTCTACACAAAATTATAGTTTTTAAAGAATAAAACAATCTTTTAAACCATAATTAACATCACATTTAACAATCTGAAAAACAAATGAATAAAATTTTTAAACACGACATGTTTTGTCGCATTAACGCTTTAATTTTGTTTTCAAAAACATTGATTGTGATACGGATTAAATCATCCTTAAGCGTTCTTCCTCAAGGTCGAGCTGATAGAGCTGATGGCGGATAATTTCTTCATTAACGGAAATATCTTTATTCAATTCTGAAAGAAACTGTCTCTGGCTTTCCAGCATTTCAAAAAAGATATCTTTGGTCTTTTCATTCATCCAGTCTGTATTATGAGTCTGTATTTTTTCCTCCCATTGTTTCAGCATTCTTTCTAATCCTGCATGGCTGTTCAGTTCATTTTCATGCTTATTTTTAAGAAAATGATAAACATGCTGTTTCAGTTGATGTTTTATTTCTTCCCTCGCCTTTTTATCTTTCTCTTCATCTGTAAAATCATCAAATACATGTCCGTATTTTATAAAGTAGGGCAAAGTAAGTCCTTGTACGAGTAAGGTAAGCAGAATCACAACGAAAGTAATAAAGAGGATAAGGTTTCTGTTGGGAAAAGGGAGTCCGTTTTCAAGGGTAATCGGAATGGCAAGTGCAGCAGCCAATGAGACAACACCTCTCATTCCCGTCCATCCCAGCATCAGAGGCATCAACAGGCGTCTTCTTGCAGAAGAAGCACGAGGAGCAACACTTGGTCGGAAAATCAATGTAGCCAGCATAGCAGCATAAGAACTTATGATTCTGGCGGCAATCAGAATACCGGTCACCAACACTCCATATTGGATAGCAATTCTTAAAGGAATTCCTTCAGAGCTCAGCCCTCCCACAATTTCAGGAAGTTCGAGTCCTATTATTAAGAATACAATACCATTCAGAATAAATACAAAGCTTTGCCATACGCTATATCCCATAATACGGCTGGTACTGTTTAAAAATATCAATCTTTTACCTGACATATACAGCCCTCCGCAAACTACAGCCAACACCCCGGAAGAATGAAACTGTTCTGCAATCCAATACATAAGATAAGGTTCAATAAGTGTGAGTGCAATATCTGAAGAAGCTTCTGTAGGAAGTCTTTTGTGAGCCTGTACAAAAATCCATGCCACTAGTAACCCGATTCCTGCCCCGCCTATTACCATCCATAAAAAATCCAGCGAAGCTTCCTGCCATATAAACTGTCCTGTTCCTACAGCAATTAAAGCAAAACGGAATATAATGAGTGAAGATGCATCATTCAGCAAACTTTCACCTTCCAGAATAGCAGATGTAGTGGAGGGTATTTTTACAAACTTCATAATGGCTCCTGTACTCACGGCATCCGGTGGAGATACGATGCCTCCCAGCAAAAACCCGAGAGCAAGTGTAAATCCGGGTATAAAATAATTAGCCGTCACTGCTACTGCCAGTGCCGTAAAAAATACTACCAAAAAAGCAAAGCTTCCGATAATACGCCACCATCGTTTCATTTCTTTAAAGGAAATTGACCATGCTGCTTCAAATAAAAGAGGAGGTAAAAAGATAAAAAAAATAAGATCGGGATTGATCTTTACAACCGGAAGACCTGGCACAAAACTGACCAGCAATCCGAATACAACGAGCAAAATAGGGTAAGCAATTTTTAGCTTTGCAGCCCACATATTGAGCAGCACAATGGCCACAATCATGGCTAATAAAAAAGGTAGGATAGTATGCATTAATATTGTGTTTTATCCGTCATATTTACTACTTCTATTTGATTTTTAAAAATTTAAAAGCAAATTTTCTCATTTTTTTGTGTATAGATTAATTTAAGCATTTCTGAATATGTCTCCCTTTTATGTTTTCATCCTCTGATAGAATGTTATATAATTTTAATCAAAATTCAAATAAAACACGTCAAGTTTCGTCGCATCCGCGCTATACTTTTGTCCTGTAACAAAATAAGAAATATGGACAAAGTAACCTTAGAAAGAATTCAGAAGCTTCACCCGTTGGTAAGAGATGAAGTGAAGCAAATTATACAGGAATGTGATGAAGCACTTACCGGAAGAGCCAAAGTACGGATCACTCAGGGATTAAGATCTTTTGAAGAGCAGGAAAAGCTGTATGCAATCGGAAGAATTACTTCAGGAAAAAAAGTAACCAATGCAAAGGCAGGACAAAGTATTCACAATTATGGCCTGGCAGTAGACATCTGTCTTATGATTGACGGGAAAACAGCAAGTTGGGATACGGCAAAAGACTGGGATAATGACAACGTTGCAGACTGGTACGAATGTGTAAAAATATTTGCCCGCCACGGCTGGGATTGGGGTGGAAACTGGAAAACATTTAAAGATCTTCCCCACTTTGAAAAAAAGAACATTCCTTCTAAAAAAGGACCTGTAAAAACCAGCTGGAGAAAGCTTTTGAAGATGCCAAAAGACCAGCAGAATTACGTTGTTTTTTAGTGTTATTTATTTGAAATTAAATTTAATACGACACGTTCTGTCGCTTCCCCAGCCTACCTTTGCTTTATAAGAAAACAACGAAAAAAGCAATGAAATCTAAGTATGGAATCTCAACATTTTTTGATTATTCAACGGATTCTGTAGATTTAAGATTGCATGTGTCCTTTTAAAAAACCATTAAAAATATCACATGAAAAAGACAACCATTCTTTCTTTGGACGGAGGTGGGATAAGGGGAATCGTAACCTGCATTATTCTGCGTTACATAGAAGAACAGCTCCAGTATTATGATAAGCCGGCTGCCAAGTTGGGAGACTATTTTGATCTGGTGGCCGGCAGCAGTACCGGAGGTCTGATTGCTTCTATTATTCTCTCTCCTGATGAAACCCGAAAAGCAAAATATTCTATTCAAAAAGGGTTGGAATTATATGCTGAAAAGGGTGGCGACATTTTCCAGGTTTCCTTTTGGGAAAAACTGGTCAATCCATTCGGATTATTGAATGAAAAAATTTCCCAGGAAGCTCTTGAAAAAAACTTAAATGACTTTTTTGGAAATCTAGAATTAAAAGAATTCATAAAACCATGTTTAATAACGAGTTATGATATTGAAAACAGAAGAGCAAAACTTTTCAACTCCTGGAAAGCCCACCTCAGCACAGACAATTTCTTTGTAAGAGATATCTGCAGAGCGACTTCAGCGGCTCCCACTTATTTTAGTCCGGTGCAGATCAAATCTATGTATGGACAGATCTTCAGCCTGATTGACGGTGGAATGTTTGCGAATAATCCTGCACTCTGCGCCTATGCTGAAGCAAGAAAGATCCCTTTTGCAGAAGTTTTAAAAAACCATCAGAAAGCCAACCATCCAAGTGTAAACGATATGATCATCGTCTCTATCGGAACAGGAATTGAAGCAAGACCTTACTCTTTTAAAAGACTGGAAAAAGCAGGAAAAATTGGCTGGGTAGGCCCAATCGTTGACATTTTGATGTCTGCCAACGCAGAAACTGTAGATTATCAGCTGGAACAGATGTTTCAGACTCTGGGCCTTAGAAATCAAAAAAACTATTACCGTTTGAATCCTTCATTGAAAAATGCTTCTCCCGCCATGGATAATGTAAGAAGATCCAATATTGAGAATCTGATACAAGCCGGATTGAGCTATATTGATGATAACAGAGAAACATTAAACCAAATTGTTCAGAAGCTCATCAAAAATAAAATATAAGCTTTTAACCTTATAAACCCTTCATATAAGCTATTGAGATTATAGCGAAAAATTTAAAAATCTTTTTTAAACACGTCAAGTTTTGTCGTTTCACCCGATTACCTTTGGAATATCAAAAAAGACACAAAACAACAATTCATAAAAATTTTTAAAAGCCTTTGAATTCAACATTCACCTATGCTGAACAGCCTGAAATATGTTCAAAAAATTATAACCAACACCTTATCACACAAAACATGGAAACACCAGATCACAATACAGATATACTCATCGATGAAGATCTCTATACGATAGAATGGAGCGATATCGAAAATGCTGAGATGGATTATGAAAACTATCTCAATGACATTGAAAACTTCTTCAGAGAAGATTTTGAAAAAGGAATACCTGAAGAAGATGTTTTTTAAATAAATTTAAAAAACACGACAAGTTCTGACGCTGTCCGCCATTATCTTAGATATCTCTATAACACACGCACAGCCATCTCATTAAATAGTCTCAACACCTTTGAATTCACCATTCACAAAATGCTGGACAGCCAGAACTATGTCTGAAAATACAGGATAAAAATGGAAACTCCGCCATCCATAAAAGGAGAAAAAATGAATTTATTAACCTACAAATCACACAAAATTTTATGAAAACAAAAGAAGAATTAAAACTCTATTTCGAAAATGGAGATATCCCAAAACAGGAAGACTTTTGGGAATGGCAGGACGCTTACTGGCATAAAAGTGATATGATTCCATCAGAAAAAATTACAGGCATTGATGCCATAGGTGTCGGAGGTTTGCTGGAAAATATTAAAACAGGAGGCGTTAGAAATTGGGTTCTGGGCTCTTACAAAGCTGGTGAAGTTGTTAAGCATCTTGATATCTTATGGAAAGCTAAAATAGATATTACAAGTGCTATCCCGGGTAATAATGCTAATTGGGAGGTTTATTTCCCACTTCCAAAGTCATCGGGTATTTTCACATCACATTCAACAACTTTGACAATTGACACTGCTGCTAATACTGTTACATTAATTGGCTCTTCAACAAATAAAATTATTACGAACCAAGGTGTATTTAATGTTCGGGCACAGTCTGTCGATACTTCTGTAAATCCCACTTATTATGCAATTGTTTATAATACGCTAAGCACAAATGCAAGAGCAGTTACCATTTATGATAATGCTGCAAGACCTTTGGGGGCCAATGATTATGTTTTATTTTATGTATTAAATTTAAATTCAACAATACAGGATATTTTTGGAGCAAAAGGATATACCTTAATCAATACGGTCGGAACAACTGTGTACCCAATAAAGCCTGTGGCATCTGCTGATGTTTTGTATAATAAAACATTTTCAACCTGGCAGGAACCGAGAACGTCAGATGAAAAATTTTGGCTCAGTAAAGCAATTCTAGATGCTGAATTTTATAATGTAAAAGACAATGCTTTGATTACATTATATGGGCTGGGGAAAAATACTACAGCAACCAATTCATATCTGGGCTTTATTTATGCAGAAACAGGTAAACCAGCGCTCTTCCTGTATGCAGATGAATTTAATAATGCTTTTTCTATACCCTACGATCCTGTATTACACTCAGGAGTAAAAACATATTATCTCAGATCAGGCACTAAAAGGGAGTCTAATGCAACAATATATGGAAAAGTAACAATTGACTGGTCTCAAGTTCCCAACCAGAAAAGAGTGGTTGAAAGTAATTCAGGAGTAAGCAATAACAGTAATGTAAGCAGAACATTATATAAAAAATCAGACGTTTTTAATAATCCTTTAGGGTTTATAAAGTTTGCACGATCTCGTAGTTTCAATGATTATTATTCTGCACCAGCACTAGAAAGTTATGCAGGTCCGGATGGATCTGGGATTCCCAAAAAACCTTACGAAGATTGTAGAGAATGGACATTAAAATGGGATGAACTTATAACCAAAGTTCCTTCCGGATATTCAATTATTAAAGAAACCCTTACCACTGATGTTCCTACAGACACCAATGTTGAAGGAAAGCTCCCGATTTACGGTTATACTTTTTTACCTAACAAGTTAGCTGCCGGGGATTCTACCGGGAACAATGCTCAAACATTGCCACGAATTGTTTTGAATTGTTCAATTCATGGTTTTGAAAAGACCCCTTCATTTGTTGTTTATGAACTTATGAAACAAGTTCTTACAAACTGGAAATCGCACCCGTTTTTAGAGTATTTAAGATTTAATATTGAATTCGTGATTATACCGTTCGCAAATCCACATGGATGGAATGCTGGATCCGGTACAGGAACGCGCAAGAATTTTAACTCAGTTGATCTAAATAGAAATTTCCCAACGTTCTGGGCAGCTGGAGGTACTACCACAGATCCTACATATCCTGGTCCGGCAGCATTATCAGAAATTGAATCCCAGGCAATATATAGATTCATGCAGGAAAAAATTACATCAAACACAGTAATGGGTGTAGATTTTCATAATTTCCACGGTACACCGCAGGCAGATCCGAAAAACTATAATATGGCATGGATAGTAAATCTTGGCTCTGAATTAGGCCAAAGCTCAGCTAATGTCTTAATAAAGGAACTGTCAGCGAAATACAAGGCTAAATCTTTACTAATTCCACAATCCGATGATTATTACATTGGGCAGTCAAACAATTATAATGGTCCAGGCTTTACCGGGTCTGCAATGAAATCTTTAGGTGCTCTATATGCTTCAACATTTGAGGTTTGCCAGAACTTCCGATTCAATCCAGATTTTAAAAGCAATGATAGTGATGCTATTACTTTTGGATTGGAAACATTTACCAACTATTTAAGAGTTTTCTTAGCTGAATATTTAGATGAATATAACAGAACAAAATAGAAGACATTTTCTGTACCAAAAAGCCTATAACTCATAATAATGATATTCTGGAAACAACATTAATCCATATGGACCTATACAATTAACACTATGAAAACAAAAGAAGAATTAAAACTCTATTTCGAAAATGGAGATATCCCAAAACAGGAAGACTTTTGGGAATGGCAGGACGCTTACTGGCATAAAG